>JBNKUW010000032.1:264-20432 GCA_050298835.1 Marivivens sp.
CACCCCGCCGGGAAGACCGGCTTCCCGCACGATCTCCATGTACAACCATCCCATCATGGGAGTGGTGGAGGCGGGTTTCAGAACCACGGTGTTACCGGCAGCCAACGCGGGTGCGATTTTCCATGCGAGCATCAGCAGCGGGAAGTTCCAGGGGATCACCTGACCGCAGACGCCCACCGGTACAGAATTCGGGAATTCGTCCGCCAAAATTTCGGCCCAACCGGCATGGTGATAGAAATGTCGCGCGACCAATGGAATGTCGATATCGCGGCTTTCACGGATCGGTTTACCGTTGTCGATAGTTTCCAACACCGAAAGGAACCGAGCGTGCTGTTGGATGTGCCGCGCCAAGGCGTACAAATGTTTCGCCCGTTCGTGACCGGACAGTTTTGCCCATTTCGGTTGCGCCTTGCGTGCGGCAGCGACGGCTGCATCGACATCGGCCTCAGTGCCTTGAGTGACTTTGGCAATCACCTTGCCAGCCGCAGGGTCAGAGACCTCAAACGTCTGACCAACCTTGGTAAATTCGCCGTTAATGAAATGCCCAAAGCCGTCTGCATGATCATCCAGCCATTTGCGAACGATCTTTGTGTCTTCGGGGGCCACGCCGTAATCCATGTTATCCATCAGAGTGCTGATATCGGTCATCTGGGTTCTCTCTTACGCAATCGCGTGCCGGTTAGAGGCCGAATACCGCCCCGTAACATAATGTTCGATTTGTCGTTCGATGTCGCCCAACATGGACGAAGCACCAAAGCGGAACAGATCTGGGTTCAACCACTCACGGCCCATTTCCTCTTTCATCAGGATTTGCCATGCGATGGCTTCTTTGGCGGATTTGATACCGCCGGCAGGCTTGAACCCGATCTTGAATCCAGTTTCTTCGCCGTAGTCACGCAGGGCGCGAACCATGGTCAGAGATACCGGCAACGTCGCGTTTACACCCTCTTTACCGGTCGAGGTTTTGATGAAATCCGCTCCGGCTTGCATGGCAACCATTGAAGCAGCGTAGACATTGCGCAGGGTGCGCAATTCACCGGTGGCAAGGATCGTTTTCAGGTGTGCTTCGCCACAGGCGTCCCGCATTGCAGCAATTTCGTCATAGAGCGCTTGCCAGTTTTCCTTGAGCACGTGCTCACGGGTGATGACTATATCAATCTCGCGTGCACCTTGGGCCACAGCGTATTTGATCTCTTCCAGACGCAGGTTCATTGGCATCAGACCCGCGGGAAAACCGGTTGCTACTGAGGCCACCGGAATACCCGTCCCATCAAGGGCTTCGACCGCGTGGGGCACCATCGTTGGATAGACGCAAACTGCGCCGGTTGTCAGCCTTTTTCCATCCAAACCCAGTGCAGATTTCAGATGTGGGGCAAGGGGTTGCGCCGCTTTGGCGCACAGACGTCGGACACGTTCGCGTGTGTCATCACCCGCCAATGTCGTCAGGTCGATCATGCCGATTGCGTTAACCAACCACGCAGCCTGATGGGCTTTTTTAACAGACCTGCGCGTACCTATGGTCGCAGCTCTACGCTCGGTCGCGCTGAGGTTTACGGCATGACCTTCGAACATCGTCAGATCAAGGTGGCAGCCTTCGTTTCGCGCAAAAGCATGCAGGCCTTGCGTCGTGGCGGGCACCTGATGATCGGTGCCGGTTCGTAAGCCGGACTTTGCGTCAACGGTCATAAACATACTCCATTGCAGAATATGCACCCCGAAAAACAGGGTGTGCTGTGTAATTCGATACCCAAGGCATAAAGGGGTGCTCCTCCTACGCCAAGGAAGAAGCGCGAGAACGCAGCGTATTTTTTGACTAAACATTAAAAAACCGCCCGTAGCATCGGCTACGGGCGGTTTTATTTAGAAGCCTCACATCTGAATCAGTCGGAAATGGCACCTTCTTCATCACGACGTTCGTGCATTTTGGCTTTGACCTTGCGGCCAATAATCAGCGGCAGAATGAAACCGATAATCGCGATTGCCCAAAGCAGGATGGCAAGCGGGCTATCAATCAGGGTTCCCCAGTTGCCATTGTCGATGGTGATCGCGCGGCGGAGGTTGTTTTCCATCGAGTTCCCAAGGAGCGTCCCCAGAATGATCGGCACCAGAGGCACATCAAGCTTCCGAAGGACCCAACCCAGAACACCGAAGCCAATCATTACCAACAGGTCAAAGCTGGAACCCGAAATTCCGTAGATCCCGACGAAAGAAACCATCGCAACGATCGGCATCAATACGCGTGGCGGAACCATCAGAACACGAGTGAACAAGCTGACCATCGGGATGTTCATGGCAAGCAACATGAAGTTGGCGATGAACAGTGCTGCAATCAGCCCCCAGACGACGTCAGGGTTTTGCGTGAACAGCAACGGACCTGGCGTGATGTTCAGCGACAGTAGAACGGCCAACAAAACGGCGGTGGTACCGGAACCCGGAACACCCAGCGCCAGCATCGGAACAAGCGCACCACCTGCAGCAGCGTTGTTACCTGCTTCAGGAGCTGCAACACCGCGAGGGTCACCGGTTCCAAAGGTGTTTTCCTTATCAACCAGTCGCTTTTCCATCGAATAGCTGATGAACGACCCCAGCGACGCGCCAGCACCAGGAAGAACACCGGCAAGGAAGCCAAGCAAGGACGTCCGTAGCATTGTCGGCGTACAGGATTTGAGCATCGCCCAAGTCGGCGTCAGTCGCCCAACGGTGATTTTCTTTCCTTCCGCATCGGCTTGGCCGTGACGGGTTTCTAGGAAGATAAACACTTCGGACAAGGCAAAGAGGCCAACGATTGCAACGAGGAAGTCTAGGCCGTCATAGAGGTGGACTTCGCCAAAGGTGAAGCGCGGCACACCGGTCTGGGTATCCACCCCGATCATCGCGAATGCGAGACCAAGAGCGGCAGCAAATGCTGACTTTGCCTGATTGGTCGACGAAACGCCGCCGAGCGTCATGAACGCCAATGCAAACAGGGCAAAATATTCGGCCGGGCCAAAAAGAAGCGCGATTTTAACGAGCTGTGGCGCAAGCAGGATCAGGCCCCATGTTGCTAGGAACGCACCGACAAAGGAGGCAATACCTGAGAGCGACAGGGCTTCGCCTGCCATTCCCTTTTTCGCCATCGGGTGCCCGTCCAGACAGGTCATCATCGCAGGTTCATCACCCGGAATGTTGAGAAGGATGGACGAAATCCGGCCACCGTACATTGCCCCGTAGTAGACCGAGGTCAACAAGATCAAAGAGGGCGTAGCGCCTAGCCCGAGAGTGAAGGCCAGCGGGATCAAGATCGCCACACCGTTCGACGGTCCAAGCCCCGGAAGAGCGCCCATGATGGTGCCAAGAAAGCACCCCAGAAGGGCTAGCAACAGGTTCTGCCACGTGAGGGCAATTGCGAAACCGTCGCCAAGTTGAGAAAGCATTTCCATTGTCAGTCTCCCTTAAAACCCGAGCGGGCCGCGCGCGAGCGACAGTCCGAGGACGAGGTGGAACACAACATAGATGCCGAGTGACGTTCCGACGCCCGTCATCAATGAACCAAGGACGGTCGAGCCCAGACGCCATGCCAGATAGGTTGCTGCAACAGCCGTAGCGATCACAAACCCGACGACAGGCAAGAGTTCTGCATAGAGCACCATCACAACGACGGCGGCACCAACTTCAACCAAACGACCAAGGACGGGCCAGTCAGGCTCTGCGTCCGGTTTGAGGGCAATAGCCGCGCTCGACAAACCGAGGATCACGGCAATGATAAGCGGGAAAGCTTTGGGGCCAACGGCATCAGAAAGGAAGCTCTCTTGGATCTGGAATGCAGCAACTGCAAATCCGATCGCAAGAAGGACACCGATGACGCCGAAAATACGATCACTCATAGCGATCTCCTTTGGCGACGAGAGTTTTCAAAAAAGGCGCCGCACACAAGATGCGACGCCTTGGGGAGGCTCTTACGTCCAGATTACTGGATGATACCGATTTCGCGGGAAATCTGCTGGATCTGCGAAACGGAGTTGCCAACGAATTCTTCGAAAGCAGCGCCTTGCAGATCAAGCGGGGCCAGACCGTTTGCGGCCATGACCTCTTTCCACTCATCGGTTGCATAGAGTTCAGCGATATCAGCAACCCAAGCATCGTATGCTTCATCGGACATGTTCGCCGGAGCGTAGAAACCACGCCAGTTTGCACCGATCGCTTCTACGCCCTGTTCGATTGCGGTCGGGAAGACGCTGAATTCACCGGGCAGACGTTCCGGAGACAGAATCGCCAGTACGCGGATATCGCCGGAGTCAACGAAGCCTTTTGCTTCGGAGATGTCACCGGTGAATGCCTGAACCGAGCCAGCCAGCAGCTGGGTCACAGCTTCGCCACCACCGTCAAACGCGATGTACTTAACCGAACGCACGTCGTCGATGCCGTATGCATTTGCTGCGATCAGAACTTTCAGGTGGTCCCAGCCACCAACAGCAGAACCACCAGCAACCGATACGGTCGACGGATCGTTTTTGATCATGTCGAGCAGTTCCGGCAGGTCATCAATTTCGCTGTCAGCTGCAACAGCAATCACGCCGTAGTCAGCGCCGATCGAAGCGACCCAGCGAACCTGATCCATTGTGTTGCCCGGATAGGCACCCTGCGCCAGACGGGTCGCAGTTGCAGACGATGCAGCAACGATAAGATCGTTGTCATCACCACGTTTGTTCACGACTTCGGCGAATGCAACGCCACCGCCGCCACCGGCGAGGTTTACGACCTGCATGGTCTGATCGATCAGGCCAAGATCCTGAAGCGACTTACCAACCTGACGGCAGGTAAAGTCCCAACCA
Organism: Marivivens sp.; assembly: GCA_050298835.1. Lineage (GTDB taxonomy): Bacteria > Pseudomonadota > Alphaproteobacteria > Rhodobacterales > Rhodobacteraceae > Marivivens. The sequence goes on from JBNKUW010000032.1 coordinate 5,076, forward strand.
CCACCCGGGTTTGCGGGTGCGATACACTCGGGGTTCTCAAAAGTGAAACCTTCGGCGGAAACGGAAAGGGCGGAAGCGCCCAAGAGTACAGCCGCCACAGTCAGGCGGGTTGCTTTGAATGACATAGTATCCTCCAGTCAAAAGCGCGTTCCTGTTAAAACAGGTTATGCGCCCAATTGCCCCGCGTCCTCATCACGGGTTAATGATATGGAGTAAGGGAGCAACCTGTCACCAACCTGTCACCACGCGAAAATGTTGCGTGACACAGAGGTGAGAGAGGAGAAGAAGCATATGCGAGTGCTGATGGTCGAAGACGCGACCGATCTGGCAGAGACCGTTGTCTCTCGTCTCTCTCGATCAGGTATTGCCTGCGATCTGGCCGCGAATGTCACCGAAGCTAAAGATCATTTAGCCGTACAAAACTATGACGCATTGATACTAGATATCAATTTACCAGATGGAAGCGGCACCGATTTACTCCGTCGCATTCGCAATGAAGGGGATCGTACTCCGGTCCTGATGCTTACTGCACTTGGATCAGTCGATGATCGCGTCGGTGCGCTCGACCTTGGGGCGGATGATTATCTTGTCAAACCTTTCGACCAACGCGAACTAGAAGCCCGCTTGCGTGCACTCTTCCGACGTGAAGCTGACAGCAAAGGGGACGAAATCAAGCTCGGCCCGTTGACCTATCTTCCATCGCAATCGAGCGCATTTCTTAATGACAAGCGCCTGACCCTGACGCGACGCGAGACAGCTCTGCTCGGTCTGCTCATGCGTCATAGCGGTCAGTATCTTAGCAAAGAGAGGCTCTATGACGGGCTATTTGCGTTCAATGACGCAGATGTCGGATTGAATGCGATTGAACTGTATATTGCCCGCCTTCGCAAAAAGCTCTCCGACAGTCCGGTCACAATCGCGACCCAACGAGGGGTCGGCTATAGGATTGGGCTTGATGACGACTAGAGTGTTGCCGCGTTACTGGCTCCCGCATAGCCTTGTCTCACGGGTTTTGCTCGTCGTGTTGGCTCTGATGCTTTTGGGTGGTGCCCTCGTTGCGTTAACCTCTTGGCGAAACGGAACCGAAGCTGCACGTCAGTCATATGACCGGATTTTGCTAGGCGCTGCACATGATATTGCAGAGTCAATCCAGATCGAGGACGGAGTCGCGGTCATTAAACTTCCCGTGTCCGCTTTTGATTTGTTGGCTCAAGCTCCGGATGACAGGATTTCCTACGCGGTCAGGGGACCTTCTGGTGAACTCATCACCGGCTATGAAGACACGCCCAGCCCACAGAACAATGTGGTCACAGCAAACGGCCCCATTTTTTTCGATGGCTCCATGCAGGGCGAAACTGCCCGTTTTGTTGTTATCACACGACGTTTCGCAGAACGTGATTTGTCGGGCGTCGTATCCGTCACTGTCGGACAAACCCTTCGGGCACGTCAGGCAATGGCACTTGACCTCACAAGGAACGCATTGATTCCGGTCGGAATTGTTGCGTTCGTACTTATGCTTGCCAGCTACTTCCTTGTTCGCTCTGCCATGCAACCCTTGGAAAACATCGCGACCGATTTGTTAAAGCGCGATCCTTATGACCTCACTCCGATCGACGTCACGGGGGCACCGACAGAGCTCGGCGTATCTCTCAGTGCGCTCAATCGGTTCATGGGACGACTGGACCGGCAAATCGATGCGATGCGAACCTTGATTTCGGACACGGCTCATCAGTTGCGCACTCCGGTAACGGCGATACGCGTTCAAGCGGAATCTATTGTCGAAGAACCGGATTCTGAAAACGCGCAGGTGTCATTAGGCCGGTTAGTGCGTCGCACGCGAACATTGGGAACCCTTTTGGATCAGCTGTTGTCCCGCGCTTTGGTCGTACACAGAACCGACAGCGCGACACGAACGCTCGTTGATCTTCGAAATGTCGCTTTGGAAATCCTGGAATCCCGCGACCACGAAATCATCCAACCTCAAGCGGACATCGAATTGGTAATTGGTGAAGACGAAGTTCTTGTTCGTGCCGACGAATTTTCGCTCACTCAGGCTGCCAAGAACCTGTTTACCAATGCTCTGAAACACGGAACCGCACCTGTACGGATCGGAACGGATATTTCTGGCAACCACGCCATTCTGTGGGTCGAAGACTCCGGTCCCGGTCCGGATGCAGATCTTGCCCCGAAACTCGGCAAACGTTTCACTCGAACTGCGTCCTCCAAAGAAGACAGCGCTGGAATTGGCTTATCGATTGTCGTTGCAGTAGCCGAAGCTTTTGACGGACGGTTCGAGATGGAAAAAACCTCAACCGGTTTCCGCGCATCCCTGATCTTACCGCTGGCGACAGGAGGGCCTGCCTGATGCAGCGCCTCATTTCGATCATTTTGCTCTGCATCGTGGCCCTTCCCGCATCCGCCCAAGAGGCGACCGCAAATTACGGAAGTGGGGACAACAAACTCCTCCTCAGATCAACAACGGATATTGCGATACTTGAACCCGCTATCGAATTGTTCCTCTCAGTTACGCCCAATGTAAGTGTGACATACGAACAATGGGGGTCAAACGACCTCTTTGCTATCAGCAAAGCGAGTTGTCGGGGCGAAGGAGCGGTCGCTGACGTCGTGTTTTCCTCTGCAGTCCACCACATGGTGGATTTGGTGAATACGGCTTGCGCGCAACCTTATCAGTCGGACCTCACATCCGCCCTGCCCGAAAACCGCCGTTGGCGGGATGAGCTTTGGGGGATCACCGAAGAACCCGCAGTCGTCATCTACAACACCGAACATCTGACCGCGGATCAAATCCCGCAGAGCCGGTTCGAGCTTCTTGACCTGATGCGACAGCAACCGGAATTTCTACAAGGTAAGATCGCAACTTACGACATTGAAGCCTCGGGACTTGGGTATCTATTCGCATTCAGCGACAGCCTTGAGGCGACAACCTTCGGTGCAATCCTCGAAGGCTTTTCGCGGACAAATGCTGTTGCGACCTGCTGTTCGTCAGAGATCATCCGGTCAGTATCATCAGGAAAAACCCTGATCGCCTACAACGTCCTTGGCTCCTATGTCGAAAACGCGGCCCCCGCGAATGTTGGAGTTTTGCTACCTCGCGATTACACGTTGTTCCTGTCACGCGGTTTTATCATTCCAAAACAAAGTCAGAACCTACTTCTGGCCGGTCAGTTCCTTGATTTCCTGCTATCCTCTGAGGGGCAAAGCATCCTTGCGCGATCTGGATTGATCTATTCTGATGATCCTGAAGAAACCGGATTGCAGCCGCTCAACCGTCGTTTCATCGCCCTCACACCCTCGCTGTTGGTCGCGCTTGATAGCAACACGACCAAGCAGTTTGTGGCTTTGTGGAAGGCATCATTCACGTCGCCGCCGATGCCTTAGGCCACGAAAAACACTATCGTCATGCACAATCCGACGAGGACGATAAACCACCTGAGGATCGCAACATTGGTGACCCGCTGGGCCAGCCTTGCGCCGACTATTCCGCCTACGGCTGTTGCGCATCCAAGGATTATTGCGGACGGCCAATCGATCAAACCTGCGACAATGTAAGTGGCAACAGACACGATAGACAGCACCGCAGACATAAGGTTTTTCAACCCGTTCATGTGGTGCAAGTTGGTGAATCCTATCAGCCCGAACAACGCGAGCAGAAGGATTCCCAGCCCCCCGTTGAAATACCCCCCATACACCGTAACCGAAACAAGAAGCGCAAGAGCTGCTGGTCGACGGAAACTACGACCCTGCGACACCTGCCAACGAACGACGACCGGCCCCACCGCAAAAGCGATCGTCGCGAAAAGCAAAAGCCACGGTACGATAAAAACGAACAGCTCTTGTGACGTGATCAGGAGCAACAAAGCGCCAACAAACCCACCGGCGACCGCGGCAAGCAGCATTTCTTTGAGTTGAAGTGGACCGCTGCCGGAACGGACTTGGTGGCGATAGGCCCACGCGCTACCAAGATAGCCGGGCAACGCGCTCAACGTTGCGGTCGCATTCGCCATAACCGGAGGGACCCCGATCCAGACGAGCGCGGGGAATGACAAAAATGTCCCGCCCCCAGCGACGGCATTCAATGCACCGGCCAAAAGACCTGCTATCACCGCCACTACGACCGCCACCAAAGAGCCGCCCTCTTCAATTCTTAAAAACGCTTCGCCATCCTGCTCTGACGCCTACTCAACCTCAATAGGCACATACAAAAAATCAGAAAATGATTGCTCTGACAGAATTTGATGCAATTAATATGGACACGTCCGAAACAACGGATACCAAAGAAAATCTTGGGAGGGATTAATGGATCGTCGATCATTTTTACGCACTTCTACTGTTGGGGGTGCTGCCGTTGCTGCGTCCACTCTGGCCGCACCGGCTGTTGCACAGGGGCGCATGACATGGCGCATGGTTACGACTTGGCCAAAGAACTTTCCGGGGCTCGGTGTTGGTGCACAACGTCTGGCTGACCGGATCACTGCGGCCTCTGACGGTCAACTGACAGTTGAAGTTTACTCTGCGGGCGAACTGGTTCCGCCTCTCCAGTCTCTTGATGCTGTCATCGATGGCACCGCGGAAATGAGCCACGGTGCATCCTATTATTGGCAAAACAAATCGACCGCTTTGTCGTTCTTTACCGGCGTGCCTTTCGGCATGACCTCGCGCGAACTGGCCGCCTGGGTCCGTTTTATGGGCGGTCAAGAGCTGTGGGACGAAGTATACGATCAGTTCGGCGTACAGGGCTTTTTGTCCGGTGACACTGGCACACAGGCTGGCGGTTGGTTCCGCAATGAACTGACTGGCCTTGACGACATTCAGGGTCTGCGTTTCCGCACACCGGGTCTTGGTGGTCAGGTCTGGCAGGGTATGGGAGCTTCGGTAACCAACCTCGCCGGTGGCGAGATTTTCCAAGCGCTACAATCCGGTGCGCTGGACGCTGCCGAATTCGTTGGTCCGTACAACGACCTTGCTCTGGGCTTCTATCAGGTGTGCAAACACTACTACACCTCGTCCTTCAACGAACCGGGTCTGGCGACCGAAGTTGTTGTCGATAAAGCGAAATATCAGGAACTGCCCGCAAACCTGCAGGCGATCATCCGTGACGTTGCGCAGGCCGAGTATGATCAGGTTCCGTCTGATTTCTATGCAAATGACCCTCGTGCCCTGAAAACGCTGGTTGAAGAACATGGCGTGCAGATTCACAGCACCTTCCCTGATGACATCATGGAAGCCGCAGCCGCCTCGGCCAAAGAGGTTCTGGGCAATGTCCTTGGCTCTGACGATGAACTTACCCGTCGCGTCGGTCGCAGCTTCATTGACTCGCTACAGCTTCTGCGCACACGGACCGAGAACATCGACCAGACGTTCGTCAGCGCGCGTCAGCGCTTCATGGACTATTCCGGCCTCTGATTCCTGTCAGAGCTTGGAAATTCGAGGGCTCCGACACTGTCGGGGCCCTCATACACATAAACGATACGCCAAAAGGAGGCACCGATGAACGGGCTGTCTGCCATCATGCGAACGATCAACGGGATGAACCGTTTGATCGGAAATATCTTTTCGTGGCTTTCGGTTGCGATCATTCTGGTCTGTTTCTGGGTCGTTGTTGAACGCTATGTTTTTTCAAATACCCGTCTATGGATGCAAGACCTGTATCCTTGGCTGAACGGCGTGATGTTCACAGCCGTTGCTGCTTATGCGCTTTATGCGGACGATCACGTGAGGGTCGATATTTTCTACCGTCCTGCATCCGCTGTTAAAAAGGCATGGATGGATCTTGTTGGTGTCATCGTCTTTTTGCTGCCGTTTACGACAATTGTCTGGCTCTACTGCCTGAAATTTGTCGAACGTTCTTGGGGCCTGAAAGAAGGTTCCGCAAACCCCGGTGGTGCTCCCGGTCTGTTTCTGGTTAAGGGCTTCATCCTCGTCTTTGCCGTTCTCATCGCGCTTCAAGGTATCTCGATGCTGATCCGTTCAATTCTTATCATTCGCGGCCGAGAGGACCTCGTCCCCGAAGACTATCGATATGAAGTACACACGGAGGGCCTCGTCTGATGGACCTCGCTTTGATTGGAGAGCTCCTTGCCGGACTGATGTTTGTCGGCGTTATCGGAATGCTCATGCTCGGATTTCCGGTCGCCCTGACCCTAGCCGGCACGTCGATCATCTTCGGCACGGTCGGTCATTTCCTTGGCGTTTTCGATTTCTCGAACTTCAGTGCACTGGCAGGACGCTACACCGGCTACATGACGAACGAAGTGCTCGTTGCCGTACCGCTGTTCATTTTCATGGGTGTGATGCTGGAGCGATCGAATATCGCAGAACAGCTGCTCACCACGATGGGCAAACTCTTTGGCAACATGCGCGGTGGGCTGGGTATTTCTGTGGTCATCGTGGGCGCGCTATTAGCTGCGTCCACCGGCGTTGTCGGCGCGACAGTCGTTACCATGGGTCTGATCTCTCTCCCCGCAATGATGCGCGCTGGATATGACCCCAAACTTGCCTGTGGTACGATCTGCGCCTCGGGTACTTTGGGTCAGATCATTCCGCCATCGACCGTTCTGATTTTCATGGGTGACATGATCGCAGGCATGCACAGTCAGGCTCAGATGAGCCTTGGCAACTTCGCCCCGAGCGCGGTTTCAGTCGGCGACCTGTTTGCCGGTGCGTTCCTGCCGGGCCTGCTGCTCGTTGCCGTGTATATCAGCTACATCCTGTTCAAGGCGGTCACCGATCCGCAAAGCTGCCCAGCGACACCTGTCGCTCCCGAAGATCGCCAGCACCTGTTCCGCGAAATTCTGACCGCTCTGGTGCCGCCGCTCCTATTGATTCTTGCTGTTCTCGGCTCGATCCTCGGCGGCATCGCAACACCAACCGAAGCATCTTCGGTCGGTGCGGTCGGTGCGACTGTTCTGGCGATCCTCCGCGGCCGCCTGAATTTCGAAGTGGTCCTACACACCGTCCGGAATACCGCCAAAATCACGTCGATGATCTTTATCATCCTGTTCGGAGCATCGGTGTTTTCTGTCGTGTTCCGTCAAATGGGCGGTGATGATCTGGTTCATGAATTCCTGTCGAACATTCCGGGTGGTGCAACCGGTTCGATGATCGCTGTCATGCTCACAATGTTCGTTCTGGGGTTCATCCTCGATACATTCGAGATCATCTTTATCGTGCTCCCGATCACAGCTCCGACCTTGCTATTGCTCGGTGTTGATCCGGTCTGGCTCGGTGTGATGATTGGTGTGAACTTGCAGACGAGCTTCCTAACCCCGCCGTTCGGCTTTGCCTTGTTCTATCTGCGGGGTGTCGCACCATCGAATGTGACGACTGGAATGATCTACAAGGGCGCGATCCCGTTTGTGTTCCTTCAGGTGATCGTCATCACATTGCTCTTTGTCTTTCCCGAAGTGGTCACCTGGCTACCTTCGGTATTGTTCTAAACAAACGCTGCCAACGCCTCGATATGGGGCGTTGGCACTATTTTGATTGACGATTTAGTACGGCAGCCCAATGTAGTTTTCTGCAAGGTCTTTCCGAGCTGTCTCGGACTTTGCCAAGTGATCCAGAGTGGCCTTGCGCATCTGTGCAGCAAAGGCATCTTCATCATCAAACTGGTGCAGCATCATCGTCATCTGCCAGCTAAAGTGCATTGCTTTCCAAATGCGCGACAGAGCCTTCTCTGAATACTCTTCAATCCCTTGCGTGCTGCCATTTTTGAAACGCTCAACAAGCGCATTGAACAGGTAGTAGACGTCCGATGCAGCAAGGTTCAGCCCTTTCGCTCCAGTCGGCGGAACGATGTGCGCGGCATCACCGACGAGGAACAGATTTCCCCACCGCAGAGGTTCTGAAACGAACGAACGGAGCGGCGCGATAGACTTTTCTATGGACGGTCCGGTAACCAGCTTCTCAGCCAAATCGCTCGGCAAACGGCGTTTGAATTCTTCCCAGAATGCCTCGTCCGACCAGTCCTCAACTGAATCAGCCAAAGGCACCTGAATATAGTAACGAGACAGATTTGCATTCCGCATCGACGCCAATGCAAAACCACGCGAGGTGTTGGAATAGACCAGTTCGTCATTGACTGGCGGAGTTTCAGACAAGAGCCCCAACCATCCAAAGGGGTAGACGCGTTCGTATTCTTGGCGGACCGACTCCGGAATGGTTTTTCGGGACACCCCATGGAATCCGTCACATCCGGCGACATACAGGCAAGTCAGGCGTTTCTTTTCACCATCGTGAGTAAACTCAACATAGGATTCTTCCTGATCGAGGTCGTGGATGGAAACATCGGATACCTCGTGCAGGATTGTTGCCCCCAGCGCGTCCTGAGCATCATAGAGATCTTGGGTGATTTCCGTTTGCCCGTACACCATGACCTGCGTTCCGGTCAGGTCTTTGAAACTGATATGAACCATCTGGTCTTCGTCGGATAGATAGCATCCGTCGTGCGGGATGCCCTCTTTGTCCATCCGTTCTCCGACACCTGCCTGACGCAGGAGGTTCGCAGCACCTTCTTCGATGATGCCGGCACGGATGCGGGACAAAACGTGCTTTCGAGTCGTACGTTCAAGGATGACAGTCTCAATGCCTTCGCGGAGCAAAAGCTGGGACAAAAGCAGGCCGGATGGCCCGCCGCCGATAATGGCAACTTGGGTTTTCATTGGTGTTCTCCCCTATGTTCGCTGGGTTGAATTCTAGTTGACCGGCAATCCCGCGCGAATGGACAGGATTTTCAAACCTTGGTACTTTTCGAACAAAGCTGGGTGTCTTTCCAACAAACGGATCCGGTTTTCTGTGGATGGGACCCAAACGGGCCGGATATCACATGGATATCCGGCCCGCGTTTTCAGAACCATCCGGCACATTCACCTCGAAAGTACCGTAATCTTTTGTTCAGACTTCAGGTACGTGCAGAACCAAACCATCCAACGCGTCAGAAACGATCAACTGACAGGTCAGACGCGAGGTATCCTTTACCTCTGCCTCACCGCAGTCGAGCATGTCTTCTTCGCCATCGTTCCGCGTCGTTGCCTCTCCGGCCCATTCGTCATCCACGTAACAGTGGCAGGTTGCGCACATCATCGCACCACCGCATTCGCCGACAATTCCGGGAATGCTCGCGTTACGCGCGGTTTGCATGACATTGTCACCAGTTTTCGCACTGACGGTTTTCGACGTGCCGTCCGGTTGTACGAACGTGATTTCGACCATCTCGGGTCTCCTCCCCTTTTATTTGTTAGTTCAGCCGTACAGGCAAATTGATCGGACCGCGGAAGCCGAAACCGGTCCAGATGACGGCATCCGGATCGGGCAATTCCATATTTGGGAACCGGTCGAACAAAAGCGGTAGCATCACGTCCCCAAGAGTTCGGCGCGCGATATTAGACCCTGCACAATGATGCGGTCCGCTACCGAAAGCCTGATGAGGATGCTTTTCACGGAAAACATTAAAGTTTTCACCGTCTTCGAAAATATCTTCGTCACGGTTGGCAGAGGCTTGAATTGTCATGACGGTTTCGCCCTTGGGCACCAGTACTCCACCGATTTCGACATCTTCCAAAGTGCGACGCCCCGAGGCCTGAATAGGCGCGACCCAGCGAACACCTTCTTCAAATGCATCCAACCAAGCGTCCGTACGCTTCACTTCTTCGAACTGGTCAGGATTTGTTAACAGACCATATACGATGGTCGCGAGAGCATCGCGGGGTTCGTTGATCGCACCGCCGATCGCGATTTTAATGTTCGCATAAATCTGGCTCATTGGAATGGGATTCTTCGCATTCAACATGGTCGAGAACGCAGAGTTATTCGGCTCTGCTTTGTGACGGGGAATAACCCGTTCGAACAGGGCGTTCATTTCTGCATTTGCTTCATCGGAACGCGCAAAAAGTGCAGGATCTCGACCAAAGTTCCCTGCGCCATCAATCAAAGCCTGAGACCAGCGGCACATTTCTTCGTCTGAAGCTTCCTCCATACCAAGCATGTGAGCAAGAATACGAGCAGCGACTGGCGCACAGAGATCGGTATACAGATCGACGATTTCGCCTTTGGGCAAACGGCCGACATACTCTTCAGCGATATCTTTGTAGAGTTGCCCCCAATCGCTCTTGATGACTTTCGGTGAAAACGCAGGTTGCATAGCCATACGTTCCGCGCGGTGCTCTACCCCGTCTTTGCGCATCAAAGTATGCGCCTGAAATGCTGTATGCATAGGCGTCATGGGATCGTTGGAGCTAAAGATCTCCGGCGTTTCTTTAATCCAGCTTGTGAGCGCAGCTTTCGTCACAAAAATCCGGTTGGTCTGAGCCACCCGAACGACAGGTGTTTCAGCCCGCATCTTTTTGTAGATCGGATATGGATCTTTTGTCAGATCGGCCAAAGTGACCGTTTCATTCACAGGGATGTCTAACATCCGCACCTCCTCCCAAAGGTTATTTCGGGTAAAGCATCATGTTGGCATCCATCAATCAACACGATGGATTTGATAGTATAAATCTGATTTTTTGATATTAAGTAGGTATGAGCAAAGCACCTGATCCATTTTCTACTGATTTTCATGCACTTAATGTTTTAGCACGGGTGTATCGGCTTGGTTCTTTTACCAAGACGGCAGAGTCTCTTGACCTAAACCAGTCTGCAATCAGCTACACGATCGACAAGCTTCGGCATATTTTCTCTGATCCGCTATTTGTCCGCGAAGGACGGCGGCTTTTGCCAACTGCACGATGTGAGGAAATCGTACCGGAGGCTGAGCGCTTGTTGAGGGACTTTTCGATGCTGGCCAAAGCGGTCGACTTTGATCCGTCCACGACGTCCGGTCGTTTCACCATCGCGTGCAACTATTATGAGCGAGTCCTTTATATTCCGAAGATCGTTCAAACCTTAAAAGCAACCGCTCCGAATATCTCTTTGGAAATCATCGATTCAGCAGATCACGGCCATGAGAAGCTCCTTGATGCGAGCGCCGATCTACTCATCGGACCTTTTGAACGGTATGGAGCGGCGTTCTATTCCCGCTTTCTATATGACGAGCAGTACGTTTGCCTGATGGACCCCAACCACCCGATGGCTGGAAGGACATTGTCGTTAAAAGATTACCTTTCGCTGCAACATGTCTATGTTACCTATGGCGGCCAATGGAAATCACAGTACATTCTGGAACTCGAAAAGCAGAACCAAGAACTCAAAGTTGCGATTCGGATTCCTAGCCCTGCAGCAATTGATAGCCTCGTTCTAGGAACCGATTTTGTTGCGACGGTGCCAGAGCGTTTGTCGCGCCAGATCGGAAAGGGACTTTGCATTTCGAACTGCCCCGTTCCGGCACCGATCACCATTAAACTGGTTTGGACTGCGCGCAATCATGCCTCCCCCATGCACAAATGGGTGAGGGAGCAAATTCAAAGTGTCATCGCCGAAATCGCGTAGTCAGATCAACGTTGCCACATGGCGCGTCGCCAAGGTGTACCCGTTTGTACCAAAGCCTGCCATGACCGCGTCCGCCCGCAGGCTGACAAAGGATTTGTGGCGGAACTCCTCGCGTTTGTGCACCTGAGAAATATGCACTTCGATTACTGGCCCGTCGAATGTGTTCAACGCATCGAGGATAGCGATTGAATAGTGGGTGAACGCAGCCGGGTTGATGATAATAGCGGCTGCCTGTTCACGCGCTTCGTGAATCCAGTCAACGATCTGGCCTTCGTGGTTCGACTGAAGCAACTTCACCTCGAACCCTTCATTTTTCGCGACCGCCGCACAGGCTGCCTCGACATCGTCGAGCGTTTCGTGGCCGTATATTTCCGGTTGACGTTTCCCAAGCAAGTTCAGGTTGGGTCCGTTGAGGATATAGACGAGTTTTGCCATTTTGCGCTCCTTTCGCGAACCTTACCGGTTGCAGATGATGTGTTCACCTGTTTCCGGAACTTTCTGCACAATGCAATGTGCCTACTTTCCCGATCGGTTCAAGAAAACATCGCCCCCTGCGCCGTGAACCGTTCCGGTTTCAGAAAAGGTGACCACTTGAAGCCACACAAACGATAGGTGAGCAAATTCAGAAACAAAGTGCGCATCTGCAAAAAGTCAGTAGGCTAACCTTTGTCGTGGACAGCTACTTGCTGACCAAAAACGAAACATTCGCGCGGAGGAGGCTTAACAGAATGCAAGACTATGGATCCTATGACTTTGTTATTGTCGGTGCCGGATCGGCGGGATGTGTACTTGCAAATCGTCTAAGCGAAGACCCTGATACGAGAGTCCTACTTTTGGAAGCGGGAGGGAAAGACAACTATCATTGGATTCACATCCCTGTCGGTTACCTTTACTGCATAGGAAATCCGCGCACCGATTGGGGGTACTCAACCGCGTCATGTGACGGCTTGAACGGTCGCTCACTGATCTATCCCAGAGGTCGGGTTCTTGGCGGATGTTCTTCGATAAACGGGATGCTTTACCTGCGCGGTCAGGCCGCCGACTATGACGGTTGGCGTCAGATGGGAAATTCCGGCTGGGGATGGGACGACGTGCTCCCTTACTTCATGAAGTCCGAAGACTACTACGAGGGCGAAACAGAGGATCATGGCACCGGCGGCGAATGGAAAGTAAACAAACAGCGGCTAAGCTGGGAAATCCTTGATGCGTGGAAAGACGCCGCCGTTTCGGCTGGCATTCCTGAAACTCCGGATTTTAATCGCGGTAACAATTTTGGGGTCGGCTATTTCAACGTAAACCAGAACAAAGGCTGGCGGTGGAGCACGGCCAAAGGTTTCCTCCGCCCTGCTAAAAACAGACCAAACCTTGATGTGATGACCCACGCTCAGGCAGAGCGTATACTTTTTGACGGAAAAACTGCTAGTGGTGTCCAGTTTCTGCGGAATGGAACCCCCTCCAAGGTATCCGCAACACGCGAGGTGATCCTGTCTTCCGGCTCTATTGGTTCACCTCAACTGCTGCAATTGTCGGGTATCGGTCCGGGAGCGTTGCTGCAGGAACACGGAATTGATGTCCTGCACGATGCACCAGACGTCGGGGGCAATCTGCAAGACCACCTTCAAATCCGGTGCGCATACAAAATTCAAGGTGCCAAAACACTGAACGTCCTTAGCTCGACCCTTTGGGGTAAGGCAAAGATAGGCCTTGAATACCTTTTCAAACGAACCGGCCCGATGTCTATGGCGCCGAGCCAGCTTGGCGCATTTGCATATTCAAGCGAAAACGTGTCGACACCCGACCTTGAATACCACGTTCAGCCCGTCACACTCGAAGCTTTCGGTCAGGATCCGCATGACTTCCCCGCAATTACCGCAAGCGTTTGCCACCTCCGCCCCGAAAGCCGCGGCCACATCCGCATCACCTCGCCCGACCCGAAGGTGCATCCGGAAATCCAGCCAAACTACCTGTCAACCGAAGGGGACAGAGCGACGGCAGCGCGTGCGATCCGGCTAACCCGTAAAATCATGGAGCAGAGCCCGCTTCAAAAATACCAGCCAATCGAGTTCAAACCCGGTCCGCAGTATCAAACGGACGCTGAGTTGACCGAAGGGGCCGGAAACATCGCATCAACGATTTTCCATCCGGTCGGGACAGCCCGCATGGGGACCGACGACCGCTCTGTCGTGGATTCAGAATTGCGTGTCAGAGGGGTACAAGGTCTTCGGGTGGTGGATGCATCTATCATGCCCACCATCACTTCGGGGAACACAAACTCTCCCACCATTATGATCGCTGAAAAGGCTAGTGACCTGATAAAGGCGGCGTATTAAACGCCGCCGCCAAGATCAAAAATCCAGACCCAAATCAACTGTTTTGGCGGAATGCGTCAAAGCACCAGATGAAATGTAATCCACCCCGGTCGCGGCGATAGAGGCGATCCGTTCTAACGTGACGTTTCCGCTTGCTTCGGTTTGCATACGTCCTTCGACCATCGCCACGGCCTCTCGCAGCGTGTCGTTGTCCATATTGTCGAGCAGGACTACACTCGCTCCACCGACTTCGAGCACTTCGGCAAGTTGGTCCAAGCGGTCCACTTCGATTTCGACGGCCATCATGTGACTCGCGTGTGCTTTCGTTGCTTCGAGCACTTCGCGGACACCACCAGCAGCGGCGATATGGTTGTCTTTAATCAGGATCGCATCGGACAGCGAATAACGATGATTGAACCCGCCGCCATGGAGCACGGCCAGCTTTTCGACCAGTCGCAATCCGGGCGTGGTTTTGCGAGTGCAGGTAATACGGGCCTGAGTTCCTTTGGCTTGTTCAACAAACCCAGAAGTCTTTGTTGCGATACCCGTCAAACGACCGGCAAAGTTCAGCGCCACACGTTCCCCCGACAGGATCGATGCTGCCGATCCTTTGATGGTCATCAGCGTATCGCCTTTTTTGCAGGGCTGACCGTCCGCAATGTGGGGTACGACCTCTAGTGTCGGGTCCACCAGATGAAACGCGATCCGCGCAATCTGCATTCCCGAAACAACGGCATCTTCGCGCGCATTCAGGCGCGCATCGTAGGTCACACCGTCAGGGATCACCGCACGGGTGGTGACGTCTCCGTAGCTGCCCAAATCTTCCATGAGCGCATTGCGGATCACGGGCTCCAGTACGAGATCGGGAACAGAGGCAAAGCTCATGACAGCTCCTTGCAGAGTTTTTCACGCAGCGCGATTGCGTCAGATAGATACAATTTGGACCGCACGCCCGGCCCTTCGTTCGTTTTCGGGAAGTCGGAGCGTTCGTGCGCACCGCGACTTTCCTCGCGAAGATAAGCACCGGCCGCAATCAGCGTCGCGGTGGCACACATATTCAGGAAAGACGGGCTCCCACCGTATTCCCGTTCCAGACGATCAATCGTGCAGAGCGCGTCTTTCAGCCCTTCACCTGTGCGAACAACGCCAACCAGATTGGTCATTGTCTGACGAAGTTCCATGACGGCTTCTTCATCTGGCGCGTGGCCACCGGGTTGGAAATCAATTTCAAGTTCGTCAGCAGTTGCTGATGCCCCTGTTTCTTGCATGATGCCCAGCGCGCAAATCCGCGCGTAGACGAGCGCTTCGAGCAGCCCGTTTGACGCTAAACGGTTCGCACCGTGAAGGCCAGTCGAAGAGGCCTCCCCACAGACCCAGAGCCCTTTCAGGCTCGCCTGACCGTCCATATCTGTCGCGATCCCACCCATATGATAATGGGCCGCTGCCGCAACGGGGATAGGCTGTTCACCCGGATCAATACCATTGCGCAGACAGGCCTTAGCAACCGACGGAAACAGGTTTTTAACCCCGTGCCCCAACACTTCACGTGTGTCGAGCATCGGGCGATTACCTGCTTGAGTTTGTGCATAAATTTCACGAGCAA
>JBNKUW010000033.1:0-20008 GCA_050298835.1 Marivivens sp.
GCAAGGCCGCCAAGCATTTCAGTTGGATTGCCTTTTCCTTATATACGGCGTTTACCTTCGTTGGTTATTTCACCCCGATACGCGAGTTGTTGCCGGATCTGCTGACCGGGCACGCCAGCGGTTACGCCCTGTTGTCTGTGCTGGCCAGCCTCGAACCAGAGTTGAAAGGCCGCCACATCGCGGCCGTGGGTCACCGTGTTGTTCATGGCGGTCTGGACTACGATGCACCGCTCGTTCTTACGGACGAGATCATGGAAAAGCTCGCAACGTTGGAGCCATTCGCGCCACTGCACCAGCCACATAATCTTGCCGGTATCCGCGCAGCCCAGAAAGCGTTCCCCGATGCACCACAGATCGCCTGCTTTGATACGGCATTCCATCGGCATCATCCGTTTGTGAATGATACTTTTGCCTTGCCACGCCGCTACTATGATCGTGGCGTCCGCAGATACGGCTTTCACGGATTGTCGTATGATTTCATCAACTCCGAACTCAAACGCATTGCACCGACCATTTCCGAAGGCCGCGTCGTCGTCGCGCACCTTGGGAACGGCGCGTCCATGTGCGCAATCCAAAATGGCCAATCGGTTGCGTCAACAATGGGGTTTTCTGCCGTAGACGGGCTACCTATGGGAACCCGCTGCGGTCAGCTAGATGCAGGCGTGGTTCTCTACCTGATGGATCAGGAAGGCCTCTCGGCTTCTGAGATTTCGGACATGCTATACAAAGAGTCCGGCCTATTGGGGATGTCCGGTATCTCCAACGATATGCGTACTCTTGAAGCGTCTGAAAGAATGGAAGCGCAACAAGCGATTGACTATTTCGTGTTCCGCATTCGCCGCGAACTGGGCGGAATGGCAGCCGCGATGGGGGGACTTGACGCAGTTGTTTTCTGTGGTGGCATTGGTGAAAATTCCGCAATCATCCGTGACCGCATTTGCGAAAGCACGGCTTGGATGGGTATTGAATTGGATCACAAGAAAAACGCAGAAAACGCAACGGTGATTTCTTCGGAAATGTCACGCACAACCGTCATGGTGATCCCGACAAACGAAGAGCTGGTGATCGCTCGCGCGACACGCCAATTTGCCTGACCAAGGGGCCCTACTACTCCCGAGGTAAGGAAATCAAGTCACAGGGGATACGCGTTTGAAAAGGGGATGAACGTCCGGCAGTGTTAGACGTGAATGGTATCGGGCACCCAGCGACAGATATGCGTTCAGGGAAAACCTCAGAACAGGATATCATCCAGATCATCCCCAAGGTCCGCAGAAGTTTCCGCAGCTGGAGGTGCGGAGTCGTCGAAGAAAATATCATCCTCGTCGTTCTCTTCGGCCTGCTCCGCTTGGGCAGTTTCAAGACCTTCAATCTGAGATAAGACAGCATCGTGAACCACGCGTTCACTTTCCATCGTATACTTGATCCGCAAAGAATTCAGGGTCTCCACGGTTTCATCGTCAAGGTGATCAATTGCCGCCAACGCTGGGAACATCAGCCTGAAATCACGCAGCTGTGCCAGACCATGATCACAGTTGCCTGCACTCTGGATAAACCGGCTCATTCCGTGGATGGCACTTTCAACGTTCGTGGGCAGGGTACGCGCTGTTCTAGAGAACAACGTGACCGTCGATCCAACAATTGCGGATGTTTCGTCGATCAGTTTCGTCAGAACGGTCGAGTCTTTTGAGAAGTTCTGGAGGCACCCTTCGATGCCGCCGATTTGAACTTCGGTCAGTTCATGTATCGCATCACGCGCCTGCACGAGGATTTTCTGAAGACGATGGACGATCGCATCGCTTTCGTCAGTCAGATCCCGCAGCCAGTGAGCGAGCTCCCGAAGGGCACGTCCATCGCTCCCCAGTTTGGCGCAGATGATGACTGCATTGATACCGGACAAGCGGATTTGGTGAGCAATTCTGCGGAGGCGTTCTTCGTGTTTGCGAATAACCTCAAGCCGTTGATGAACGGTGTGCGCATGCGTTTTCAGGACGTCAAAATGGGTATGATTTGTCTCTACCCATTTACTCATCGAACGCTTTCCGCCCCCGTTGGTTTCGTTCAGAAACGGGTTCCGGCGAAAGGCCGAGTTTTCCGCGTTACGAATAGCGTGCTGGCCCTGTTCGAGTACCACGCCAAGTGAATTCAGCGCCGCTTCGCCCTCGGCCACAGAGTCTGCTTTTGCGCTGGACCATAGGTCCAACGCGAGATCGATCATCACAGATGCTTCTCCGGGACGGGAAGCATCCATTTCACATAAAGTGTCTTCGATACGTTCAATCCGTTGGCGCACCGAGTCCCCGATCTGCAATGCAATGATGAGGCGCGAGACTTCTCTGGATACTTCTTCGGACCGATTGGCGAGTTCTTTGGAGGCGTCGAACAGTCCTGCTTGGCTTTCTTTCATCTGAGCGGACATATGCGACAAGCTCGCAATTTCCGGAATGACTTTTTGGCGCAATTCGCTCAGCATCTGTTGCTGCTCGTGTTCCATCGCGGAAATGTCGAACGTCACAGTGGACATTGTATCGTTGATTTCAGCCAGAATTTCTTCAGATTCTTCCGACATCTCGGATAGCCGGTCGATAAAGGCTGTAACTTGCGGACGTGGCGGGACAAGGCTGTTGCCCTGAATCCGCGAGTTGATCGTGATGTTGGCGATCGTACGCACCACCTGATCAAGTTCACGCACTTCGGCAATGATCGACCGTACAGACCCTCTCAGGTTACCTGACGCGGATTGGAAATTGTCACAATCCGTTGTCAACGTCGCCATGTGCTGGTCCATCAGACCGATGAGACGGGCCAGCTCTGCTTCATTAGCCGGACCGATTGCATCTTCCATTTCGGCAATACGACTGCTTAGACTCTGGAGTTCATCAACTGCATTCCCAAGTCCGTCACCCGCTTGCAGGAATGTCTCTTCGATCCTTTCGCGAAGCGACACGAACAGATCGACGGAGTGTCCGACGATCTCGGGGTTTTGGGTAATGGGAAGCATACGATTCATGATTTGCTCTCCGTCTGGCGATGCATGCGCGCGAAACCGGTAATGGTCGGCGCGATACGCCCAAGAGGAACTGTTGTTCGGGCATGGCCCAACTCAACTGCGGCTCTCGGCATTCCGTAGACAACACAGGTTGCTTCATCCTGAGCGATGGTTTGCGCACCGGCTTTCATCATCTCACCCAGACATTGAGCACCATCGTCACCCATGCCGGTCATAATAATACCCAATGCGTTCGCACCCGCGGCCATGGCACCAGAGCGGAACAATACATCGGCAGAGGGGCGGTGTCGGCTGACGCTCGGTCCTTCCACCACTTGAACAAGGTATTTCTTAGCGGAGCGCCGCAACACGAGATGGTGGTCACCGGCTGCGATAATCGCCCGGCCCTGTTTGACTTCCATTTGGTCTGTGGCTTCCAGGATTTCGATCTTGGCCAAGCTGTTAAGCCGCTTTGCAAAGGCGTTTGTGAACCCTTTCGGCATGTGCTGAACCACAACAATTCCCGGACTATCAGGAGGGAGCGAACACAACACTTCCCTGAGAGCTTCGGTGCCACCGGTAGAAGCGCCGATACAGATCACAGGTTCTGTCATAGGGACTGAGCGCGAATAGTTCGGTGGTGGTAGAATTTCATCCGCCGTCAGTTTTGGCGACGGCATTAGTGGCGGCGGGGCTTTGCGGGGTTTTGAACGAAGTGACGGCGATTTGGATTGAGCCGCCGCATGCACAGCATCACAAATCCGGACTGTCGCTTCACGCATCGCAGCTTCGTCGCGCAACGTGGGTTTAAGGATCACGTCAACTGCCCCGGCTTCCATCGCTTCGAGTGAACGGCTCGACCCTTCAGCCGTGAGCCCCGAACAGATGACAACCGGAATTGGGCGTTGCTCCATAATCTTTTTCAGAAACGTCATGCCATCGATACCAGGCATTTCGAGATCAAGCAGGATAACATCCGGCAATGCTTCTTTCATCATTCGCGCCGCGGAATATGCATCCTGAGCCATGCCCTGCACGTTCAAGCTCGGGTCGGTTTGGATAATTTTCCGCATCATCACTCTTGCCGAGGATGAATCATCTACGACCAACACTTGAATGCAGTCAGATGTAGAGTCGCTTTTCATCATTCGCTTGCCTTCTGAAAAATTGTCGGACGTACATGGTTCAAGCCGTGCGACCGAACGATCATGCTCTCTGCATGGCCAACAATCAGATACCCTCCGGGGAGGAGGTGTCTGCAAATCTTGTCCACAACAGCCGCCTTATCATCAGCGTCAAAATAGATCAGAATGTTACGTAAGAAGATCACATTCACATCCATATCGATCGGATAGGATGCATCCATCAGGTTCATTCGGCGGAACCGAACCTTGGACCTGATCTCGGGGACGATCCGGACTTTCTTTGCAAGTTTTGGATCCTGCGAGGTCATGGTGTAGCGGCGGGCCATATCCGCAGGGACCGTCGACATTTGTTCATCGTCGTAGACGGCCAACCTCGCCTTTTGAATCATCCGCTGGGAAAGGTCGGTTCCAAGAATGGCCCAGTCCATATTGGCACCTGAACGAACCATATCGGACAGCACCATCGCGGTTGTGTAGGCTTCCGCTCCTTCGGAGGCAGCGGCGCTCCAGACCTTTAGCTTGAGCTTGCGGTTACCTGCTTTGGCCATGGCTTCGGGCACAGCCGTTTCCCGAAGAAAGTCAAAATGCTCTGCTTCCCTGAAGAAGCCCGTGGTGTTGGTCGTGATGAGGTCGATCACATGCCCAAGCTCTTCTTCGGGAAGTGCCCGTTTCAGCAATGCCTGCAGATAGGCATCCGTGTTTTTGGCACCGCTGGCAATAACCCGTTTTCGAAGCCTCTGTTCGATCATGGGGGCCTTGGACGCTGGCAGGCTAATACCCGTCAGCTGCCGTATTTCCTCTCGGAAAAGGGCACTCGTATCGCTCTTCATGGCATTACTGACGTTCACGGCCAATTCCTTATGCTGCGGTTTCACCGCTCATCAAACTACCGTTCACCATGCTCGACGGAATGGAAGCAAAGAGGTTTTCAAGATCGATCACACTAACGATTTCACCGTTGCGACGACCGATGCCAGCAATGGCGCATTCGCTCCAACGCATGACTTCTGCTTCTTCCATCGGGCGCAGTTCGTCATCATCCATTCGGGTCACTTCAATGACCCTGTCTGTACGAATTCCGATTACGGCGTGGATGTCCTCGTGTTCTAGCAAGGTCACGAGGATCCGCGTGTTGGGCGTATCTTCGGCAACAGGAAGTCCAAGTAAGGTTCGCAAATCGATGACCGGCACGTTTTCACCGCGCAGATCAATCACACCCATCAAGTATTTGGGTGCTTTCGGGACCGGAGATACTTCCCGCATGTCCAAGATTTCACGGACGTGTTCGACCGCGACACCATAGGTGGCGCGATCGACCGTGAATGTTACGATGTCAGAACCGACATTCATTGTTCTGCCTTCCTATTAGGCTGCTGAACCACGCTCGAACTTGTCGTCGAGGTCATCAGCATCACCGTCATCGAGGTTGAAGTCGAAGCCACCATCATCCTTGTCAGCCTCAGCTTTCTTTGCTGATTTGCCACTATTGGCAGCCGTTGGGGCAAGGGCGTCTTCATCTTTGCTGCCGGTATGGTCAGCAGAGTCCAGAGCCTCTTCAACATCGACTTTGAAGTAGCCAATCGCACGAGCAAGCTCTTCGGACATGTCAGCCAATTCGACCGCGCTGGAGGACAGCTCTTCGGAGGCAGACGTGTTTTCCTGCGTGACACGGTCGAGCTGTTGGATCGACAGGTTGATTTGTGCCGAACCCGTAGCAAGCTCCCGAGACGCGACCGAGATTTCGGTAACCAGTTCGGACGTACGTTCAATGTCCGGAACAAGCCCTTCGAGCATTTCGCCAGCCATCGCTGCAGTTTGAAGCGTGGTAGAGGACAGCGAAGAAATCTCTGCGGCGGCAGTCTGGCTACGTTCTGCCAATTTACGGACTTCTGCAGCAACAACTGCAAAGCCGCGACCATGTTCACCCGCACGGGCAGCCTCGACCGCAGCGTTCAGAGCAAGAAGGTCCGTCTGTCGCGCAATTTCCTGAACGATCATAATCCGTTCAGCAATCGTCTGCATCGCAGTAACAGCAGCATTCACAGCCTTACCACTCTCCAGAGCGTCATCAGAAGACTTTGTCGCCATCTTTTCAGTGGTCGTCGCGTTGTCTGCACTCTGCTTGATGTTTGCAGCCATCTGCTCAATCGCAGCGGACGCTTCTTCGGTGGACGAAGCCTGCTCCGTAGCCCCCTGAGAAAGCTCTTCTGCGGTCGCAGCCATTTGCGTGGCACCGGTGTTCACATTGTTCACGCCCTGACGCACGCTATCGACGATTTCGCGCAGTTTGAGGACCATCTCGTTGATCGTTCTCTGCAGATCAGAAAGCTCATCGCGGCCACGGACTTTGATCGTTTTGCTCAGATCACCTTCGGCTACGGCTTTGGCAAGTCTAATGGATGCGGACAGGCGGCGCGAAAGTCCGATCACGATAATTAATGCGAAAAGCGCACCAACACCCATCGAAATCGCGCTCAAAACAATCAGGTTCTGCTTGTCTACCGCATGGTTCGCTAGTGCGTCTTCCACATCGGCCGTCAAGACTTCCAGAGTCATGTCATGCATCTCAGTGAGCTTGGTCTCGATGTTGTTCGTCATACCGCGATGGAAGCCGTGATACATCGTGTTCGCCTGATTGCCATTTCCAGCGAGCTCGAGCTGGATGATCTGTTGCCCGAGTTCGTATGACTGTCGGTAGTAGTCCCTGAACTCGACCATCTTGATACCAAACTCTGTCTCTTCACCGAGGATACGGATGGCATCTTCAGCAAGTGTAAGAACCTCTGCATTCAATTCTTCTAGATGGCTTTGAAGATCCGGAATGTGGTTCTGGGGGGCATTTGGCAAACCAATCAGGATTTCCCCGATTGTTGTCCGGATTTGCAAGGTTGTCGCAAACAAATCATCGAAAGAAAGAAGCAATGGAACCTCTTCTTCAACCACCATGCTGAATCGATGGTTTCCGTTCTCAAGACTCGTTATCGCCCGATACATCGCCATGCTAGACAGGGCGAAGATAAAGACGAATGTAGCGGCTAGTTTAAGTTTGATGCTCAGTCGCATTTCGCTTTTCCCAGTTTAGGCAACGGCCCGTTCGGCCATCGCAGTGAAAATTGTGGATAGATCGGGCACGATGATGAAATCGCCTTCGTCCCCTTTGAAAATCCCGCTGAGGAACTCAGTCGGCCATTGGCTGGTCGGAGGCACCGTTTCGATGCGATCACGCTGGACCAGAGCCACTTCGTGAACAACGTCCGCGTCAATTGCGACGGCGGCGGGTTCTCCCCCGATTTCAACCTCCAAGACCATGATGCGTCGGGTATCTTCGGTTGTTTCTTCAGCTCTGCTCTCTTGGATGCCGAGCGGAATCCGTAGGTTCGCCAGCGGCAGAACCGCTCCGCGTACGTTCAACACCCAAGGCGCGAAACTCCCCGTGCCAGGCACGCGGGTTGCCGGAATTGGATCAAGTATTTCACGCAGGTCCGTTGCAGGTATCGCGAGCTTTTGGTTGCCCAAGGAAAACGACACGAGCGTTAGGATATCGCCTTTGTGATGTGACTGATCAGTCATGCAGCGGCCTCCTTTTCAGGTGAGGTCAACGGACCGGAAATCGCGACAAGCTGCGCCACGTCGAGGATCAGGGAAACGCTCCCGTCGCCCAAAATGGTCGCACCGGATATGGCTTTCGCTCCGCGCTGAAGCTTGGAAACCTGTTTGATAACGGTCTGGTTCGTACCGATAATCCGGTCCACCACGACACCCATTTGGGTATGACCTGCCTGAACTATGACAACGTTCTGATCTTCGGGGGCTTCACCTTCGCATTCGAACAGCTTGCGCAAACGGACAAAGGGAACGTACTGGCCCCGAATATCCATGAAATCACCGCTTTTGGACGGAACAGCTTTGTCTTGGGGTAGCTCGAATATCTCTTTTACCGAAGACATCGGCAGCGTGTAGCGTTCTCCCGCGATTTCCATCAGCAGACCGTCGATGATAGCCAATGTCAGCGGCAACCTGAGGGTCACAGTTGATCCCACACCCAGTTCGCTGTTGATGTCGATTTGGCCGCGCAGGCTTTCGATCGTTCTCTTTACCACATCCATGCCGACGCCGCGGCCTGACAATTCGGTCACCACTTCTGCGGTCGAGAAACCAGGTTCAAGGATCAGATTGAATATCTGGTTATCGGTCAGGATCGCCTCGGAAGAAATCAGCCCTTTGTCGATGCCTTTCTGGCGAATGACTTCACGGTCGATACCGCGTCCGTCATCGCTCACTTTGATCAGGACTTCGCCACCGGCGTGCTCCGCCGACAAAACAATGGTGCCCTTCTCCGGTTTGCCGTTTTCCGCCCGTATCTCCGGCGATGGCTCCATCCCGTGGTCAATCGCGTTGCGCAGGATATGCACCAATGGATCGGCCAGTTTTTCGATGACCGTCTTGTCGAGCTCGGTATCCTCACCCTCAACAACAAAGTCGACGGGGCGGCCAAGATCTTCGGACAGACCCATCATCAAACGGCGGAACCGCGATACCAGCGTATTCATCGGCACCATGCGCATGTGCATGGTCGCATCCCTTAGACGCCCCGCCAGTCGGGTAATTTCCTCTGCGGCAGAGAGAAGCGATGAATCTTTGCTTCGCCGTGCCAGTTCAGTGAGGCGCGCTTCGACAGTCACAAGTTCACCGACAGAGTCCATCAGGCCGTCCAAACGGGCCGCAGGTACGCGAATTGAGGCAGCGGGTTGTGCGGCGGCGTGACGGGGTTCAGCCTGTTTCGCCGGAGCTGCAGGTTTGCTGGCCTTAGCTGCGGGCTTTGCCTGTTCAGCCGGCTTTGGCGCTTGGGCTTTTGGCTGCGGCGGCGCAGACGCTGCTTCGGGTTCGCTCGCGACACCTGCAAGTTTCCAATCCGCTTCGACAAACATGAAAACGTCGTCGATGTCGTCATTGGACACCCCAGAAGGCAGCGTCATCCTCCACGTCACATGACAGTTGTCGATCTCCAGATCAGCGAGCTTGGGCATGTCCGAAAGATCGGCTTCAATGTCGGTCGCGCCCAGTTCAATCAGTTCCTTAAGAAGAATGTCCGGACGGGCGCCCAGCGCAATAGATTCACCGATTAGGTGGAACTCTAGCGTTGCCGGACCGGTTTCTTCTGGTTCAATTGTAGGTTCAGGGGCCGCCTCTTCGGCTTCGGAAACTTCAACGGTCCCACCCTCGGTCAAAACTTTGAGCTGGGAGAGGATACCATCACGGATGCCATCCGGATCCGGTGTACCTTCGGCCAGTCCGGGAATTTGGTCACGTGCAGCAAGACCCAGGTTCACCAGTTCAATAGTCACCGGAACACTGCCGGACCGGACCTTTTCAAAGGCAGTTTCGAAATCGTGAATAAACGCAGCAAGATCTGTAAAGCCGAACATCGCCCCACTGCCTTTGACAGTGTGCAAATCCCTGAACACTTGGTTTACCAAACCAGCATCTTCAGGGTTCTCTTTTAGGTCGATGAGGCCGCTCTCAAGGCTTTCCAAAAGCTCGGCCAGTTCTTCCTGAAACACGGCAACCAGATCGTCAGACATCAGCCCAATACCTTTTTGACTACAGCAAGAAGTTTGTCCTGAGCGAACGGTTTAACCATCCACCCCAAAGCACCTGCGGCACGGGCTTCTTGTTTGAGGTTGTCAGCGGAATCCGTAGACAAAACGACAATCGGAACGCCACGACCGTTCGGATGCTGACGCAGCTCCTTGATCATCGAAATACCGTCCATGTTCGGCATGTTCTGATCGGTGATAATCGCATCTACGCGGGTGGTTGTGGCGGTGTTCAGCCCTTCCTTCCCGTCGCTTGCTTCAAGCACGTTGTAACCTGCTTCTCGCAGGGTCATCGAAATCATGCGGCGGATTGACGGACTATCGTCAACTGTCAGAATTGTTTTCGACATCCTATTGCTCTTGTGCCTCCTTGGTGAGTTCCCCAACGACCACCGGAACCGCGCCTTGCAAAGCGTGGCTGGCGAGCGCAGCGCTCACCGCGTTCGTTTCATTCATTGCCTTGACTGCAAATTCGATGCCGCGCTCTTTGGCTTCACTGGCGGCGGCGATCAGGACCTGAAGCGGTCCGAATTCGATTTTTTCGAAATCTTCTGCGACCTCGACTACGCAGCCGCCTTCATCAAAAGCGGCCTGCAGCACTTCTCGCAATTCTGCGGAATCCGAATGGAATAGTTCCCCGGAAAGCGTAATCGCGACCTCTGCCATACGAAATCTCCAATGTTATCAAACCATCCCCTCAATAGGATGATGGCGCTCACAGGAGATAACGGGTGGGATTTGTATGTTTTTAAGTTGTTTGAGGTTTGTGATCGGGTTCTTTCGAGACTTCGAGGTCTCGAAAGAGTTGTGGACTCGACCCTTGTTTCAGCTTGCATCGCACGAGTCGGGAGTAAATCGGGTCAGATTTATCGGAATGGACGCTGGATCACGTACCCAGCCTCACAAAGACGGTTTCGCAGAACACTCGCCATCTCGACGGCGCCCGGCGTGTCTCCGTGTACACAAATTGTATCTACTTTTGCAGGAATTGGCTTTCCCGTACGTGGTAGGATCGCGCCCTGACTCAACATAGCCAGCACCCTTTCGGCCGCTTCAGAAGGGTCGTGGATGACAGAACCCTCCACGCTTCTTGGGGTTAGCGTCCCGTTTTCTTCGTAGCTACGGTCTGCAAATATCTCTGCCATCAGGTTCCCACCGAGCCGCTTGGCAGCCCTTTCCTGAGCGGTTCCCGCAATCACCATAAGGGCGATATCTGGGGCAATGCTGCGCGCAGCCCGATAGCATGTCGTGGCCATCTCTTCATCACGCGATGCCATATTCGCCATCGCACCGTGTAGCTTTACATGGGAAAGTTCGGCTCCGATGGACCGGGCCATTCCTTGTGCTGCTCCGACCTGATAGCGCACCAATGCTGTGAGGTCTTCGGCTGGTAACGCCATTTCCCTGCGCCCGAATCCGATGAGGTCAGCAAACCCCGGATGCGCCCCGATACCTACGCCCTTCTCATGAGCGGTTTGAATGGTTCGCATCATGACCTGAGGATCGCCCGCGTGTGCCCCACAAGCGATATTCGCAGAACTGACGATGTCCAGCATCTCGAGATCACTGCCCATGGTCCAAGCCCCGAAGCTTTCTCCCATGTCACAATTAAGATCGATGTTCATCCGTCCTCCCATCCGGTGATCGCACCGGAAATCAGCTGATACGACAGCAAATCATTCATCGTCGCCGGATCGCGCACCAACGGTCGACAGGTTGCGCGGAGCTCTTTGATCATTGCCTCCGGAGCGGTATAGCCCGAGACCGCCGATTGAAGCGAGACACGTTTGAACCGCAACCTCGCCCCGACAGGGGCTTGCGCGACGATGGGTAGATCCTGCGGTACGACTGTCCCTATTCTGGGATACCCACCGATGGTCTGGCACTCTGGCAAAAGGACATAGGGAATGCCCTCTCCTGTCATCTGGATATCCCCCGGTTGGATTGCATCGGACAGGATCGCCAACTGTGCCGCTGTCGCAAAACTGCCGATATCAGAATTCAAA
Organism: Marivivens sp.; assembly: GCA_050298835.1. GTDB lineage: Bacteria > Pseudomonadota > Alphaproteobacteria > Rhodobacterales > Rhodobacteraceae > Marivivens. The sequence goes on from JBNKUW010000033.1 coordinate 11,735, forward strand.
CGAACGCCTTGCCGGTTGCCTGCGGCATCGCGGGTGAACTCTGTCCTTTCGAACAGGTCCGTCGTCTCTGCGTCAAACAGAGCGGATTGAGGGTTGTCGACAAAACGAACTGTTCCGCCTTGGAAACGATCTTGTTGACGCAAAACCATCGAAGGAACGTCCGGCGCATGATCGGCACCAATAGGAAGCGTATCACCGACAGCTATCGGTTTACCGATTCCGCCAGTTAAGTGCGTTGCGCGCGACCCAAGGATTTCGGGGACATCAAGTCCGCCAGCAAAACCAAGATACCCGTATACTCCGGCAACTGCTGCTCCGATCTCCAGTCGTTGTCCCGCGAGCAGAAGATGTGATGCGGACCATTGAATGGTTTTACCATCTATCGCCGCATTCATCGGTGCACCCGAAAGAGAAAACCGTGTCGGCGCTGTTACCCGAAATATCCCTCCGTATCCCGCCAACTCAAGAACAGCCTGCGGCTTTGTTTCTCCCAATAGTGCTGCAGCTTCGCAGAGCGCCGTCCGGTCCGCTGCCCCGCCTCGGGATAACCCGACAGAAAGGAAGCCCTCTCTTCCCAAGTCCTGCACAGTCACGGACGGACCTATTCGGTCAACCAACAGCATCCGGCTCATGCGATGAGCTCCGACGTCGCACCGCCATTCGGCATTGTTCGCGCGGCGGTAAATGCCTGTTCAGACACAGGTGCAAAGACGACTTCGTCTGCGGCAGACAGCAACGACGGTGCAGCGCGCGTCGTATCGAAAAGCGATACCGCTGTCTGACCGATCCAGCGCCAACCCGTTGGCGACGGGTTCGGAAAAACAACGAGCTGCCGGATCGCTACGCCCAACGCACCGGCTGGCACGCGTGCTGTCAGGGTCTTTTGACGGGATAGGTCCCAGTTCGGCGGGAGACTTCCCAAGTACGGAAAGCCCGGAGCAAACCCGATGGTCAGAACCCGCATACGTGTTGAGCCCAAAACTTCGATCGCAGCGTCCTCGCTCTCGCCGGCAAGAGCGGCTGCTTCCTCCAACTGAGGACCCGCCTCACCACCGTAGAGGGTCGGAATACGCCACAGTTTCCGACCGGCAGGAAGCTTCCCATGATCCCAGTCCCGGTTCGATAGACTCTCGATCAGGCGGGCTTCGATTTCCGAATAGGAAGCCACCAGCGGATCAAAGCGAACGACGACTGATGCTAGGGTCGTCGTAACTTCCACAAAAGGGAGCTTTCCGCTCCGCAAGGTACCAGCAAAGCTTAGGGCGGCACGATTGGCTGCTTCAGACATTTCTGTACTGAAACGGATCAATGCCGCATCAATACCAAACGGAAAAATTTCAGGAACCATCGTCATCGAAAGCAAATTAGGGGGGATTGCATGTGAAAGGAAAGACGCTTTCCATACATCGACCACCTATTCTCATCTTCAACAGCAAGTGGACTCTATTTTCGCTTTGATCTTAGCGTCTGTCACACATATGAAAGCACCCGTGCGGTCCCTTAGCTCAACTGGATAGAGCAGCTGACTTCTAATCAGCAGGTTTGGGGTTCGAGTCCTCAAGGGATCGCCAGATTTCCAACACTTGATTTCCAAGCGCACTCTACACTGCTGTAATCAGTTTCATTCTATCCTCGGAGCATGTTAGTCCAACTGCATTGGACACTCTGCTGGCGGCGCTTGGATCATCGTCGATACTCTGCCAAGTGGAATAGTTGAGAGAGCGGCTATGAACTTTGTTGTGTTCGTCAACGGCGTCGTGCTGATGTTTTTTGCAGCATTGATGGGCGTCGATGCGATCCTGTTTCCTGCCACAATGGCAACGTTTGGCCTGTCCGCAATTCTGGTCGGGGTCGTAGGCGGATTGCTGGCAGTTGCTTCTTCGACTTCGTTCGAAGGTATCCACCGGACCCATACGTTTCTCTTGACCTCGTCGGTTTGGTTGCTTGCCGCAATTGCCGGTGCTGTCCCTCTTTATATGTGGTCGATGCCGCCGGTTGACGCATTTTTTGAATCGATGTCAGGTATCACCACCACCGGCTCAACAGTAATGAACGGTCTGGACACCACGCCCAGAGGAATCATTTTCTGGCGCGCTGTCCTGCAGGTCGTCGGTGGTGTCGGCTTTATCGTGACCGGCATTGCGCTGCTTCCGATTCTGAAAGTCGGCGGGATGCAGTTGTTCCGAACCGAGAGCTCGGACAAAGGTGACAAGGAACTTAGAACCGCCGCTGGTTTTGCTTCGGCCACGCTTCAAATCTACTTTGCTCTGATCATCCTGTGCGCAATCGTCTATGCGATTGGGGGAATGTCCCCCTTTGATGCGGTCACCCATGCAATGACCACCCTGTCTACCGGAGGATACTCCGGCTACGATTCATCCTTCGGTCATTTCCAGAGTCCGTTTTTACAGTGGTCGGCAACGCTCTTCATGACCCTCGGGGCGCTCCCGTTCGCGTGGTACATTCGTGGCATCTATCGCGGAACCTTCCGCAGCGAACAGGTCGAGGCGATGTTATGGAGCCTCGCCGTGGTCATCTCCGGCCTTGCGATCTGGTTGTCTATTTCGAACGATATGCGTTTTTTCGATGCCCTACGGCTCGTCGCCTTTAATGTCGTCTCAGTGGTAACAACCACCGGGTACGCGACGACCGACTACACGCTCTGGGGACCGTTTGCTGTTGGCGTATTCTTTGCCCTGACAGCCGTTGGCGGCTGCACCGGATCGACTGCGGGCGGGGCAAAGGCAATGCGTTGGTTGCTCGCTGGACGTGCAGTGATCGCGCGGCTCAAGGCGCTCTACTCTCCGCATCGTGTCACGACGATCAAATACGAAGGCCGGCGCGTTGACGAAGACGTATTAGCAGGCGTTATCGCGTTCTTTGTTGTCTACTTTACGACCTTTGCGGTTCTGTCCTTTGTCCTCACCATGTTCGGACTGGATGTAGCAACGGCCACCAGCGGTGCCCTCACCGCACTCGCAAACGTCGGCCCAGGCGTAGGCTCAATAATCGGACCATCGGGAAATTTCGCGTCTTTTTCTGATCCGGTGAAGCTGGTCATTGTATTCGGGATGTTTTTAGGACGACTCGAAATTCTGACGGTGGTCGTCCTGATGACCCCGACATTCTGGCGGGAAGCCACCAACTAGAAACAGTTGGTGGACTAGGCACCGGAAATCACAATATCCGCAGCAATCTTTGCGTTGAGGATTCTCCGCGCATTTCTAAGATCGTTTTCTTCCGCCCTCGCGCGGGCCTGTTTTTCATCAAGCCCGTAGTGCAGCCATCGTTCGATGAGGCGTTGTTCCAATACCGGTTCTGCGACGTCGAGCATGACACTCACATCCCAGCAATCTGGCAGGTCAGACCAAGCGGGCTCATCAAACAAGAGGTAGTTCCCTTCAAGGACCACCGTATCTACGTCGGCGGTCACAACTCCGGAACAGGCAATCGCGATATCCCGTTGGCGGTCGAAGGTCGGGTAATATACGGTCTCGTCTTCTGCCAAAGCTTGCACAAGCCGTTTGAAGCCAGCGGCATCAAAGGTTTCCGGTGCCCCTTTGCGGGACAACAATCCCCTTTCGATCAATATCGGATTGTGGAGGTGAAAACCGTCCATCGGCACAACTTTGGAAACTGTGCCTTTTTCGGACAGAGCGTTCGCCAGATTTTCAGCCAAGGTGGATTTACCTGACGCAGGTGATCCGGCAATCGCGACCAGTCTCCGTCGCGATTTGTGAGGAGCCGACAGAATTCGCTCTGCCAGCTCCCCCAATGATTTCTGTTCCTGTGTCATGCGACGTCTTGAGCAGGAGGTTCCTTGGCACCGGTCATAAAGGCTACCGCGTCGGACATCGTGTAGTCCTTGGGATCAATCGTGCAAAGACGCTTGCCCAAACGGTGGATGTGGATCCGGTCCGCAACTTCGAACACATGGGGCATGTTGTGGCTGATCAGGATGATCGAAATGCCCCGTGCCCGTACGTCTTTGATCAGTTCAAGAACCCGACGGCTTTCTTTAACGCCTAGCGCTGCTGTCGGCTCATCCATGATGATGAACTTCGATGCAAAGGCGGCGGCACGCGCCACCGCGACGCCCTGACGCTGACCACCGGACAAAGTTTCGACAGGTTGCTTGATCGACTGGACTGTCATCAGCCCCAGCTCGGTCAGTTTCTCCCGTGCGAAAGCTTCCATCGCGGGTTTGTCGAGCATGCGGAACACATCGCCAAGAACACCCTTTTTGCGGATTTCACGGCCAGTGAACATGTTGTCGGCAATAGACAACGCGGGGGACAGAGCGAGGTTCTGATAAACGATCTCAATTCCCATTTCCCGAGCTTCGATCGGAGAGGAGAAATGAACCGGTTTGCCTTCGATCAGGATTTCTCCCTCATCAGGCTGAACCGCGCCACAGATTGCTTTGACGATCGATGATTTGCCCGCACCGTTATCGCCGATCACAGCGAGGATTTCTCCTTGGCGCAGTTCAAAGTCAGAGTGGTCGATGGCGGTGACGTGGCCATAGCGCTTCACGACACCGCGGGCTTGTACAACAGGTGTAGACATTATGCTGAAACCCTTCTGATCCATTGGTCAATTGCGACAGCGATGATGATGAGCCAACCAATGGCAAAGACCTGCCAAAGGACGTCCACGTTTGCCATCCGAAGTCCCGACTGGAAGACACCCACGATAAGGGCACCGAACAGTGCGCCGAGGATCGACCCACGACCACCGAAGAGAGAGATACCACCAATCACAACAGCAGTGATTGATTGCAGATTACCTTCGTAGAACGACTGGGGCGAAATCGAACCAACGCGTCCGATAGAGGCCCAGCCGGCGATAGCGCAGACCAAACCGGCCAGCATGTAGACAGACACCAGAGTACGTTCGGTGCGGATACCTGCCATTTCGGCAGCTTCCATGTCATCACCAATTGCATAGACATGGCGGCCCCACGCGGTCTTGTTCAACATGTACCACAGGACAACAAATACCAGGACCATCAGGACAACACCGAATGTGATCCGTGCTCCCCCGATCTGGACGAAGTTGCCAAAGAACTTCAGCAGCGGTGCGTTGTCATCAATGTCTTGCGACCGGATCGACTGCGCACCCGATAGCCACAGGTTCAGTGCAAAGAAAATCGACCATGTGCCAAGTGTTGTAATAAACGGGGGCAGTTTGATTTTGGTAATCAACAGGCCGTTCATCATCCCGGCGGCGGCGCCACCGGCAAAGCCGACCAGAACGGCCAAACCACTTGGCACGCCCATATTCACGGCAAGGTTCCCCATGATGACCGACATCAGAACCATGATCGCCGCGACCGACAGATCGATACCTGCGGTGATGATGATCATACTCTGAGCTGCCGCTAGAATACCGATGATCGATACCTGCTGCATAATGAGAGAGAGGTTAAAAGCCGAAAAAAAGCGGCCGCCTGCGATAGCTCCGAAAGCCACCAAGCTGATAAGCAACACGATAACCGGCACAAGTGTTGGATTGTCATGCAAAACGCGCTGAACACGCTCAAGCCAGGTTTCGCTTGATGATTTGAACTCGGCGACTTTTGTGTCGCTCCCGTCCAAAACAGTCTCGAAATCCTGCTTGGTTCGTTTGTTTTCTGATATTTCCGTCATGTCGTTTTCCTCCACCTCCAGCTTGGCGGAGGCGTTCGACTGCGTCAAAATGTTTAAGAGAAAAATTTGAGGGGGCACCTACCCCCTCAAAAATCAATCACCAGAGGTGATTAGCCCCAGCACTGCTCCAGGCCTTCGGCCGAAGTGATCGACGGGATACCGTCAACCGGCTCGTCAGTGATCAGCTGAACACCAGTGTTGAAGAAGTCCAGACCAGGGGTGTTTTCCGGCTTCGTACCGTCAGCAGCCCAAGCGGCAATTGCTTCGATACCTTTGGAAGCCATCAACAGCGGGAACTGCATCGAGGTCGCACCGATAACACCTTCGCCGACGTTCTGAACGCCCGGGCAACCGCCATCGACAGAAACGACGAGCACATCGTTTTCACGGCCGAGAGCTTTCAGTGCTTCGTATGCACCTGCGGCTGCCGGTTCGTTGATGGTGTAAACAACGTTCACGGTCGGGTCGATCTGCAGAAGGTTTTCCATCGCCGTGCGGCCACCTTCTTCGTTACCGTCGGTCACATCGTGGCCTACGATACGTGCATCGTCTTCGTCACCGATATCAGTCGGATCTTTGATGTCGATACCAAAGCCCTGCAGGAAGCCACCGTCACGAAGGTAGTCAACAGAGATTTCGGACGGGTTGAGGTCGAGCAGAGCGATACGTGCGTTTGCAGCGTCATCACCGAGTTTCGCAGCAGCCCATTCACCGATCAGAACACCGGCTTTGAAGTTGTCTGTTGCAAAGGTAGCGTCAGCAACATCAGCAGGTTCAAACGGAGTGTCGAGCGCGATAACCAGAGCGCCAGCTTCACGGGCTTGGGTCACGATCGGTGCGAGAGCGCGGCTGTCAGTCGGCGTAATCAGGATGCCCTGAGCGCCTGCTGCGATGCAGCTTTCTACAGCAGCGATCTGGCTTTCAACGTCACCGTCGATTTTACCGGCGTAGGTCGAAAGGTTGATACCGTTGGCTTCTGCAGCAGCAGTCGCGCCTTCACGCATTTTAACGAAGAACGGGTTGGTGTCGGTCTTCGTGATCAGGCAAGCGTTGATTTCTGCCGAAGCGGCACCAGCCAGTACCGATGCGGTTAGTGCAAGTGCGGAAACGGTTACAAATTTCTTCATGATGTCCTCCCAGACATTTGTCTCTTTATGCCCCAGATAAAGACGAGGCACCTCCACGTGATCGATGTGATCGAGGACATTGATAGTAGCGATTCGGGCGGTTCGTCAATTAATAAATAATGTTGATTTATTAATTATGCTTCTCCATCTTCCTATTGAAAGGATAGATGACTATGGTCAGCGGCATGGACGATGGAACAATGGCAATGCTTTCAGGTGGCGTGAATCAACGACGGGTTCGTGACCATAACGAGCGTCTTATTTTGTCTGTCATCCGTGGCCGTGGTGGCGTTCCGGGGGCGAACATCGCAAAGCTCACCGGACTGTCACCGCAGACGGTTTCCATCATCCTGAGAAAACTGGAAAAAGACGGTCTTCTTCTTCGTGGAGAGCCTGTACGTGGACGCGTCGGCAAACCCTCTGTTCCGATGATCCTCAACCCCGATGGCGCCTTTTCTTTCGGGCTGAAAGTCGGACGGCGGAGTGCGGACCTTCTGCTTCTGGATTTCACCGGGCATATTCGCCATCAGGTCAAAACCAGCTATCCCTATCCCCTACCGGAAAATGTCTTCGGATTCCTTGAACAAGGCATGAGCGAAATTCTTGCCGGACTTACCGAAGAACAAACCAAACGGATTTGTGGGATTGGCATCGCCACCCCGTTCGAACTGTGGAAATGGCACGACCTCTATGATGTTGATGCCGAAAAGTTCCGGTCATGGAAAGACGTGAGTTTTGCAGACGAAGTGGCTAAATTCAGCCCACTTGAAGTGTCCATCCTGAACGACGCAACTGCCGCTTGTCGGGCAGAGCATCTTTATGGTCGCCACAAAAGCTTCCGCGACTATGCCTACTTTTTCATTGGGTCGTTTGTCGGCGGCGGTGTTTTGTTGAACGGAACCGTGTTCGAAGGCAATCAGGGGAATGCGGGGGCTTTAGGGTCCATGCGGACAACCGGCCCCTTAGGGGAAAGCAAACAGGTCATTGATGTCGCGTCCCTTCATCTGCTTGAACATCGTCTGGTCGAAGCCGGACTCGACCCGGAATTGATGTGGGCGCAACCGCAAGACTGGAGCGGTCTGGAACGATACGTCGAACCTTGGATCGGGCAAACGGCACAGGAACTTGCAAAAGCGTCGCTTTCGATTTGTTCTGTGATCGACTTCGAAGCGATCCTGATCGACGGAGCTTTTCCTGAAAACATCCGTGCGGAACTGGTCGAAAGGGTCAGTCGCTATATTGTCAATCAGGACAAACGCGGCCTCATCACACCAACAATCGAAGCAGGCAGCATCGGAGAAAACGCGCGCGCAGTTGGCGCTGCCAGCGCTCCGATCTTCAAGCAATTCTTCTTGAACACCAATGCAGGACTTGCCGTCGTTTGACGCGGTCCAAATTTCTTATTGCAATCAAGCCGGTTTATACAGATCAGGCACCAGCCCTTCGGCCAATAGTTTCAGTATTTCCGGCGATGTCCCCGGTGGTTGGGCCGCACC
>JBNKUW010000034.1:0-19968 GCA_050298835.1 Marivivens sp.
ACCAGTCACGGCGGACCTGAGGCTACCTGCCGTCGGTAAAAGCTGAATACGTGTTTCGTCAGTGATAAAGCCGGCGGTTTTTGCCCAGAACATCGGTTCTTGGTGGTTTTCATCAAAGAACCACAATGTAGAACGATAATCGCCTTCCAGCACCTCGGGATGCTCTTTCAAGTAAGACGGCGCCGCACCTACAAAGAAATCCGTACTTACAAGGAGACTGCTTTCAAGCCCGGCCCAGTTTCCCCGGCCGTATCGAATGGCAACGTCAAATCCGCCCGAGCGCAGATCAACAACGGCATTATCGGTTTTAATCGACAGCGGAATATCGGGATGGGTCGACCAGAATCGTGATAGCCGCGGCATAATCCAGTTTTCAGCGAAATTGCCGGTAGTTGTTACGGCAAGCGGGCGGGATTCGTGGGTCTGAAGCAGGGTTCGACTTGCTTCCGCAATGCGGGAAAAGCCGTCATTGAGGCCAGCGGCAAGCTGTTGCCCGTCCGGCGTTGGCACCATCCTGTTGCCCTGACGTTCAAGCAAGACCACGCCGAAATGGTCTGAAAGTGTTCTGACATGCTGCGCAATAGCCGCATGTGTCACATTCAACTCCCGAGCTGCACCCGAGAGGCTACTAAGTCTTGCCGTGGCTTCGAAAGCTCGAAGCGCTGCAAGTGAAGGAATATCGCGCCAATCCATACTGTAAGATTTACTTACAAGCAGAAAATTTTCAAGAGTCACGTTTCAGGACCGCTTGAGGGTATCACGGTAACAGAAGATCCGTATCAACCCATTCAGGAGAGTGTCATGTTAGGCATCTTTAACGCAGTTTTCCGCAACGCAACCCGTACCGAACAGCGTCAAAATCACCATCATCCCAAGCTGGAACGTTTTCGGAATGACACAAAACGCAATGCTCTTGAAGAAGAGCTTCGCCGCGCATTGAGTCGCCCAATGCTCTAGTTGAGCTTACATCATCGACAACAGTTTCTGATGGCGCGCGGTGTAGTCATTGCGCGCCTCAACAGGTGGACGCAGACGCAATTCCAAAGTCTGAGCAAACGTCCTGTCCACTTTTCCGAAAAACTTGTCAGCCTCAGCTTCGGTGAAGCCGGCGATCTGGGTGGCCTCAAGCCACGCACTGACCAGATCCGCTTTCTTGATCTGCTTTTTCACATCTACCGGAATCTTAGCGGGCAGGCCGAACTTTACGTGGATCGCGGTCGTTAACCGATCATCGAGCTCTTTATACCCCGGCCCTACAGAAGCTTTCACCGGAGAGATCATGTCCCCGATCACATATTCCGGTGCATCATGGAGCAATGCCGCAAGCTGCCATCTGACTGGCGCCTTGGGGTTCTGTTTCGAGAAGATCTCTTCGACGAGAAGGGAGTGTTCGGCCACGGAATACGGCCAATCGCCCTTTGTCTGTCCGTTCCAGCGCGCAACAAAAGCGAGTCCGTGAGCGATATCTTCGATCTCGATATCCATAGGAGTCGGGTCTAACAGGTCCAAACGACGACCTGAAAGCATACGTTGCCAAGCGCGTTCTTTCTTGGGCGCCACTATTCTGCTCCGTTCGGTTAGTTGTCGGGTAGCGTTTACAGTGCTATCTGACCCGCAACAATCGTATTGGAGAGCGGACATGGCTCAAGACTTTATCGTAAAAGACATCTCGTTGGCCTCTTTCGGCCGTAAAGAGCTGGATATCGCCGAAACCGAAATGCCGGGCCTGATGGCGCTGCGGGAGAAATACGGCAAGGACAAGCCGCTACAGGGAGCACGCATCGTTGGCTCTCTCCACATTACGATCCAGACCGCGTGTCTGATCGAAACGCTGGTCGCGCTGGGCGCAGATGTGCGCTGGGCATCGTGCAATATTTTCTCGACCCAAGACCACGCTGCGGCAGCTATCGCCGAAGCAGGTATTCCGGTCTTTGCGATCAAAGGTCAGAGCCTTGAAGAACACTGGGACTACCTCGACCGGTCGTTCCAGTTCGCCGAGGGCCCGAACATGATCCTCGATGACGGTGGAGATGCGACTCTCTACGTTCTGCTTGGTGCTCGCGCCGAAGCTGGTGAGGACATTATTCCTGTCCCGACGTCTGATGAAGAAGCTGTTATCAAAGCGCAAATCGCCAAACGTATGGAACAATCGCCGGGCTGGTTCACCAAGACCCGAGATGCGATCCTTGGCGTGTCCGAAGAAACCACCACCGGTGTTCACCGTCTTTATGATCTGCAGAAGAAAGGTCAGTTGCCGTTCCCTGCGATCAACGTCAACGACTCTGTCACCAAATCCAAGTTTGACAACAAATACGGCTGCAAAGAATCGCTGGTCGACGGTATCCGCCGCGCAACCGACGTTATGCTGGCTGGTAAAGTCGCAGTTGTCTGCGGTTATGGTGACGTGGGCAAAGGGTCTGCCGCTTCGCTCCAGGGCGCTGGTGCCCGCGTGAAAGTCACCGAAGTCGATCCGATCTGCGCGCTTCAGGCTGCAATGGACGGTTTCGAAGTTGTCACTCTGGAAGACGCCGTTGCCGACGCGGACGTATTCGTTACCACTACCGGGAACCGTGACATTATCCGTATCGAGCACATGCGCGAGATGAAAGACATGGCGATTGTTGGCAACATCGGCCACTTCGACAACGAAATTCAGGTTGCTGCGCTCAAGAACCACAAGTGGACCAACATCAAAGATCAGGTCGACATGATCGAAATGCCCTCGGGCAACCGTATCATCCTGCTCTCCGAAGGGCGTCTGCAGAACCTTGGTAACGCAACCGGTCACCCGTCGTTCGTGATGTCTGCATCCTTTACCAATCAGGTGCTGGCACAGATCGAGCTGTTCACCAAAGGTGATGAATATGAACCTGGTGTCTACATCCTGCCCAAGCATCTGGATGAAAAGGTTGCTCGTCTGCACCTTGGTCGGATCGGCGTAAAGCTGACGACCCTCTCTAAAGAGCAGGCCGACTATATCGGTGTAACTCCAGAGGGTCCCTTCAAGCCGGAGCACTACCGCTACTAATTGACGGAAGTTCTAATATTTCAGACCACCGTTCCGAGGTATCGGGGCGGTGGTTTTGTTTTTGACGTTAGGGAATGGATGCAAACAGGCATAATCATGCTGGTTTAGGGATGTTTGCATACATTTTTGCTTTACCCAGAGCTTTCAGTCGCCCTAGGGTTTGGCAACGGATGGGTTTGACAAACAATCGAAAGACAGAAGGGGCACAGCAATGGGTAAACGTGACGACCTGATCGCAAAATATGCAGATGATCTAAAGAACAAGTGTGGAATGGAGCCGGATATGGAGCTCCTGAAAAAAGTAACAATCGGATGTGGTCCGTCGATCTATGATGCTGACGCTTCGACCGTTGCCGGTTCGCAGGAATCCGAACTGGAAACAGTGAAAACGAACTTCCTGATGAAGAAACTGGGTCTGTCTGACGGTCCGGAACTGATGGAAGCCATCAACTCGGCCATCGAAACCTATGGTCAATCCGAGCGCAACAAATACCGCGCAGTGATGTATTACATGCTGACCAAACACTTCGGAAAAGAAGCTGTTTACGGCTAATCCGACAGGATTAAAGAAAATTATCGGGGCTTTTCCTTTGAGGAGAAGCCTCGTTTTCGTTTAGATAGACGTGAATTGCCAGAACGGCCGACTTTCCGCGTGTGGGAGCGCAGGGTGAGTAAGGGGGCCGGTCTGTGGTGGTCCGGCCCCCGCTGCAATTCAAAAGACGTTCAGCACAGCACCGATTAGGGCGCATCCCAATATCGCGTAGCCACCGTCAATTATGGTGAGCATGAACGGTCGCATCCCGTAGGCGTTGTTAATCATCACCCACGGTGCGATGAAGAACGCTCCGATACCTATTCCTGCGACTAGGCCACCGCCGATCGTGACAATTCCGGCCATCGCAAAGATGTGCCGCATCATTCCGGCAACAAGCACCATGCAAATCGCTGATAAGATAAAGGGTAGGGGGCTACCGTTGCCTTTCGGGCGTCCATTTTCATCGGTGTCGATACCGGATGCCTGCAACCAAGGTTTCGATAGGGTCATATAATACACCGCACCAAGCACCCAAGATGCCAGAGCTGCCACGAGCACGTTAATGATTTCCATGTGTTCCTCCTGTTCGCGTAGATACAGGATGACGCAGAAAATTTAGTCTGCCAAGCCGCCCATGCTGCAGATCAACGCCCACTCCTCTTCTGTTACTGGTTGTACTGACAGGCGGGAGTTCTTGACGAGCACCATGTTGCTAAGCGCTTCGGTCGTTTTGATCGTTTCCAAGGAAACAGGTTTGGGCAGTGATGTAACGGCTTTGACGTCGACGCATTCCCATCGCGCATCGTCGGTGGAGCTGTCAGGATGGGCTTCGGCGCAAACCTCAACAATCCCGACGATCTCTAGCCCCGAACGGGAATGGTAAAAGAACCCGCGATCTCCCAAAGTCATGGCCCGCATGTTATTGCGAGCCTGATAATTGCGGACACCGTCCCATTCTTCGCCCGCGTCGCCTTTGGCCACCAGATCAGCCCAGCCAAAGACGTCGGGTTCGGATTTGAACAGCCAGTAGGCCATCAGCCGACTACCTTTTTCCATTCTTCAATGCGGACTTTCTGGAAAAGGCCAGCCTTGGCATAAGGATCGTTTTCGGCCCATGCTTCGGCGGCTGCGCGGTCTGCGACATCGATGATGACCAAAGAGCCGTGCATATCGCCGTTTTCGTTCAAGAACGGACCGGCCAGTTCAACCACGCCAGTATCGGCGATATAGCTCAGATGGGCGTCACGGTTGTCCTTGCGTGTTTGCAGGGCGCCGTCTTTGTCTTTGGTGATGATGGCAAAACGCATTTATTCCTCCTTGAGTGGGCGAGAGAGGAGCTGTTGCATCGCATCCTCCGGCCTGAGTTTTCCAAGAACCAATGCAGCAACTGCTGCTGTGATAGGTAGATCAAGCCCTTCACGTTGGGCGAGTTTTGTGACGGCTTGCGCCGTGGCGGCCCCTTCGACGGTCGTTGCGGGATCGAAATCTTCGCTCCGGCCAAGGGCTACGCCGAAACGGTAGTTTCGCGAAAGATCGGACGTGCAAGTCAGAGCCAAATCGCCGAGCCCGGACAGACCCATAAGCGTGTCGCTCTTTGCGCCGAAATGGATAGCGAGCCGCTGCATTTCAGCAAATCCACGGGTCATCACGGCAGCGCGCGCACTATCGCCCAAACCGCGTCCAATGCAGGTGCCGCAGGCAATAGCCATCACGTTTTTAAGAGCGCCACCCAGTTCCGCGCCGGTCACGTCAGTTGTTCGATAGAGCCTGAGCGTCGGAGTGGAGAGAGCTTCTTGCAGGTGTTTGCCTGCAGCGTCGTCCTCGCAGGCGAGCGTGAGAGCGGTGGGCAGACCTTTGGCAATATCCGCCGCAAAACTAGGGCCGGTCAGGACAGAGGCCGTCGCGCTGGGTACGTGTTCGCCAATCGCGGCACAAGCTCCGGTCATCGTGGCGATGTCGATCCCCTTTGCGCAGGAAACCAGAAGCTTTCCCGCCAGACGATCGCGGTGCATCTCAACAAACCCGCGGAGCTGCTGAGCCGGAACCGCAAGCAAGATGGCGTCTGCATCAAAAACAGTCTCTAAATTGGCGGAAAGGGCGACACTTTCAGGCAAAACTACTTGGGGCAATCGCGGGTTTTGGCGATGCCGTTGCATGGTCTCAATCGCACCTTGGGTCCGGCCCCAAAGAGTGACAGGGCCATTCTGCGAAAGCGTAACGGCGAGCGCTGTACCAAAAGCGCCTGCTCCGGCGACCGCGATTTTCATGCCTTTGCCCCCTTTTTACCCGAGCCAAGCAGAGCTGGCGCACGATCGTCAAGCGGCCATCTGGGCCGTGCTTTGAGCGTCAGGTCATCCAGATGACCGGCTTGCATCCGCATCGCACCCGCATAGGCGATCATGGCGGCATTGTCCGTGCACAGGTTCAGTGGCGGAGCGACGAAATCAGTCTCTAATTCAGCGCAAATCGCCATCAATGCGGTGCGGATTGGGCCGTTTGCGGCAACCCCTCCGGCAATGGCAAAGACACGTTTTTCGGGTTGGAGTTCAAAATACTCACCCAACGCTCTGCGAGTTTTCTCAACAAGAATGTCGCTCACGGCACTCTGAAACCCAGCGGCCAAATCGGCCCGATCCTGTTCGGTTAGTCCGCCTTTTTCGTCGATTACCGCATCCCGCGTCCGAAGAAGTGCGGTTTTCAGACCGGAAAAAGACATGTCACATCCCGGCCGGTCCAATAGCGGCCTTGGAAGGCGGAACCGTTTTGCATCCCCCGAAACAGCGGCGCGTTCGACATGCGGACCACCCGGTTGCGGAAGCCCAAGGAGCCGCGCGGTTTTGTCAAAAGCTTCACCCGGTGCGTCATCGATGGTGCCGCCGATCCGGCGAAACTTTTCTGGGCCCTCAGCAATTAGAAACTGGCAATGCCCGCCAGAGACCAGAAGCAAAAGATAGGGATAACTCACGTTGTCTGTGAGGCGCGGCGTCAGCGCATGGCCCGCAAGGTGGTTTACGCCGACAAGCGGAAGGCCGGTCGCGGCACAAAGTCCTTTGGCACACATCACACCGGACAATACGCCGCCAATCAGGCCGGGACCGGCGGTAACGGCAATACCATCAAGGTCTTTCAGGCCGAGCCCCGCTTGCGCCAGTGCGTCTTCCACACAGATATCGACGCGTTCGGCATGAGCACGCGCGGCGATCTCAGGGACAACACCGCCGAAATCAGCATGGAGATCCGCCTGACCTTTCACTACAGAAGAAAGAACGGTCGCATCGTTCGCGACCCGAACGACGGCAGCAGCGGTATCATCACAGCTGCTTTCAATACCAAGAAGTGTAAGCGTTTTTGTCATCGGGTCCTGTTGCACCGGTTTCAAAGGCAGGTAACACTCTGCGCGCCTCTGAACAATGGTCGAGCTTCTATGACACTGCTTCTCCTCACCCGTCCTTTTCCTGATTCCCAGAGGTTTCTGGATGCCGTCGAACGGGATTGCGGACCTGTAAACGCGGTGATTTCACCGGTGATGGAAGTTGTTCCGGTATCCACCGAACTACCCAGCTATGATGAGGTGATCCTGACATCAGCGAATGGTGCGGAGCAGGCCAGCGCGCTCGGAGTGGGAGCCGGCACACGAGCGTGGTGCGTTGGAAGGCGAACTGCCGACAAAGCAAAGGAATACGGATTTGAGCCGGTATCCGCCGACGGAAACGCTGATGATCTGATCGCGCTTGTTCTAGGACAGAATACTGGCCGTTTGCTCCATATCCGTGGAGAACATGCTAGAGGCCAGATTGCAGCGCGGTTGATCGCGGCGGGGCGCCCCTGCAAAGAGGTCATTGCATACCGTCAACACCCCTGCGCCCCGACAGAAGAAGCGCTTGTCGCGCTATCTGGCACTGAACCGGTAATTTTACCGCTGTTTTCCCCGCGAAGTGCGATGCTGATTCCGGCTATTCTCCAAGCGCCTGTTCATGTCATTGCCATGAGCGCAGCAGTTGCAGCCGAAGTTGCAGATCTGGGCGTTGATACGGTGAGTGTTGCTGACAAACCCGATTTTGAATCGATGCTTGCGGCGACCTGTCACCGTTTGAATTCCGTTTAGATCAGGTAGGTTGCTTGAGGCCCTCAATATGTGGGGTTAGGTTGATGTGAAGACATTTCTTGTGTGGGGATTCGACAGTGGAAGAAGACAAAAAAACCAAGGTCGAAAGCGACACAGAAGAGCAAACCGCAGCGGAGTCTTCTATCGAAGATGCCGAGGTGATCGAGGAAACCGCGCCGTTGTCGGATGAAGAATCCGTTGAAGCCGAAGAAGAATTGGAAAAAGTCATCGAAGCTGGTGTCGAAGACGACGCACCGGAGTTTGACGACGAAGAAGTAACCGATGCTCCGGATACCGAACAGGAAATTACGCCCGAGCCAGAGCCGTCCGCCACTCCCGATCAACCCGTTCGCCGTGTTGGACTTGTCGGGACAGTAATTGGTGGCCTGATTGCGGGTGGTATCGGATTTGGCGCTGCCTATTACACGCTACCGAAAGTCGATCCTGACATTCTGAACCAGCAGCAGTCCCGCATTTCAGATCTGCAGGGGCAGGTCGAAGACCTTTCCTCGATCGTATCCGGATTTGATCCCGAAGCGCTGGTCGATACTGCTGTAGCGGCCCGTGTGGATGCTCTTGACCGTGAAATCAGCGGAAAGCTTGATGGAGCGGCGCAGGACATCGCTGCATTGGGTGACCGGATCGCAGAGATCGAGGTTCTGCCACTCGGCGAGGGTGAGACAGTTTCGAGCGTGATCGAAGCGACCCATGCCCAAACCGACGCTCTCCGTTCCGAACTCGAAGCGCAACAGGCCCGCATTCAGGAAATCGCTGATGCAGCAGCGGCGCAATTGCAGACTGCCCGTGATGCAGCAGCGCAAGACGAGGCTGCGGCTCAAGCTGCTCAAGAAGCGGCTCGCAATCGCGTGGCATTGTCGCGCGTACAGACCGCATTGGAAGTCGGAACACCGTTCGCCGATGCGTTGGGTGATTTGCAGGCTGCCGTCGGTCAGGTTCCTGCGGCTATCTCAAGCGTCGCCAATGACGGCGTATCTCCGCTGGCAGAGCTGCAAGAAAGCTTCCCTGCCGTTGCCCGCAACGCACTAGACGTTGCTCGTCGCGAAGGGATCGCAGGTGATAATGGCGGTGCGGTTGGCGGGTTCTTTAGCAACCTGTTGAATATCAGGTCCGTCGAACCACGCGAAGGCGATGATGTGGATGCTGTGTTGTCCCGTGCCGAAGCTGCCGTTCGTGAGGGTCGCCTGTCAGATGCGTTGGCCGAGGTTGAAACGCTTCCTGAACTTGCCCGTGCAGAACTGTCTGACTGGATCAGCGCCGCACAAACTCGTGCCGATGCCGTGTCGGCTGCGAACGATCTTTCCGTCCTTCTTAATCAGTGAGGCCCCCGATGATGCTCTGGTCCCTTTTCAAGATCCTGGCCTTTGTCCTCGGGGTAACTGCCCTGACATACGGTGCGTTGGAGCTTAGTAAACTGCAGGGTGAAGTGTTCATCACCTTTGCGGGCGTTGAAATGCGTCTCGGCCCTCTTGAGGTCGTCTTTGCACTGCTTGGCTTTATTGTGCTGGTCTGGGTGTTGTTCAAACTCGTTGGCTTACTGATCGCTTTCCTGAAGTTCCTAAACGGTGATGAAACAGCGGTTTCACGCTACTTTGCCCGCAACCGGCTGGAGCGGGGCTATACCGCCTTGTCCGAAGGGATGATGGCAGCCGCTTCTGGTGAAGGTCATTTGGCGCTGGCCAAAGCGGCCAAAGCGGAAAAGCTTTTGGATAAACCAGAGCTGACCACTCTGCTGACCGCGCAAGCGGCCGAAGTCGCCGGCGACCGTCGAAAAGCCGAAGAGGCCTACAAAAAGCTGGTGACCGATGATCGCACCCGTTTCGTCGGCATTCGCGGCCTAATGCAACAAAAACTAAGTGATGGTGACACTGATACCGCGGTGAAACTTGCGGAAAAAGCTTTTGCGCTGAAGCCCAAGCACGAAGAAACGCAAGATACACTGCTCAAACTTCAGGCAAACAGTGGGGACTGGAAAGGCGCACGTGCGACGCTCGCCGCGAAGGTAAAGTCAGGAGGACTGCCCCGTGATGTTCACCGTCGTCGGGATGCGGTTTTGGCCCTGTCCGAAGTGAAAGCCCTGACTGACGACGATGGCAACATCGATGCCCAAGAAGCTGCGATTCAGGCGAACAAGCAATCTCCGGATCTTATTCCTGCCGCTGTCATGGCGGCCCGCGCGCATATTGCCAAAGGAAAACCAAAGCTTGCCGCGCGTGTACTAACCAAAGCATGGGGCGCGCATCCGCATCCTGATTTGGCAGCCGCTTTTGCGGAAATTGCACCTGATGAAACACCGGCTGAGCGTCTCAAACGCTTCCGGGCGCTTACAAAACAGAAGCCCGATGATGCTGAAACTCGTATGCTGCTCTGTGAATTGCAGATCGCAAACGAAGATTTCCCCGAAGCCCGTCGGGCACTGGGCGATTTGTTGGATACCGAACCGACCTCACGTGTTCTGACGCTAATGGCAGCAATCGAACGGGGCAGCGGAGCGGACGATCAAACGGTTCGGGGGTGGTTGACCAAGGCTCTCGTTGCGCCACGTGGTCCTCAATGGATTTGCGACAACTGCCATAACATCCATTCGGAATGGACGCCGGTTTGTAACAACTGTTCATCGTTCGACACGCTTTCATGGAAAAACCCGCCCAAAGGTGAGGTCGTTATGCCCGCAGGTGTCGAAATGCTGCCACTTATCGTGGGCGCGCCAGAAGTCTCAGTCGCCGAAGAGGTTGTCGAAGACAAAGCCTCAGAAGACGAAGAGGTCGTTCTTATGCCGGATGATGAAAAATAACACTTTTCGGGGCGGCGCAGCGATGCTAATAGCCGCCCTACCAAGTGCCGGCATAGCTCAGCTGGTAGAGCAACGCATTCGTAATGCGTGGGTCGGGAGTTCAAGTCTCTTCAGCGGCACCACTTTTCCTTCAGATGATGACACAGTCCGGAACTTTGTGTTTCTGTCTATTTCTGCTGAAATTTCTCAAAGATATCTTTTATCGTCATTCGGTTTTCCGGCAGGGTCGGACGGGTTTCCCGCAGTACATCCGCATGATCCAGAAATGCAGATATGTCGCGCGGGTCGATGTCATCCCAGGCATCTACTGGCCAAGTCCACCATTTCGACGTGAGCAGGCGATTGATGATCTCTTCAGGGAAACGATACCGAATGATATTTGCAGGTGTGCCCGCAACAATTGCATAGGGCGGCACATCGTGGGTAACGATGGAACGCGCTGCTACAATGCAGCCGGTTCCAAGGGTAACGCCATGCGAAAGAAGCACGCTGTCTCCGATCCAGACGTCGTTCTCAATTTGAACTTTTGGACCAAAGTCCTTGAAGGGCGGGAAATCGGTTCTGTTGCTATCCCAGAGTTTCGCTCGTGGTCTGCGGTAAAACACAGGACTTGAGGTGGCCCAGTCAGTCGGGTGGGAACGCCCCATTACATCGACACCTGTCCCGATTGAACAATAGCGGCCGATAGTCGAAACATGTTCGAAAAAGCTTTGGGCGTAGCTGAATGCACCCAAAGGTAAAAACTGGGCTGGGCGGTGCTGGCTGTAAGGTTCAAAGGCGGCATCCCCGCCTTTTACTGTCAGCGCACGTTTAACACGCGGATGAAATCGGACTTTATAGGTGTCGAGCAGATAGTCTGCAAAAGCACTGTCGATTTCCATTTTCCGCATACCTTTTAGAGCCTTAGGATAGAAGGGTATGACAGAGCGCGCCTCAGGTCTATGAAAACACCGCCTAACTTGCTTCCTTGCAATTCAACTCTTCCATCTTGTCGGTCAGGACAAAAATTTCAGCCAACCCGCAGTTACCTTTAACCAAATCCGCAAGGGTAACGAGGTCAAGTTCGTGGAAAAACGCTTCAAGGGCGCGTCGAATGGCGGCTTGGAGGCGGCAAGCTGGAACCAACGGGCACGTATTAGTCTCTGGTGTAAAACATTCTGTAAATGGAACATCCGCTTCGAACTGCCGGAACACCTCTCCGATATTGATTCGCTCTGCGGGTTTGGCCAGCGTTACCCCACCGGTTCTGCCGCGGGTCGCATTCACAAAACCGCTCACATGGAGCATGTGAACAACCTGAGCCAAGTGGTTGGCCGAAGCATTGCAGGCTTCGGCAATCACTGAAGACGGTGTGACATCATCAGGTTTTGCACCACAGTACATCAATACGCGGATGGCTAGGTTGGTTCGAGTGGTTAACCGCACGGAATTACTCCTCAGAGAGTCGGAATATTCCAAGGTTCCACCACGAAATTTCCAAGAAGTAACTGATCCAGATCAGGTTCCCGAAGCAGACATCACAAAAAGCCATACTCGGTATGCGAGTTTTTCCTATGAAAGCTTTAGACGGCTTCTAGGGAAAGAATGGTTGGTAAATGGCTCGCGATTTCTGTCCAGCTGTCGCCTTCATCCTGCGTCATAAAAATCGAACCCGAGTTGGTTCCGAAGTAGACGCCTGCAGTGCAGTCCTTTGTCATCGCTTGACGCAGAACGGTGAAATAGCAGTTTTCTTTCGGCAACCCGTTCTGGGTCTTTTCCCACGTCTGCCCTGCATCTCGGGACCGCCAGACCGCGGCAGAGGCTTCCGGTGGATACCGCCCTTCGGAGTCACCGTTCAGTGGAAGAGTGAACACGGTATCAGGATTTGACGGATGGGCGACGATCGGGAAACCGAATTCACTCGGCAACCCTTCGGAGATGGAAATCCAGTTTTTCCCGCCGTTATCACTGCGGAAAACGCCATGGTGGTTCTGCTGGTAAATCCTTTCTCCACTGCGATCCATATTATGTACGCAAAGCCCGACCGCCTCTGAACCTTCGTTTCCTCTCTGGTTTCGACGATCCCATGTGGCGCCACCGTCTTCGGAGGCAAAGACGCCTGCCGCGGAAATCCCGACCCAAAGCTTCTGCGGATCTTTGTTGTCGGAAAGAATTGTATGAACCGTCAAACCAGCCGCACCGGGGTTCCAGCCGTCGCGGCTTTCATGATCGGTTAATCCTGTGACCTTTTCCCAGGTTTCGCCATTGTCATCGCTTCGGATCAGTATTCCCGGAATTCCACCGGCGTAGAGACTATTTCCAACGCGCTTTACCGACCATAGAGCGCTTAATTCACCCGCAAATGGAGCGTCTTTTGCGGAAGAAACGCCAAACATATCAGCCATGGACGGCTCGTTTTCCAACCAGTCATCGATCCCTCCGGAAGAAAGGCGTTTCAACTCCCAGTTTTCCCCGCCGTCGGTAGATTTCCATACACCTGCCCCCCACCATTCATTTCCACCCACAGCAATTACAGTGTCATCCCAACCGGTGGCATGGTTGATCGGCCAGTTTTTGCAGGCCGGACCACGAGTTGTCCAACCGTCAGAGTGTTTAGTCAAAAGGAACAAGCCTTTGGTTGTTCCAACGAGGAGTTTGGTAGCGGTCATCGAAAATCCTCCTGTGTATGGGATTCAAGATACGGCTATCCACCGTGATTCTCCGAAAACAATCGCATCCCGAAATATTGATGGGACGGCACAAGGCGCTCAGATTTCTATAGAAACGGCAATTGTGTCAGGTGCTCAAAAAACTGTCAGACGGATTGCAGCGTGACCTAACATCCGGCAAGACTTCTCCACCGAAGGAGACGACAATGCTCGATGCCGCAGCACGAAGAATAATTGATCCCCCGCTTAACAGGGGCGGACGCTGGATGGCGCGAAGGGGCGTTCCTGCAGATTTGGTGACGCTTTCAGGCCTAGTGCTCGGGTTGGTTGGTGCGGGGTTGATTGCGGTTGGCCATCCGCTCATCGCATTGGGATTTGTCTGGCTTAGTCGTGTTGCAGATGGTCTGGACGGTGCCGTAGCGAGGGCGAGTCAAAAAACGGACTTTGGCGGTTTCCTCGATATTACCAGTGACTTTTTGTTCTATGGGGCCGTCCCGCTGGGTTTTGTGCTCTGGAACCCGACAGAGAATGGTGCGGCGGGTGCGTTTCTGCTGACAGCTTTTTACTTCAACGGTGCCAGTTTCCTTGGCTACGCCATTCTTGCGGAAAAGCGTGGCATCGAAACCTCCGCTCAAGGAAGCAAATCGCTTTATTACTCGAATGGTCTTCTTGAGGGGACCGAAACCATCCTGTTTTTTACGTTACTCTGCCTAATACCTACAGGATTTTCCGCGATGTCGTGGGTGTTTGGCGGGCTTTGTTTTCTGACGGCTATTCTCCGCCTGATAGGCGCACACAAACAATTTCGAAATTGAAAGGACTTACTATGAGAAAGCTGGGACTCGCGTTGGCTTTGGTTATGCCAACGTTGGCTTGGGCTGACCCAAACCCTGCCGATTGGGATGCGGTTCTTGCCGAAGCTCAAGGACAAACTGTTTACTGGAACGCTTGGGGCGGATCGACGACGACCAATGATTTCATCGCATGGGTCGGGGATCGCGTTGCCGAAGACTACGGCGTGACACTTGAACATGTAAAGCTGACCGATACCGCTGACGCTGTGACACGCGTCCTTTCAGAGCAGCAGGCAGGTCAGGACGATGCAGGGGCAATCGATCTTATTTGGATCAACGGAAGCAACTTTGCTTCTATGAAGAATGCCGGTCTTCTTTTTGGACCCTTTGCCGAAGAACTCCCGAATTGGGCCTATGTAGACACTGATGGAAAGACAGTTCAGACGGATTTCACCGTACCTGTCGAAGGCTACGAAAGCCCTTGGGCCATGGCGCAGGTGGTCTTTATGTTTGACACTGCGGACATGGAGCCTCTGGGGGATATGCAGGCGCTTCTTGACTGGACCGCGACGCATCCCGGTCGATTTACCTATCCGCAACCGCCTGACTTCCTTGGAACGACTTTCCTCAAGCAGGTGCTTGTTGACCTGGTGGAAGATCCGTCGGTTCTGTCCAAGCCGGTGGATGATGAAATCTATTCCGAAGTGACCGAGTCTCTTTGGTTGTGGCTGGATGAATTGACGCCAAACCTTTGGCGTGAAGGTAAAGCTTACCCGCAAACGGGTCCGGCTCAGCTTCAGTTGATTGCGGACGGAGAGGTGGATTTGGCTATTTCCTTCAGCCCCGGAGAGGCATCCGCCGCAATTGCAAACGGGCAGTTGCCGGATACCGTTCGAACTTTTGTGCTTGATAATGGGACGATCGGGAACGCGTCGTTCGTTGCAATTCCCTACAACTCTGATGCAAAGGCGGCGTCGATGGTTGTTGCGAACTTCCTTCTGTCACCAGAGGCACAATTGCGCGCACAAGATCCGAATACGCTCGGGTACGGAACCGTTTTGGACATGGACAAACTTTCTGCTTCTGAACGGGAGGCATTTGATGCGCTTGACCTTGGCATCGCTACGCTGAGCCCGGCGGAACTCGGTCAGGTTCAGGATGAACCACATCCGAGCTGGATGACCCGTATTGCTGATGATTGGCAGATCCGCTTCGGGCTGCGCTAAATCATGATGCGCTGGGCGGTCGGTGCGTTTCTTTTGGGGCCAGTATTTGCTGGCCTCATTGGCGTCGCGCTTCCTGCCTTTGGGTATTTTCCGGCAGCGGGTCAGACACACCTGTCATTGGATCCGATCCGTGCACTATTTGCGTGGAATGGTGTCTGGTTTGCTGCATTTCTGTCGCTCTTCACAGGACTGCTGTCGGCGTTGATTTCCACCGCTTTGGCGTTGGGAATTGTGGCCGCGCTTTCCAACACAAAGCTCTGGCAGGCGGTTCAGGGCGGGCTTGGTCCGATTCTGGCGTTGCCTCATGTGGCCATTGCTTTCGGTTTGGCGTTTCTCATTGCGCCATCCGGCTGGATCGCACGGTTGATTGCCCCGGCTTTGGGGTGGGATAATCCCCCGGATGTGCTGATATTAAACGACCCGTTCGGTCTTTCGCTTGTTGCAGCGCTCGTTGTAAAAGAAGTCCCCTTTCTACTGCTGATGATCGTGGCGGCAATACCTCAGGTTCAGCCGGAGAAACGTCTAAGAGTGACCAGCGCCCTTGGCTACGGGCGTTTGATCGGTTGGACGATGGCGGTTTGGCCGGACATCTACAGGCAAATCAGATTGCCTGTGCTGCTGGTTCTGACGTTTTCCATGTCCGTGGTTGATGTATCGTTGATCTTGGGGCCAACAACTCCACCGACGTTGTCCGTGTTGATCTTGAAATGGATGGGGCAGCCGGATTTGGGTTTTCGCATGCAAGCAGCGGCAGCGGCGCTGTTTCAATTGGGCATCTCGGGCATCGGGATCGGGATGTGGATCGGGATCGAAATGACCGCAAAGCGGGTTATGAACTCGCTTATTCAAGATGGCAGAAGGCTGGCAATTGCGCGCTTGTTAGAGCCTGTTTTTGTCGGCTGCGCCTATCTTTTGTCCGCAGGTTTTGTAGCGAGTATTGCAGTTCTTATCCTCTGGTCATTTGCGGGTTTTTGGGGATTTCCCGACATCTGGCCGGACAGCATCAGTTTGCACACTTGGGGACGTTTCGCCGCGTCGTTGATTGACGTGACCGGAGCAACCGTGCGTGTTGCCCTCCCTGCTGCGATCCTTTCGGTGATAGTTGCGATCGCGCTTTTTGAGTCGGGGAAAATCCTCCCGAACCGGCTGCTTTTCGGTCCTCTAATCGTACCTCAGGTCGCATTCCTGCCAGGGGTTCAGGTTTTGATGCTGCAAGTTGGAGTACGTGGCGGGTACGCTGCTGTGTTGTTGGCACACATGATTTTTGTCCTGCCCTATGTCATCCTCACTTTGGGCGGCGCTTATCGTGCGTGGAACCCGAACTATGGGCATGTGGCAAGCGCGCTTGGAAAATCTCCGATCAAAGTTTTCTTTGCGATCCGGTTACCCATGCTTTTGGGGCCGATTTTGGTGGCATTTGCCATCGGGGTAGCGGTTTCTGTCGGGCAGTATCTCCCCACTCTCCTGATAGGAGGTGGACGGATCGCCACCCTCACGACCGAAGCCGTCGCGTTGGCGTCGGGTGGGGATCGCAGGGCTATTTCGGTCTTTGCATTGGGGCAGGCGGGTGCCGCGGTTGTTCCCTTTGTCTTGGCCGTAGTGATCCCGATGATAGTTTGGAGAAACCGGAGGGGAATGGTGAATGGATAACGCGGGGCTCAGGCTCTATCAGGTACAGATTTCCAAAGACGGAGAGGTGCTTTTGGATGTCGATCTCCACGTACCGCCTGCGTGCGTCACCACGATCATGGGACCATCGGGGTCAGGCAAATCAACACTTCTGGCCTATATAACCGGAACGTTAGCGTCCGCCTTTCAGGCGGTAGGTTCGGTAACATTGAACGGACAAAGAATAGACACTAAACCTGCACATCTACGGAAAATTGGCATCCTGTTTCAGGATGATCTTTTGTTTCCGCATCTTTCTGTCGGGGCAAATCTGTCGTTTGGTCTAGCGGAGGGCGGCGATAGAAAAACCCGTCAACAAAAGGTGAGCGAGGCGCTTTCGTCCATAGGGTTGAAGGGGTTCGAAAATCGGGATCCTTCATCCTTGTCCGGCGGACAAAAAGCACGCGTTGCGCTCATGAGGATGTTGTTGTCGGACCCGCAGGCGCTGCTGCTCGATGAACCATTTGCGCGACTTGATGCGGATCTAAGAGATCATATGCGCAATCTGGTGTTTTCACATGCGAGGGCGCGGAACCTGCCCGTGCTGATGGTGACGCATGACGTTCAGGACGCCCGTGCCGCAGGTGGTCCAATAATCAATTTGGCAGATCAGACCGACAGCAGCTTGGTGAACAACTGGGTCAGATAGGTATCTGCGCCCGGAAACGGGTCCACGCCACCAAGAACGGTCTGCACCTGAACATCAAAATCAGCATAATGTTGGGTCATGGCCCAGATTGAAAAAATCAGGTGGTACGGATCAACATCAGCAATCTTCCCGTCAGCGATCCAGCCGCGGATAACGCCGACTTTTTCATCGACAAGCGGTTTCAGGTCATCCGATAAATCTGGCATGATACGTGGGGCACCCTGAAGGATTTCATTCGCAAACAGACGACTTTCGCGGGGATACTCTCGGGCCATCTCAAGCTTGCGGTGAACGTAGGCCATGATTTCCTGAATGGGATCGCCGTTCGCATCCATCGCACGCAGAGGATCAAGCCAAGTGTCGAGAAGGCTCTCCAGCAATTCGACATGGATCGCCTCTTTGGACGGGAAATAGTAAAGCAGGTTCGGTTTGGACAGGCCGGCCTGCTCTGCAATCTGGTCGAGCGTAGAGCCACGAAAGCCGAATTTGGAAAACACCTCGAGCGCGGCGTTCAGGATCGTCTTACGGTTGCGTTCCTGAATGCGGGTGCGCGGCGTCTGTTTACTCATCCGTCAGGGTCCTTGCTTGCCAACCGCGCCTCTCTCGTGCGGCTTCTTCGAAACTAAAACCCGACAAAGCAGGGTTCAACTACGGTTTTTCTTGGATCAACTGCTTACAAACAGTTTATGTGAGAAAAAGCAAATTGAACGGGCATAAACTATGATGAAACTGTTTTTGGGTGCGGTCGGACTTGTTGTGTCCCTGAGCGCGTGCACGATGGGTGACTTCCCTCTCGATGAAAACGGCGATCCCATTTATCCGGCCGAAGTTGTTGCAGCATTGCCACCGGGTGTTCCGCCATCGATTGTGTTCCTGACCGAAGACGGATGCTACGGGTATTCCCTTGAGGTGACAGAACCGCGCGCTGGTTTCCCGTTGGTGGACCGCAACGGCGAACGTGTTTGCAAACCTGTACACGACGCTAGCTGAAGAACGGTTTTTGACAATATGGCTGGGTCTGTCCGGCCCGCCAGTAAGGCGGTGATCCTATGACTTTACCCGAACCACCGGCGTTCTATTTCCACCCGGATGCAGTGGAAACCGAGGGCAAAGACCTCGTCGGCCGCAGATCGGCAGGGCAATCCACCGTAAAAGGGTTCCTTCGGTACTTTGGCGGTCCGCACGTGAATGTTGTGACGGATAGCCAGAACGATCTGGCCGCATTTCAGGACTTCGCCAAAGCCCAAGGAGAGACGCGCCCGATCAAAGGGGAGACCTTGCGCGGTGGGAATAACTTCACCCGCGCGGGCACGGTGTTCTTTCCGGTGCCGGGCTTTACTTCTGCGGCGTGGCGCCGATTGCGCCATGGGCCGCAGAGCTGTTCGCTTGTGGGTATCACCCACACCGTTTCTACCCGACGGGTGATCGAAAACCTGCTGAACCTGATGCTAGAACCTGTCGAGCCGTGGGATGCAATTATCTGCACGTCACGCGCAGTCCGTTCGGTAGTTGCCCGCCAGATGGAGCTGCAAGCCGAATATATCGAGCACCGGTTCGGTGCTTCTCGAGTACCGTTGCCTCGGCTTCCCGTGATCCCGCTGGGTATAGAAACCGCAGACTTCGCGCGGAGCGATGATTTCAGGACAGAAGCGCGGGCCAAGTACAACACCCCTGACGATGCGATCGTCGTGATGACAATGGGCCGTCAGACCGTCGTCGAAAAAGCCAATCCTGTGCCGCTCTATCAAGTGTTGGAAAAGTTGGCGCATCGCCTCGATCGGCCTGTCCATCTTTGGCAAGTCGGGTGGAGCAGTCAGGACCACGAACGCAAGTTGCACGAAGATGCTCCGACAGTGTTCTGCCCATCGGTGCAGACACAAATAATCGACGGGCGTGATGCTTGGGTCCGTCGGGCGATCTGGTCCGGCGCGGACATCTTTACGCTACCCGTGGACAACATTCAGGAAACATTTGGGATCGTCCCGATTGAGGCGATGGCCGCAGGGCTGCCTGTCGTTATGCCTGATTGGGATGGCTTCAAGGACACGGTCATTCATGGAGAGACCGGCTTTCTGGTTCCAACACGCATGTGCGCACCAGGTGCGGGTGATGAAATCGGGCGCCGCTTTGCTGATGGAACAGACAGCTATGCCGCGTATCTGAGTTTGACCTCGAACGCGACCTCCATAGATCAGGACGCCTATCTGACTGCGCTTGAACGGCTCGCCCTTGATAAAGATCTGCGTCATCGCATGGGTAAGGCCGGTGTCGAACACGTCCGGCGCACCTACGATCTGGCTGTCGTGATGAAATCCTACCTGTCACTTGCAGAAGACCTCGGTGAGATCCGCAAGGCTGGCAGTCCGACGACACTACCGCTTTCCAAAGTTGCGCGTAGTCCGATCGAGTTTGATCCCTTTGAGTTTTACCAAAACTACCCATCAGAGGTGTTCGACAGTGAACTGAGTGTAGAGCTGGTTGATGTTCCGACGAGGGAACGACT
>JBNKUW010000035.1:0-19536 GCA_050298835.1 Marivivens sp.
AGTCACGCTCTCACGTGTACGCCGCGAGCGCATGGGTCACATTGATCTGGCGGCACCTGTCGCGCATATCTGGTTCCTGAAATCGCTGCCGTCGCGGATCGGTCTCATGCTCGACATGACCCTGCGCGATCTCGAGCGTATTCTCTACTTTGAAAACTACGTTGTGATCGAGCCTGGCCTGACGGACCTGACCTACGGCCAGCTGATGAGCGAAGAGGAATTCCTCGACGCACAGGACACCTACGGCATGGACGCTTTCCAAGCGAACATCGGTGCCGAAGCGATCCGCGAAATGCTGTCGATGATCGACCTTGATGCAACTGCAGAGCAGCTACGTGAAGAGCTGAAGGAAGCCACCGGCGAACTGAAGCCCAAGAAAATCATCAAGCGCCTGAAAATCGTCGAAAGCTTTGTCGAGTCTGGGAACCGTCCCGAATGGATGATCCTGACTGTTGTACCGGTCATCCCGCCGGAATTGCGTCCGCTCGTTCCGCTGGATGGTGGTCGTTTCGCAACGTCCGACCTCAACGATCTTTATCGTCGTGTGATCAACCGGAATAACCGTCTGAAGCGACTGATCGAACTACGTGCGCCGGACATCATCGTCCGCAACGAAAAGCGTATGCTTCAGGAATCCGTGGACGCATTGTTCGACAACGGCCGTCGTGGCCGCGTCATCACCGGTGCGAACAAACGCCCGCTGAAGTCGCTGTCGGACATGCTCAAAGGTAAGCAGGGTCGTTTCCGTCAGAACCTTCTGGGTAAGCGCGTCGACTTCTCGGGTCGTTCGGTCATCGTGACCGGTCCAGAACTCAAGCTTCACCAGTGCGGTCTGCCGAAAAAGATGGCGCTCGAACTGTTCAAGCCGTTCATCTATTCGCGTCTGGAAGCCAAAGGTCTGTCCAGCACCGTGAAACAGGCGAAGAAGCTTGTCGAAAAAGAGCGTCCGGAAGTTTGGGACATCCTTGACGAGGTTATCCGCGAACACCCCGTTATGCTGAACCGTGCACCTACGTTGCACCGTCTTGGTATTCAGGCGTTCGAACCCACGCTGATCGAAGGTAAAGCTATCCAGCTTCACCCGCTCGTTTGTTCGGCATTCAACGCCGACTTCGACGGTGACCAGATGGCTGTGCACGTGCCGCTCTCGCTCGAAGCCCAGCTTGAAGCCCGTGTTCTGATGATGTCGACGAACAACGTTCTGTCGCCTGCAAACGGCGCGCCGATCATTGTTCCGTCGCAGGATATGATCTTGGGTCTGTACTACACCACGATCCAGCGTGACGGCATGAAAGGCGAGGGCATGAGCTTCTCGTCGCTCGAAGAAGTCGAACATGCTCTGGCCGCTGGTGAAGTTCACCTGCACGCCAAAATCACGGCACGCCTGCGTCAGATCGACGAAACCGGACAAGAAGTGATTGAACGCTTTGAGACCACTCCGGGCCGTCTGCGTCTGGGGCACTTGCTTCCGCTGAACAACAAGGCACCGTTCTCTCTCGTGAACCGCCTTCTGCGGAAGAAAGAGGTTCAGCAGGTCATCGACACCGTCTACCGTTACTGCGGTCAGAAAGAGTCGGTTATCTTCTGTGACCAGATCATGACCATGGGTTTCCGTGAAGCGTTCAAGGCCGGCATCTCGTTCGGTAAGGACGACATGGTTATCCCGGATACCAAGTGGACGTTGGTCGACGAGACCCGCGAACAGGTTAAGGACTTTGAACAACAGTACATGGACGGTCTGATTACTCAGGGCGAAAAGTACAACAAAGTCGTCGACGCTTGGTCGAAGTGTAACGACAAAGTCACCGACGCTATGATGGGAACCATCTCGGCTGATACCCGCGATGAGAATGGCGCTGTCAATGAACCGAACTCGGTTTACATGATGGCCCACTCCGGTGCTCGTGGCTCGGTTACGCAGATGAAGCAGCTGGGCGGTATGCGCGGCCTTATGGCGAAACCTTCGGGCGAGATTATCGAAACGCCGATTATCTCGAACTTTAAAGAAGGTCTGACCGTTCTCGAGTACTTCAACTCGACCCACGGCGCTCGTAAAGGTCTGTCGGATACGGCTCTTAAGACGGCGAACTCGGGTTACTTGACCCGTCGTCTGGTTGACGTGGCTCAGGACTGCATCGTTCGTATGGACGATTGTGGTACGGACCGCGCCATCACTGCCGAAGCAGCCGTAAACGATGGTGAAGTTGTTTCGTCGCTCGCTGAACGTATCCTTGGTCGTGTATCGGCTGATGATGTTCTGCGCCCGGGTACGGACGAAGTTCTCGTCAAAGCCGGTGAGCTGATCGACGAACGTCGCGCTGACATGATCGAACAGGCCAACGTTGCTAAGATGCGCATCCGCAGCCCGCTGACCTGTGAAGCAGACGATGGTGTCTGTGCACAGTGTTACGGTCGTGACCTCGCTCGCGGTACCAAGGTTAACCAAGGCGAAGCCGTCGGTATCATCGCGGCCCAGTCGATTGGTGAACCCGGTACACAGCTTACCATGCGTACGTTCCACATCGGTGGTGTTGCGCAGGGTGGCCAGCAATCGTTCCTCGAAGCTTCTGCCGCTGGTAAGGTTGAGTTCCGCAACGCGAACATTCTGGAAAACGCCGCTGGCGAACAGATTGTTGTGGGACGGAACATGCTCCTTCTCATCATCGACGAAAACGGTGAAGAGCGTGCCCAGCATAAAGTTGGTTACGGTTCGAAGGTCTTTGTCAAAGACGGTGCTGACATCGCTCGCGGTGACAAGATGTTCGAATGGGACCCGTATACCCTTCCGATCATCGCCGAGAAGGGTGGCAAGGTCCGCTTTGTTGACCTCGTTTCCGGTATCTCCGTTCGCGAAGACACCGACGATGCGACAGGTATGACACAGAAGATCGTGTCCGACTGGCGGTCGGTTCCCAAAGGTGGCGATCTGAAACCTGAGATCATTGTTGTTGGTGCTGACGGTGAACCCGTACGCAACGACGCAGGTAACCCTGTTACTTATGCAATGTCTGTGGATGCTATTCTGTCCGTTGAAGACGGTCAGGACATCGTTGCAGGTGATGTTGTTGCGCGTATCCCGCGTGAAGGTGCTAAGACCAAGGACATCACCGGTGGTCTGCCGCGTGTTGCCGAACTGTTCGAAGCCCGTCGTCCGAAAGACCACGCCATCATCGCAGAGATCAATGGCTACGTTCGCTTAGGCAAGGACTACAAAAACAAGCGTCGCATCGCGATCGAGTCGGCAGACGATCCGGATCACAAGGTCGAATACATGGTACCGAAAGGGAAACACATCCCGGTACAGGAAGGCGACTTTGTCCAGAAGGGCGACTACATCATGGACGGCAACCCCGCGCCGCATGACATCCTTGCTATTATGGGTGTCGAAGCGCTGGCTGACTACATGATCGACGAGGTTCAGGATGTTTACCGTCTGCAGGGTGTGAAGATTAACGATAAACACATCGAAGTTATTGTTCGTCAGATGCTGCAGAAATGGGAAATCTCCGACTCCGGCGATACCACGCTGCTCAAGGGTGAAACCGTTGATAAGGTCGAATTCGACGAAGCCAATGAAAAGGCGATCGCCCGTGGTGGTCGTCCGGCTCAGGGCGAACCGATCCTGCTTGGTATCACCAAAGCATCGTTGCAGACCCGCTCGTTCATCTCGGCGGCATCGTTCCAGGAAACCACACGTGTTCTCACCGAAGCATCGGTTCAGGGCAAGCGTGACAAACTGGTCGGTCTCAAAGAGAACGTCATCGTAGGTCGCTTGATCCCGGCTGGTACCGGTGGCGCAACGAGCCGCGTTCGCCGCATCGCATCCGAGCGTGATAATGTTGTGCTTGAGGCACGTCGTGAAGAAGCCGAAGTCGCCGTGCAGCTTGCTGCTCCGACCGAAGGTGAAATGATCGACATCGACACGCCGGAGAGCCGTGACGAATAAGGTTCATCCTTTTAGATTTGAAAAGGCCCCTGCTATTGCGGGGGCCTTTTTCGTTCCATCGGCTAGAAACCGGAGCGTCAGGTTGCTACCACTGTCCCAATTGAAGTGAGGAACGGATAGTTAGCTATGAACATTCAGTTGCTCGGCTTGTGTCGGTTTTCCTATCCCTCCGAAGTCGGGGCATTCAAACGTGGGTCCGAGACGTTAAAAGGTTTGTGTTCCGTCCTGTATTCCGCAGAACGGTTGGAGCAACGGCTGTTCTTTTTCGAACGTTTGGTCTTACCAGCTCTTCGAGAGCAATCAGACAAAGACTTCACGCTACTCGTCCTCGCTGGCGATCAACTGCCCACCGATTTCAGACGTCGTTTGGAGCTGCTGTGTTCAGGTTTGCCTCAAATCCAACTGGTGTTCGAGCCCGAGGGACAGAACCATCGTGATCTTTGTCGCAAGATCATGGTTCATCACCGGGATATGAGCGCTGATATTGTTGGCGAGTTTCGGCTTGATGATGATGATGCTGTTGCAATCGACTTTGTGGAGCGGACGAAAAAGCTGATTGAAGGGAGCTACGAAGCTTTCGAAGATACGTTCAATCATCGCATGGGGATTGATTACACGCGCGGCATTCTTCTCGCGTTTGACCACAACGGCTTAAGAGGCATGGATGTTCAGGAGCGGCAGTGGACACCGGCACAAGTGTATTGCAGGCTTCCAGAAGACGAACAGAGTATTCTTGACCTTCCTCATGCGGCGTCATGGCAAAATATGCTGACGTTGAGTGTGCCGAGTGCAAGGATGTTCGTACGAGGGGCGCACGCCGAGAACGATAGTGATGTACTATCCCGTCCCAAATACCGGGATCACCTCGTTCCGCTAAGAGACGAAATTAAGGACAGACTGCGCATCCGCTTTGCGATCGAAGCGTCGGTACTCGAAGCCGTTTGGGACAGTATTCGCTGTCAGTAGGGTGCTACTGTTGACAGTTCTCCCGACTCCCCCTATACGCCGCGCATCCGGGTCAGGGGGATTCCCCCTTTTTCCCGCATATCAGAGCTGAAGTGGACATGAACCGGGCTAATGCTGCCTTGTTCCTCTGTAACTTTAACCGCATCGCACCTCCGGTAAGGGTTCGATTGCGGGCTTTTTGTGCTGCGACGTGTGCGTCCAGCAGTCGTCGTAAACCGCGGACCTACGGGGCCGCTAATTGTAGGATAGGGGACATAACCCAATGCCAACGATCCAACAGCTGATCCGCAAGCCGCGTCAGCCCAAAGTCGTCAAATCCAAGTCGCAGCACCTCGAGCGCTGCCCGCAAAAACGTGGTGTTTGCACCCGCGTTTACACCACCACTCCGAAGAAACCGAACTCGGCTATGCGTAAGGTTGCGAAGGTTCGCCTGACCAACGGTTACGAAGTCATTTCGTACATTCCGGGTGAAAGCCACAACCTTCAGGAACACTCTGTGGTTCTGATCCGTGGCGGTCGTGTAAAAGACCTTCCCGGTGTCCGTTACCACATCCTCCGTGGTGTTCTGGATACCCAAGGCGTCAAAGACCGTAAACAACGTCGTTCGAAATACGGCGCCAAGCGTCCGAAGTAAGGAGATCTCACTATGTCGCGTCGTCACGCTGCTGAAAAACGTGAAGTTCTGCCGGACGCAAAGTTCGGTGACCGCGTTGTTACCAAATTCATGAACAACCTGATGATCGATGGTAAAAAATCGGTTGCAGAAAAAATCGTCTACAACGCTTTTGATCGCGTTGAAGGCAAGCTGAAAAAAGCACCTGTCGAAGTGTTCCACGAAGCGCTCGACAACGTGAAGCCCTCGGTTGAGGTTCGCTCGCGTCGTGTGGGTGGTGCTACCTACCAGGTTCCGGTCGAAGTTCGCCCTGAACGTCGTGAGGCTCTGGCCATCCGTTGGCTGATCAACGCTTCTCGCGCCCGCAACGAAAACACCATGGAAGAGCGCCTTGCTGGTGAGCTTCTGGACGCTGTTAACGGCCGCGGTGCTGCTGTTAAGAAGCGGGAAGACACTCACAAAATGGCAGACGCAAACAAAGCGTTCAGCCATTACCGCTGGTAATTTTAGGCCCAAAGGATAGAGCCCAATGGCACGCGAATATCCCCTCGACCGGTACCGCAACTTTGGTATCATGGCGCACATCGATGCAGGTAAAACTACCTGTTCCGAGCGTATCCTCTACTACACCGGCAAGTCCCACAACATTGGTGAGGTGCACGACGGTGCAGCCACCATGGACTGGATGGAGCAGGAGCAGGAACGCGGCATCACCATCACGTCGGCTGCGACCACCACTTTCTGGGAACGCACCGAAGATGGTCAAACTGCTGAAACTGAAAAGCACCGCCTGAACATCATCGACACTCCCGGCCACGTTGACTTCACCATCGAAGTTGAACGTTCGCTGGCAGTTCTCGACGGTGCTGTCTGTGTTCTCGACGCCAACGCTGGTGTTG
The DNA here is from genome assembly GCA_050298835.1 of Marivivens sp. Taxonomy (GTDB): domain Bacteria; phylum Pseudomonadota; class Alphaproteobacteria; order Rhodobacterales; family Rhodobacteraceae; genus Marivivens. Next base: position 6,425 of record JBNKUW010000035.1, read on the forward strand.
AACCGCAGACCGAAACCGTTTGGCGTCAGGCTGACCGCTACAAAGTTCCGCGTATCGTGTTCGTTAACAAAATGGACAAGATTGGCGCTGACTTCTTCAACTGCGTCAGCATGATCGAAGACCGCACCGGCGCTCGCGCTGTTCCCGTCGGTATTCCGATCGGTGCAGAAACCGAACTCGAAGGCCTCATCGACCTGGTCACCATGAAAGAGTGGCTGTGGAAAGGTGAAGACCTTGGTGCATCTTGGGTTCAAGTCGAAGTTCGCGACGAACTCAAGGACATGGCCGAAGAGTGGCGTGGTAAGATGATCGAAGCCGCCGTCGAAGAAGACGACGACGCGATGATGGAATACCTCGAAGGTAACGAACCCGACGTACCGACCCTGCGCGCTCTGCTGCGTAAAGGTACCCTGGCTCTGAACTTCGTTCCGGTACTTGGTGGATCCGCGTTCAAGAACAAAGGTGTCCAGCCTCTGCTGAACGCTGTTCTGGACTACCTGCCGTCACCGCTCGACGTTGTTGACTATATGGGCTTTGCTCCGGGTGACGAAGAAGAAGTTCGTAACATCCCGCGTCGCGCTGACGACTCGATGCCTTTCGCTGGTCTGGCGTTCAAAATCATGAACGACCCCTTCGTTGGCTCGCTGACGTTCACCCGCGTTTACTCGGGCGTTATGAACAAAGGTGACAGCATCCTGAACTCCACCAAAGGTAAGAAAGAGCGCATCGGTCGTATGATGATGATGCACTCCAACAACCGTGAGGAGATCGAGGAAGCATTCGCAGGCGACATCATCGCTCTGGCAGGTCTGAAGGACACCACCACTGGTGACACCCTTTGCGACATCAAAGAGCCGGTTGTTCTTGAAACCATGACCTTCCCGGAACCGGTTATCGAGATCGCTGTTGAGCCGAAGACCAAAGGCGACCAAGAGAAAATGTCTGCTGGTCTGGCCCGTCTGGCTGCCGAAGACCCGTCCTTCCGTGTTGAGACCGACCTCGAGTCCGGTCAGACCATCATGAAAGGCATGGGCGAACTTCACCTTGATATTCTCGTTGATCGTCTGAAGCGTGAATTCAAAGTTGAAGCGAACATCGGTGCTCCGCAGGTGGCTTATCGCGAAACCATTTCGCACGAAGTCGAACACACCTACACCCACAAGAAACAGTCTGGTGGTTCGGGTCAGTTCGGTGAAGTTAAGCTTATCATTACGCCGACAGAGCCGGGTGAAGGTTACTCCTTCGAGAGCCGCATCGTTGGTGGTGCTGTTCCCAAGGAATACATCCCGGGCGTTGAAAAAGGCATCAATTCGGTCATGGACAGCGGCCCGCTCGCTGGCTTCCCTGTGATCGACTTTAAAGTTGCCCTGATCGACGGTAAATTCCACGACGTTGACTCCAGCGTTCTGGCCTTCGAAATCGCTGCACGTATGTGCATGCGTGAAGGTATGAAGAAAGCTGGCGCGAAACTCCTGGAACCGACCATGAAAGTCGAAGTGATCACTCCGGAAGAATACACCGGTGGTATCATCGGCGACCTGACGTCCCGCCGTGGTCAGGTAACCGGTCAGGAACAACGCGGTAACGCAGTTGCTATTAACGCATTTGTTCCGCTGGCTAACATGTTTGGCTACATCAACACGCTGCGTTCGATGTCTTCGGGTCGTGCGAACTTCACCATGCAGTTCGACCACTACGAACCGGTGCCGAGCAACATCTCGGAAGAGATCCAAGCGAAATACGCCTAATGGCGATCCGGTAGGGGGCATTGCTCCCTACCGTTCCAACATCATCGGGCCTTGCCCGAAAATGAAAGACCAAGGAGGCCATTATGGCTAAGGAAAAGTTTGAACGTTCTAAACCGCACGTTAACATTGGCACGATCGGCCACGTTGACCACGGCAAAACCACTCTGACGGCAGCGATCACCAAATACTTTGGTGACTTCAAAGCCTACGACCAGATTGACGGCGCACCGGAAGAGAAAGCCCGTGGTATCACGATCTCGACTGCACACGTTGAGTACGAGACCGAAGCGCGTCACTACGCCCACGTCGACTGCCCCGGCCACGCTGACTATGTTAAGAACATGATCACCGGTGCTGCGCAGATGGACGGCGGCATTCTGGTTGTTAACGCTGCTGACGGCCCGATGCCGCAGACCCGTGAGCACATCCTGCTCGCTCGTCAGGTTGGCGTTCCGGCGCTGGTCGTTTTCATGAACAAAGTTGACCAGGTTGACGACGAAGAGCTCCTCGAGCTCGTCGAAATGGAAATCCGTGAGCTTCTGTCCGAATACGACTTCCCTGGTGACGATATTCCGATCGTTGCAGGGTCTGCTCTGGCTGCTATGGAAGGCCGCGATCCTGAAATCGGTGAAAACAAGATCCGTGAACTGATGGAAGCTGTCGACAGCTACATCCCCGAGCCCGAGCGTGCGATTGACCAGCCGTTCCTGATGCCGATCGAAGACGTGTTCTCGATCTCGGGTCGTGGTACTGTTGTGACCGGTCGTGTTGAGCGTGGCGTTATCAACGTTGGCGACGAAATCGAAATCGTTGGTATCAACGACACCAAGAAAACCACCTGTACCGGCGTTGAAATGTTCCGCAAGCTGCTTGACCGCGGTGAAGCTGGTGACAACATCGGTGCCCTGCTGCGTGGTGTTGACCGTGACGGCGTTGAGCGTGGTCAGGTTCTGTGTAAGCCGGGTTCGGTTAACCCGCACACCAAATTCGAGGCTGAGGTCTACATCCTCACCAAAGAAGAAGGTGGCCGTCACACGCCGTTTTTTGCGAACTACCGTCCGCAGTTCTACTTCCGTACGACTGACGTCACCGGTACCTGCATCCTGCCGGAAGGCACGGAGATGGTTATGCCTGGCGACAACCTGAAGCTTTCTGCCGAGCTGATCGCCCCGATCGCTATGGAAGAAGGTCTCCGCTTCGCGATCCGCGAAGGCGGCCGTACCGTTGGTTCGGGTGTTGTTTCCAAAATCCTCGCTTAATCAAAGCGACGATTACCTATAGCGAAGGGCCACCAACAGGTGGCCCTTTTGCTGTGTTGAGCTATATCCTTAGTTCATAACGCACTGATGGAGGGTGAAATGGATAACGCACTGAACTGATTTTCACCAGTTTTGGTCCTTTCAGGAGTGCACTTATGCAATCGCCTTTTCTTGACGCGAATTTGCGTCATCCCATCGAGTTGCCTGACGGCAGCAACTACATCAACACAGTCTGGCTAAGATCCGTGATCGATCATCCTCGGATCGAAGTCGGGGAATTCTCCTACTACAACGACTTTGAGCCGGTCGATGACTATGCTGCGCGGATAGCGCCTTACCTGCACGGGTTTTCACCAGAAAGGCTGGTTATCGGGAAGTTTTGCCAGTTTGCGCACGGGACCCGATTTATCACCAGCTCGGCCAATCATCCGAAACGGTGGTTCACAGCCTATCCATTCTCGGTATTCAACCACGAGGTCGGGAATTTCTTTTTGGAAGAGTTCTCTCAGGGCGAAGATACCAATGTCGGTCACGATGTTTGGATCGGCCATAACGCAATGATCATGCCTGGCGTGACATTGGGCAATGGCGTGATTGTCGGGAGTGGGGCAGTGGTTGCGCATGATGTGCCACCATTTGCGGTGGTCGCTGGCAATCCGGCTCGGATCGTTCGAATGCGTTTCTCGCAAGAGGTCATAGACCTGCTGGAGGAGCTTGCGTGGTGGCACATGGATCCGGAAGAGATTCGAGAAATCCTCCCTGTGCTTACTTCTGCTGACATTCCGGCGCTAGAGCAGTTGGTCGTTGCAAGAAAATAGCGGTTCTTGTGCTTTTCACGAGGGCTACGCACTTTCCTGCTTGCAAAGACTTCGTGGCTCTCGTATCTCACCGCCCACGGCCAATAGGGGTATAGCTCAGTTGGTAGAGCGACGGTCTCCAAAACCGTAGGTCCCGGGTTCGAGCCCTGGTGCCCCTGCCACTCCGGCCGTTGAATCCGCGAGGATTTCGCAAATGCCAAAGCAGATCGAATTGACATTGCACCTCGGGGCTCACAAGACGGCCTCGACCCACCTACAGAATTCACTCCTGGATCATAGCCAAACATTGATCGATGCCGGAGTCCGCTACTACGGACCCGATTTCCTTAGGATGCGCGGTCGGAATATTCCGACTTTGTTCGGCCTGTCCCGTTGGGAGATGGTTGGCAAGCCGCGCCGCACTCCGCTGGAGCAACTGAAGTTTTTGGCAAAAGGTAGTCGCAAGGTCGTCCTGTCCGACGAAAACTTCTTGGGGCCGCTCCACCGTGGAAACGGGCGCCTCGCCGATCCGCTTTATGAAGATGCCGCTAGTCGACTTCGGGATCTTTCTGAGGTGCTGCCGGATGTGAAGCTGCGGGTGTTCCTGTCTATTCGCAGTCCGGACAGCTTTATTAATTCAGCCTATAGTCAGACCGTGTATTCGGGGAGCTTTTTGTCTCCGGAAGTGTTTTCAACTGAACATCCGGCTTCGTTGATTGATTGGCTCACTCTTGTATCCAAAGTTGGCGCCGTTCCCGGGGTTGATGAGGTGCACGTCTGGTGGTACGAAGACTATGCAAAGGTTTTCCCGGACATCATCCGACGCCTGTTGCGTTGGCGGTTGGGGGGCATTGTCGTGCCACGGGAAGGGCGGAATCATGTAGGGCTTTCTGCAAGAGCTCTGGCGCAAGCGCTTTCAGTTCGGGATGCGGAAAACGTCGTTCAGCTCGTTCAGCAAGCACGAAAAGATTTTCCGGTTGGCGCAGAATTCGAGCGGTTCAACCTGTTTTCTGAAGCAGAGCGTGAGCTAGCCAGAGCGAGCTATGCCGAACAGATTGAACAAATCCGTGCATTGCCCAAGGTCGTTTTCTACCAACCGGATGCGGGCCTAGTCGATGCAGAGGGTTGAAAAGCGCAGTGTAACTGCGTAAATGCCGCCCGATACCGAAAAGGAAGAGCCAATGGCCCGGACCAGCCCAGTTCAATTTATTCAGCAGACCCGCGCAGAAATTGCCAAGATTATTTGGCCGTCGCGCCGCGAGGTCGTTTTGACGACCGGTATGGTATTTGCCATTACCGTGTTCCTCGCTCTGTTTTTCTCTTTGGTGGACATGCTGATCCGCTTCGGTCTGTTCGACCTAATCCTGAATCGCTGATCGTCCTTTCGGGAAAAACCGCTTTGGCCCCTTGTAATCAAGGGCTTGCGGTTGTATGAGCCACAATCTCCGGAAGGGCGTGCGGCGAATCGAGTTGCGCGCCGCTTTTCTTTTTCCGGAGTTCGGCGGGCTAAGCTGCCGGAATAACTGAAATTTATGGCCTCGTTTGGGGTCGCTGCGACAGGGTGTCGAAGACTATGGCGAAACGTTGGTATTCGGTAAGCGTGCTCTCGAACTTCGAGAAGAAGATTGCCGAGCAAATCCGCGCCAAAGTTGAGGAGCAGGGCCTTGAGGATCAGATCGATGAAGTTCTGGTTCCCACCGAAGAGGTGATTGAGGTCCGTCGCGGTAAAAAAGTGACAACCGAGCGCCGGTTCATGCCGGGTTACGTTCTGGTTCACATGGAATTGTCGGACGAGGCATATCACCTCGTCAACTCGATCAACCGGGTGACTGGTTTCCTTGGTCCGCAAGGCCGCCCGATGCCGATGCGTGATGCAGAAGTGCAGGCGATTCTGGGCCGTGTCGAAGAAGGTCAGGAGGCGCCGCGCGTCGAGATCAACTTCGAAGTCGGTGAAAAGGTCAAAGTTAACGACGGTCCGTTCGAAGGCTTCGACGGTATGGTCGAGGAAGTTGATGACGCGAACCAGCGCCTGAAGGTGACGGTTTCGATTTTTGGCCGGGCTACTCCGGTCGAGCTGGAATATACTCAGGTCACCAAACAGATCTGAGGTATCTCGTGGGAGGTTTGGCGGGCGCGCTCGTCACACCGGACCACACAACACGTTCCCTGATGCACGCGTGCTGAGGGGGTTGGAAAAAGGAGAGGCCAATGGCCAAGAAAGTAGTGGGTCAGCTGAAGCTGCAGGTTCCTGCAGGTCAAGCAAACCCGAGCCCGCCGGTCGGTCCTGCGCTGGGTCAGCGCGGTATCAACATCATGGAATTCACGAAAGCGTTCAACGCTAAGACGGCTGATATGGAGCCGGGCGCACCGTGCCCGACCGTTATCACGTACTACCAGGACAAGTCGTTCACTTTCGAAGTGAAGACCCCGCCGGCATCCTATTACCTGAAAAAAGCTGCAAAGCTGAAATCAGGCGCCAACAACCCGGGCAAAGAAACCGCTGGTTCGGTTACCGCTGCTCAGGTTCGCGAAATCGCCGAGGCCAAAATGAAGGACCTCAACGCCAACACTGTCGAAGCCGCAATGCAGATTATTCTGGGTTCGGCTCGCTCCATGGGCATCGAGGTGAAGTAAGATGGCTGGTAAGCGTATCACTGCGGCCCGTGAGGCCTTCGCTGGTAAAGAAGATCTGGTGGTTGCAGAAGCAATCGAACTGGTGAAATCGAACGCCAAAGCAAAATTCGACGAAACCGTCGAAATCGCTCTGAACCTCGGTGTTGACCCCCGTCACGCTGACCAAATGGTTCGTGGCACTGTTACCTTGCCGAACGGCACGGGTAAGGACGTTCGCGTAGCTGTTTTCGCTCGTGGCGACAAAGCCGAAGAAGCGAAAGCTGCTGGTGCAGACATCGTTGGCGCCGAAGACCTGATGGAAACCGTTCAGTCGGGTAAGATCGACTTTGAACGTTGCATCGCAACCCCGGACATGATGCCGATCGTTGGCCGTTTGGGTAAGGTTCTTGGCCCGCGTAACCTGATGCCGAACCCGAAGGTCGGCACTGTAACCATGGACGTAACCGAAGCTGTTAAAGCAGCAAAAGGTGGCCAGGTTCAGTTCAAAGTTGAAAAAGCTGGCGTCGTGCACGCTGGTGTCGGCAAAGCTTCCTTCGACGCTGGCAAGCTGGCCGAGAACGTGCGTGCTTTCGTTGAAGCCGTGCTCAAGGCCAAGCCGTCGGGTGCCAAAGGCGCTTACGTCAAGAAAGTGTCCCTGTCCTCGACCATGGGTCCGGGCGTATCGGTGTCGATTGACTCGGCTACTGGCAACTAAGAATTTTCGCCGCCTTGTGCGGTGAAATGGCGGGGCCGGAGACGGCCCTGTCCTGTCCGAGACGGAGGGTTGGGGTTTCCCCAATAATTCCTTCCTGAGATGGGAAACGAGATAAGGATTTCCGTTCCAGATGGATCGGGCGATCTGGCCTCGGGACCCTGACGCGGACCCGAACGGCCCTTGATATGTTTCGAGGGTCAAAATGAGCCGGGGGAAACCCCAAACTTGGAGTGAAACTGTGGATAGAGCCCAGAAAGAGAAACTGGTCGAAGAGCTCGGCCAAATCTTTGACAGCTCTGGCGTCGTAGTGGTTGCCCACTACGAAGGCATGACAGTTGCTGAAATGCAGGACCTGCGCGCTCAAATGCGTGAAGCGGGCGGTTCCGTACGCGTTGCCAAGAACAAGCTCGCCAAGATCGCCCTTGAAGGTAAGCCGTGCGAATCTATCGCCGAGTACCTGACGGGCATGACTGTGCTGTCCTACTCTGAAGATCCCGTCGCTGCGGCGAAGGTGGTCGACAAGTACGCCAAAGGTAACGACAAGCTCGTTATCCTCGGTGGTGCTATGGGTGACAATGCACTGGATGTCGCTGGCGTCAAAGCCGTTGCACAAATGCCGTCGCGTGAGGAGCTCATTGCTTCGATCGTTGGCGCAATCGGTGCACCTGCTTCGAACATCGCCGGTGCCGTTGGCGCGCCTGCTTCGAACATCGCGAGCATTCTTTCGACCATCGAAGAGAAAGCTGCATAAGCAACCTGACTGCCTTCGTGGGGACTATCACCTACACGTTGGAACACACATCAAACGAACGGAAAGCATAAAATGGCTGATCTGAAAAAACTGGCTGAAGAGATTGTTGGTCTGACCCTTCTCGAAGCACAAGAACTGAAAACCATCCTCAAAGACGAGTACGGCATCGAGCCGGCTGCTGGCGGCGCTGTAATGGTTGCTGGCCCGGCAGGCGACGCTGGCGCTGCTGAGGAAGAAAAAACTGAATTCGACGTCGTCCTGAAGGACGCCGGCGGTCAGAAAATCAACGTCATCAAAGAAGTTCGCGGCATCACTGGCCTTGGCCTGAAAGAAGCCAAAGAGCTCGTTGAAGCTGGCGGCAAAGTCAAAGAAGGCGCTGCAAAAGCAGAAGCCGAAGAAATCAAAGCCAAGCTGGAAGCAGCTGGCGCAACGGTCGAACTGGCCTAATTGGTTTCTGGTCCCGCTTGGGGCCTACACATTCAGGCTGGATCCGCGATTTCGTGGGTCCAGCCGAACCTGTCTTAGCAGGGGCTAAATGCGAAAAGCCTCTTCTTGGGTAGGTTCCATCGGTCGGGCGGCCCCCATTGGGACGGGGGTCAGGAATAGACCGGAACTCCCTTCTCAATGGGAAAATACCGCGGCCCCGGCGGTATGGCCCCGCAGAGACTGAAAGGTGACATAGCACATGGCTCAGACCTTCCTTGGCCAGAAACGCCTGCGTAAATACTACGGTAAAATCCGCGAAGTTCTGGAAATGCCGAATCTGATCGAGGTTCAGAAGTCGTCCTACGACCTGTTCCTGCGTTCCGGTGACAGCGATACTCCGCTTGACGGCGAAGGCATCAAAGGCGTTTTCCAGTCGGTTTTCCCGATCAAAGACTTCAACGAGACATCGGTTCTCGAGTTCGTGAAGTACGAGCTTGAAAAGCCGAAGTTCGACGTTGACGAATGTATGCAGCGTGACCTGACCTACAGCGCACCGCTGAAGGTTACCCTCCGCCTGATCGTATTCGATGTCGATGAAGACACCGGTGCCCGTTCTGTTAAGGACATCAAAGAACAAGACGTTTTCATGGGCGATATGCCTCTGATGACCCCGAACGGTACGTTCATCGTGAACGGTACTGAGCGTGTGATCGTTTCCCAGATGCACCGCTCTCCGGGTGTGTTCTTTGATCACGACAAAGGCAAAACCCATTCGTCGGGTAAACTCCTGTTCGCTTGCCGCATTATTCCCTATCGCGGCTCGTGGCTCGATTTCGAATTCGACGCCAAGGATCTGGTATTCGCCCGTATCGACCGTCGCCGTAAGCTTCCGGTCACTACTCTGCTCTATGCTCTGGGTATGGATCAGGAAGGCATCATGGATGCCTACTATGAGACTGTTGATTTTTCTTTCGACAAGAAAGCTCATGGTTGGGTGACCAAGTTCTTCCCGGAACGCGTTCGTGGCACGCGTCCGACCTATGATCTTGTTGATGCTGCAACTGGCGAAGTTATCGCCAAAGCCGGGGAAAAAGTTACTCCGCGTGCAGTTAAGAAACTGATCGACGAAGGCTCTGTCAAAAACCTGCTGGTTCCGTTCGATCACATCGTCGGTAAGTACGTTTCCAAAGACATCATCAACGAAGAGACAGGGGCGATCTACGTTGAAGCCGGTGACGAACTGACGCTGGAAATGGACAAAGATGGTGACATCATCGGTGGTTCGCTCAAAGAACTGCTGGATGCTGGTGTGACCGACATTCCGGTTCTCGACATCGACAACATCAATGTTGGTCCGTACATGCGGAACACCATGGCGTCCGATAAGAACATGAACCGCGAAACCGCGCTCATGGACATCTATCGCGTTATGCGTCCGGGTGAACCGCCGACCGTCGACGCGGCTTCTGCCCTGTTTGACACTTTGTTCTTCGATGCAGAACGTTATGACCTGTCGGCCGTTGGCCGTGTCAAAATGAACATGCGTCTTGCGCTTGATGCCGAAGACACCCAACGCACCCTGCGGAACGAAGATATCGTTTCGTGCGTTAAGGCGTTGGTTGAACTGCGCGATGGCAAAGGCGAAGTGGACGATATCGACCACCTCGGTAACCGTCGTGTTCGTTCTGTCGGCGAACTGATGGAAAACCAGTACCGCGTCGGCTTGCTTCGTATGGAGCGCGCGATCAAGGAACGTATGTCCTCGGTCGAAATCGACACCGTGATGCCGCAAGACCTGATCAACGCGAAACCGGCGGCTGCCGCTGTTCGTGAATTCTTTGGTTCTTCGCAGCTGTCACAGTTTATGGACCAAACCAACCCGCTGTCCGAGTTGACCCATAAACGCCGTCTCTCGGCTCTTGGACCGGGTGGTCTTACCCGCGAGCGTGCTGGCTTTGAAGTTCGCGACGTTCACCCGACCCACTACGGTCGTATGTGTCCGATTGAAACGCCGGAAGGCCCGAACATTGGTCTTATCAACTCGCTGGCAACATTTGCCCGCGTGAACAAGTACGGCTTCATTGAAACCCCGTACCGTAAAGTTGTCGAAGGCAGGGTCACTGACGAAGTGAACTACATGTCGGCAACCGAAGAGATGCGTCACACCGTAGCTCAGGCTAACGCGACGCTCGACGAAGACGGTAACCTGATCAACGAATTCGTCTCGACCCGTCAGTCGGGCGAATACACGCTGGCACCGAAAGACAACGTCGATCTGATCGACGTGTCGCCGAAACAGCTGGTTTCGGTCGCTGCCGCTCTGATCCCCTTCCTTGAAAACGACGACGCTAACCGCGCTCTCATGGGCTCGAACATGCAACGTCAGGCAGTTCCGCTCCTGCAGGCTCAGGCTCCGTTGGTCGGTACTGGTATGGAAGGCAAGGTTGCGATTGACTCCGGTGCTGCGATTACTGCTCACCGCGCTGGTATCATCGACCAAGTTGATGCGACCCGTATCGTTATTCGTGCAACCGAAGACCTCGAAGTTGGTGACCCTGGCGTTGACATCTATCGTCTTCGCAAGTTCCAGCGTTCTAACCAGAACACCTGCATCAACCAGCGTCCGTTGGTGAAGGTTGGCAACACCGTCAAGAAAGGCGAAGTCATCGCCGACGGTCCGTCGACTGATATGGGCGAACTGGCTCTGGGTAAGAACGTCATCGTCGCGTTCATGCCTTGGAACGGCTACAACTACGAAGACTCCATTCTGATCTCCGAACGTATCGTTAAGGACGACGTCTTTACCTCGGTTCACATTGAGGAATTCGAAGTCGCGGCCCGCGATACAAAGCTTGGACCGGAAGAAATCACTCGCGACATTCCGAACGTCGGTGAAGAAGCGCTGCGCAACCTCGATGAGGCTGGCATCGTTTACATCGGTGCGGAAGTCGGACCGAGCGATATCCTTGTTGGTAAGATCACACCGAAGGGCGAAAGCCCGATGACGCCGGAAGAAAAGCTTCTTCGCGCCATCTTTGGTGAGAAAGCTTCGGATGTTCGTGACACCTCGCTGCGCCTACCGCCGGGTGACTACGGTACTGTTGTCGAAGTTCGTGTTTTCAACCGCCACGGTGTTGAAAAAGACGAACGTGCGCTGCAGATCGAGCGTGAAGAGGTCGAAAGCCTTGCTCGTGACCGTGACGACGAACTCGGCATTCTGGACCGCAACATCTATGCCCGTCTCAAAGACATGATCTTGGGCAAAGAGGCCGTCAAAGGCCCGCGTGGGTTCAAGGCCAACTCGATTGTGACCGAAGAGTCGCTGGCTGAACTCAGCCGTGGTCAATGGTGGCAGATTGCTCTGAAGGACGAAGACGACGCGAAAATCGTCGAAGCCCTGAACGAGCAGTATGAAATCCAGAAGCGTTCGCTCGACGCCCGCTTTGAGGATAAGGTCGAGAAAGTCCGTCGTGGTGACGATCTTCCGCCGGGCGTGATGAAGATGGTTAAAGTCTTTATCGCTGTGAAGCGTAAGCTTCAGCCGGGCGATAAAATGGCCGGTCGTCACGGGAACAAAGGTGTTATTTCACGCGTTGTTCCGATCGAAGACATGCCGTTCCTCCAAGACGGTACTCCGGTTGACTTTGTTCTGAACCCGCTGGGTGTGCCTTCGCGTATGAACGTCGGACAGATCCTTGAAACTCACATGGGTTGGGCATCGCGTGGTCTGGGTATCCAGATTGACGACGCTCTGCAGGAATACCGTCGTTCGGGTGATATGACCCCGGTTCGTGACGCTCTGAAAATTACCTACGGCCAAGACGTCTACGACGAAGGCTTTGCCGAAATGGAAGAAGACGAGCTGATCGAAGTCGCCGGTAACGCAACCTTCGGTGTGCCGATCGCAACACCCGTCTTTGACGGTGCAAAAGAAGCAGACATCAACGATGCACTGTCGCGCGTTGGTTTCGATACTTCTGCTCAGTCGGTCCTCTATGATGGCCGCACCGGTGAGCAGTTCGCACGGAAAGTTACCGTGGGGATGAAGTATCTGCTGAAACTGCACCACCTTGTCGACGACAAGATCCACGCTCGTTCGACTGGCCCGTACAGCCTCGTCACCCAGCAGCCGCTTGGTGGTAAGGCCCAGTTCGGTGGTCAGCGTTTCGGGGAGATGGAAGTCTGGGCTCTGGAAGCTTACGGCGCCGCTTACACCCTGCAGGAAATGCTGACGGTGAAATCGGACGACGTGGCAGGCCGGACGAAGGTCTACGAGTCGATCGTCAAGGGCGAGGACAACTTCGAAGCCGGCGTGCCGGAATCGTTCAACGTTCTTGTCAAAGAGGTCCGAGGTCTCGGCCTCAACATGGAACTCCTGGATGCGGAGGACGAAGAGTGAGGCGTTCGCGCCTCACCCAAGTCTCCCACTGATATTGTAAGGACATCCGATGAACCAGGAACTGACCAACAACCCGTTCAACCCGCTGACCCCGGCCAAAGCTTTTGACGAGATCAAGGTCTCGCTCGCTTCGCCGGAGCGTATTCTGTCGTGGTCGTTCGGTGAAATTAAGAAACCCGAAACCATCAACTACCGGACTTTCAAGCCCGAGCGTGACGGTCTCTTCTGTGCACGTATCTTTGGCCCGATCAAAGATTACGAATGCCTCTGTGGCAAATATAAGCGCATGAAGTACCGCGGCGTTGTCTGCGAAAAGTGCGGTGTTGAAGTCACGCTCTCACGTGTACGCCGCGAGCGCATGGGTCACATTGATCTGGCGGCACCTGTCGCGCATATCTGGTTCC
>JBNKUW010000036.1:0-18632 GCA_050298835.1 Marivivens sp.
CACGGTTTCCGGATCGCAAAATCATAGGTGTAGACCGATCCGAAGCCATGCTGGTGAAAGCGTCAGAGACACGCATCTATGACGATCTTGTGCATGCTGACATTGCGCATTGGGAACCGGCACATCCGCCTGCGTTGATCTTTTCGAACGCTGCGCTGAACTGGCTGCCCGAACACGACACTCTCTTACCACATTTAGCAGGACGGTTGGCCGACGGTGGCGTCCTTGCCGTGCAAGTGCCCGGGCAGCACAATGGACCAAGTCACAAGTTGGCTCGGGACGTTGCGGTTTCTTTATTTCCTGATCTGTTCAGTAGTGCCGGCTGGAATGCCGACGTTCTAGAACCAGAGGCATACAAGACGATCCTTTCCCCATTTGGTCAGGTGGATGCATGGGAGGAGAGCTATAGTCAGAGGCTTGATCCCGTTGAAGATGGACATCCCGTTCGACATTTTACACAGTCGACCTACCTAAGGCCCATTATGGCCAAACTGGACGATGCGCAGCAGCGCGACTACCTTTCTGCCTACGACAAGGCATTATCGGAGGCGTATCCGATCGAGGAAGACAAAGGCGTATTGTTCCCGTTCCGGCGCGTATTTTTCATTTTGGAGGTCTGATGCCAGCCTTACTTAGAACGGATTACACAGCGACGATTACCCACCTTGGCGTAATGCCTGAACTCTCAAGCGGGACGATTACGTCGCGGGCAGTGTCCGAAATGACGCTCGATTTCGGAGGTGTTGCTGAGGATGCCCACTACGGTGAAACACGTTTGTCCTGTAGCCGTGTTACCCAGCAATATCAAAAAGGGACCAGTATCCGGAATACCCGTCAGATTTCAGTTGTGAGCCAAGAAGAACTGAATGCCATTGCGACGGAGCTGGAGCTTGAAACTCTTGACCCGACCTGGCTTGGTGCAACTATTGTCCTGAGCGGCATTCCCGATTTTTCCCATATTCCGCCGTCATCTCGTTTGCAGTGCGAACGCAGTGGTGCGACGCTGACTGTCGATATGTACAATCGCCCGTGCCATATCGTTTCAAAGACGATCGAGGGCGTTCGTCCCGGTCACGGTAAAGATTTCAAGCTTGTCGCCAAGGAACGGCGTGGTGTTACCGCATGGGTTGAACTGGGAGGTGAGCTCAGGCTTGGTGATGAAATGCGTTTGCATATTCCAGATCAACGTGTCTGGGCACCCTAAGTTTCCTATCCGCTAAACACTCTGCACGATTCGGCGATTTCGGCTCTAAAATGGTCGGAAACGCCGCTGTTCCTCTTTTCTGTATCGCTAGCGTGCGGAACACAGTCAGGAAGGAGTCCCAGAGGTCATGACTTTCAAAACCGATATCGAAATTGCACGGGCCGCAAATAAAAAGCCCATTCAGGAAATCGGAGCCAAGCTCGGCATCAGCGCCGATGACCTGGTCCCCTATGGTCATGACAAGGCAAAGGTCTCTGCCAAGTTTGTTGATAGTGTAAAGGACAAGGAAAGCGGCAAGCTGATCCTCGTTACCGCAATTAACCCGACCCCCGCGGGTGAAGGTAAAACCACGACCACCGTTGGTCTGGGTGACGGTCTGAACCGCATCGGCAAGAAAGCGGCGATTTGTATCCGCGAAGCATCGCTTGGACCGAACTTTGGTATGAAGGGTGGCGCTGCTGGTGGTGGTTACGCTCAGATCGTACCGATGGAGGATATGAACCTCCACTTCACCGGTGACTTCCACGCCATCACCTCTGCGCACAACCTGCTGTCGGCTATGATCGACAACCACATCTACTGGGGCAACTCGCTTGAAATCGACGAACGCCGTGTGAGCTGGCGTCGTGTTCTTGACATGAACGACCGCGCACTCCGTGACACGGTGACGTCGCTTGGTGGCGTTTCCAACGGTTTCCCGCGTCAGACCGGTTTTGACATCACTGTTGCGTCCGAAGTTATGGCGATCCTTTGCCTTGCTTCCGATCTGGAAGACCTGCAGGACCGTCTGGGTCGCATGATCGTTGCGTACCGTCGTGACCGTTCCCCGATCTACGCACGTGATCTGAACGCTGACGGCGCAATGACCGTTCTGCTGAAGGACGCAATGCAACCGAACCTCGTGCAGACGCTCGAAAACAACCCGGCATTCGTACACGGCGGTCCGTTCGCGAACATCGCACACGGCTGTAACTCTGTTGTTGCAACTACCACTGCGATGAAGCTGGCAGACTACGTTGTTACCGAAGCTGGCTTTGGTGCTGACCTCGGCGCTGAAAAGTTCATGAACATCAAGTGCCGCAAGGCCGGTATTGCACCTGACGCAGTCGTCGTTGTTGCGACCGTTCGCGCGATGAAAATGAACGGTGGCGTTGCCAAAGCTGATCTGGGCGAAGAAAACGTTGAAGCAGTCGAACGCGGTTGTCCGAACCTTGGCCGTCACGTTGCAAACGTGAAGTCCTTCGGTGTTCCGGTCGTTGTCGCGATCAACCACTTCTCCGGCGATACCGATGCCGAAGTTCAGGCCGTCAAAGACTACGTCGCATCCCAAGGTGCAGAAGCTATCGTTAGCCGTCACTGGGCTGATGGTGGTGCAGGTGCAGAAGACCTTGCTCGCAAGGTTGTCGAACTCACCGAATGGGGCCACAGCTTTGCTCCGCTGTATCCCGATGAGATGCCGCTCTTTGAAAAGATCGAAACCATCGCAAAGCGTATCTACCACGCAGACGAAGTTATCGCGGACAAGAAAATCCGTGCCCAGCTTCGCGAGTGGGAAGAAGCAGGCTACGGCAATCTGCCGGTCTGTATGGCTAAGACACAGTACTCGTTCTCGACCGATCCGAACCTGCGCGGCGCGCCGACAGGTCACAGCGTTCCGGTACGTGAAGTCCGTCTCTCTGCCGGTGCTGGCTTTGTCGTCGTCATCTGCGGTGAAATCATGACCATGCCTGGTCTGCCCCGTGTTCCGAGTGCAGAAGCAATCTGCCTTGATGACAACGGTGAAATCCAGGGTCTGTTCTGATACAGCTACGATAACAATATCTACGGGCGGTCCTCCGCCCGTAGATTTTTTTAGCGCTTGTAAAGCGCTTGGTCGCTGCCAGAGGGCGGCAAGTACATAAACAGGGAATACCTATGCGCGCTGCGGTGATCGACGGCCGGAAAATTGCAGAACAAATTCGACAGGAAGTCGTTGCTGAGTCTGTCGTACTCGAAAATCTTGGATGGAAACCTAAACTTGTTTCCATAAGTGTCGGTGATACCGCTGCAGCAGAAATCTACGTTCGGAACCAAAAGCAGCAGGCTGAAAAAGCCGGCGTAGCGTTCGAGTCGCGTAGCTATCCCGAAGAAACCTCGCTTGAGCAGCTGACAGGTATTTTGCATGGCCTGAATGCGGACCCGCGAGTGAACGGGATCATCATCCAGCGCCCGCTGCCGGATCACATTCCGGTTAAGGTCCTGCAAAAAGCCGTGCACCCGCTCAAGGACGTCGAAGGTATGCACCCCGCGTCAATCGGGAATATCGTCTATGACGATCTGGCGCTTGGTCCATGTACCGCCGTTGCCGCAGTTGAAATTCTTAAAACTTTGCCGCTCAAGCTCGAAGGGCTGGACGTCACGGTTATCGGCCATTCCGAAATCGTGGGTAAGCCCATTGCGTTCTTGCTTATGGGACTTGGAGCGACCGTGACCGTTTGCCACCACATGACGCGTTCGGTCGCGATGCATTCGCGGGCTGCCGACGCGGTCTTTGTTGCTGTGGGCAAACCGGGGCTCGTGACCGGTGATATGCTCAAACCCGGTGCAGCGCTGATTGATATTGGCATTAACCGTGTTGAAGGCAAAACCGTCGGTGACGCTGATTTTGACAGCTGTGCAGAAGTCGCGGGATGGATCACACCAGTACCCGGCGGCGTGGGGCCGGTCACAGTTGCGACGCTCATGAAGAACGCAGTGCTGGCAACCAGAATGCAAATGGAGCATTACGCTGCCAGCTTCGCAAATACTGATATCTGAGACTAGTAGGACGGGACCAATGACGGCAAAGATAATCGACGGTAAAGCTTTCTCGGCAAACGTGCAGGAAAAGGTAGCAGAGCATGTTGCCCGCCTGAAAGAAGAGCACGGAATCACCCCCGGCCTTGCGGTCGTTTTGGTCGGTGAAGATCCGGCTTCTCAGGTTTACGTCCGTTCCAAAGGACGTCGCACCGTCGAAGCAGGCATGAATTCTTTCGAACACAAGCTGGACGCGGATACTTCCGAAGAAGATCTGCTCGCTGTGATCGATCAGTTGAACAATGATCCGACCGTTCACGGTATCCTCGTGCAGCTGCCGTTGCCGGGACATTTGAACAGCGATCTTGTTATCAACAGCATTGACCCCGCCAAAGACGTTGATGGTTTCCACATTTCCAACGTTGGCCTTTTGGGCACAGGTCAGAAATCCATGGTTCCTTGCACACCGCTGGGCTGCCTGATGATGCTGCGTGACCACCACGGTTCGCTGTCCGGCATGAACGCCGTTGTAATCGGTCGTTCGAACATCGTTGGTAAGCCGATGGCGCAGCTTTTGCTGGGTGATAGCTGCACGGTGACCATCGCGCACAGCCGCACCAAAAACATCGAAGAAGTTGTCCGTCAGGCCGACATCGTGGTTGCCGCAGTAGGCCGCCCGGAAATGGTCACAGGTGACTGGATCAAACCGGGTGCAACTGTGATCGACGTGGGCATCAACCGTCTTGAAAAAGATGGCAAGAATTCTCTGGTCGGCGATTGCCACTATGACAGCTGCGCTGAAGTGGCTGGTGCAATCACTCCGGTTCCGGGTGGCGTTGGCCCGATGACCATTGCTTGTCTTCTGGCAAACACTGTCACTGCTTGCTGCCGTGCAAACGGATTGGCAGAGCCCGACGGTTTGACCGCCTGAGTTTAATGCGCTGCGCCATCCGGTGCGGCGCAGCAATTGCGCCTTTTGGGCAAATCCAAGACTTCTGGCTCCGAACCGCGGGCCAGAAGTTTTTTGTTTTTGGACACCGAAAAAGTGAAGGGTTAGGGCAAGGGCACCACAAGGCATCTCCGTCCGGTCAGAACAGCAAATGCCTGCTGACCGAAAAGTGGCCTGATCGGTTCCCGCGCCGCAGAGATACCACCAGTATACGTTCCGAATGCCGGAAGGATCAGGCGGGCGTCGTCATAGACGAAACAGGGTCGTGCCTGAGCGGAGATCGAATACTTGGGGTGGTAATGGCCGGACACCTCGCCCTGCGCACCGGTTTCGGCGATATGCCGGAATGTCAGCGCGTCGACGATGGTTTCGGTCACGTATTCCCCGCCGAGCTCTACCGGACCAGCGTCATGGTTTCCTGCGATCCAAATCCATTCACGTCCAGCTTGCATCCGCGACAGCCACGTTTTTTCCGCGTCTCGCATGTCTTCGATCGCTTCGACATCGTCAAAGCTGTCACCGAGGCAAATCACGCGATCCGGTCGGTAGGTCTCAAGATCCTCGTCCAGACGGGTGAGCGTATCGCGTGTCTCATAAGGGGGAAGCATACCGCGCCCCTTACGGGCGAACCTTTCGGATTTACACAGGTGCAGATCGGACACGACAAGTGTGCCATGATCCGCAAGCCAGAGAGCCCCCGAAGGCAATGCAGTCAATGAAACACCGGAGAGAGAGAAGCTGTGGGTCGTCATGACCGCGTCTTTGGCGTCAGGCTGTCAGAGGGTCAAGCCCCGCCAAAGCATATTTCGGCCTCCGTCAGGAGAGCCCAGCCTTTTGCATCAACTCTTCGGCCTTTTGCGCTTCGAGCCTTTCGCGTCCCGACCCGAGGACGGGTATCTTACCCACCTCAAGCAGCAACGGCGCAGCAAGAGGCGATAGCTGTTCGAGCCTGAGGTGGTCAATGCGTCCGTCGGTCCGTGTCAGCATGTCTTCAATGCGATTGAAATCGACCAATCCCCGCATTGCTTCTTCGCGGGTAATTCTGAGCATCAGATGGTCAGGATCGTATTTCGCCAAAGTGTCATAGAGGATGTCGGACGAAAACGTTGCCTGCCTGCCGGACTTTTGGGCTTGCGGGCTGTTTCGTTCGATCAGCATGGCAATATTTGCGGCTGATCGAAACGTCCGCTTCATGACCATGTTGTTCTTTAACCAGTTTTCCAACCCTTCCTTGAGCGCGTCGAGCGAGAGGAGCGCGAAGGGATCGGAAATCGGCTCCAATCCCCAGATGAGGGTCGCATAATCGGTGGATACAAACCCCAATGGATCAAGTCCCGCCTGCTCCATCCTTTGTGTCAGGATCAAGCCAAGCGTTTGCTGCGCGTTTTTCCCGGCAAAGCCGTAGATGCAGCTGTATTCGTATCCCTCATGAGGAAAGCTTTCGACCAACAGGTGATCGCGTTCGGGCAGTTGTGAAACCTCCCGCTGGTGCAATAACCATTCAGCGGTGTGATCGGGCAGTTCGGGCCAGCGTGGTTGTTCGAACATCGTCAGGATACGTTCCGCAAGGAGCGTGGACGTCGAAAACTTGGTCCCGCTGAAAACAGCCACCTTGGGTGACTTGGCGTCGGATTTGGTGACTTCGACAGTCATTTCCTTCACGCCCTTGTAGCGGACGATCTTTCCTCCGATCAGAAAACTATCTCCAGGTGTGAGAGAGGCTGCAAAACCTTCTTCAACCTCACCAAGCGGTTTGCCAGCGCCGCGCATCCGCACTTTCATCATGTCGCTGTCTTGGATGGTGCCGATGTTCATCCGTATCCGCTGCGCGGCTCTTGGATCACGTAGCTGCCACAAGCCGTCAGGGCGCAGCAACAAACGCTTCCAGCGGTCGTAAGCCCGTAGCGCGTATCCACCGGTCGCAACAAAATCGAGGCAATCGTCAAATGCTGCCCGAGAGAGGTCTGCATAGGCACCAACCGTGCGTATCTCGGCCAACAATTCGTCGGCATCAAACGGCCCTGCACAGGCACGGATCAGGATATGCTGGCATAGGACATCCCGTGGCCCGTCACCACTCGGGCTGCCGTCCAGATCGTGATCACGCGCGGCCTGAAGGGCTGCCACGCACTCGACGACCTCGAACCGGTTGGCTGGAACCAGCACAGCCTTGGACGGAGCATTGTAGCGGTGGTTGGCGCGACCAATTCGTTGCACCAGTCGTTTGACGTTTTTCGGGGCGCCAACCTGAACAACAAGATCGACGTCGCCCCAATCGATGCCAAGGTCGAGGCTTCCAGTGCAAACCACCGCTCTTAGATCGCCCCGCACCATGGCGGCTTCGACGGCTTCCCTCTGGTCGCGGGATAGGGACCCGTGGTGAATGCCAATCGGTAAGTCGTCCGAGTTTGCGAGCCAGAGTTTGTGAAAGAATATCTCGGCCTGTGCACGAGTATTGTGAAACACCAAGGTCGTCCGGTGTTCGCGGATTTGCTCTAGCACATCGTTGATTGCATAACCGGCACCACCACCCGACCATGGCGGCGGCGTTTCGGTCACCAACATTGAAATGTCAGGGTCCGGTCCCGGGTCGGCATGCAGAATGTCGGCCTTCTTGGGCGCAAGAGCCAGCTTTGTCGCCAGCGCTTCGGGATCGTCGACCGTTGCCGAAAGCCCGACACGGCGCAGCCCCGGCGCCATGGCTTCCAAACGTGACAACGCCAGCATCAACTGATCTCCCCGCTTGCTTTCGTCCAACGCATGGATTTCATCGACAATTACGCGCTGAAGCCCTGCAAACATCCGTGGCGCGTCCTCATACGACGTCAAAAGCGCCAGGCTTTCTGGTGTCGTCAAAAGGATATGCGGCGGATCGGCCCGTTGGCGTTTCTTTGCGGTGGCAGAGGTGTCACCTGTCCTGTCCTCGATCCTGATGGGCAGGCCCATCTCCTCGACCGGTGTACGCAGGTTGCGTTTGATGTCTGCGGCCAGCGCCTTCAGGGGCGATACATACAGCGTATGGAGCCCCTTATGGTCGCCCTCTGACAACTCCAGAAGAGTCGGCAAAAAACCGGCGAGCGTCTTGCCGCCACCGGTCGGGGCAACCAGCAAAAGGGCGGGTTCTTTGGATCGCGCCAGCATTTCGGCCTGATGCGGATGGACCTGCCAACCCCGTTTGGCAAACCAGTTTTCAAATACAGAAGGGAGCACGGACATAGGCGAACTCTGCCCTGCGGTGGGGGACAGTCAAGCTCTTTCATCTTTCCCGAAATACTTCGGGGTGAATGGCCGCAGGCCAGAGGGGCAGCGCCCCTGCGACATCTCAGCGTAAAGCGCCCACTGGACAGATTGCCTCCAACCGCTAAGAAGTGCCTATGGCCAGACAGATCGACATCCCCGCCCTCGCTGCCCAATTGAAAAACGGTGACCGCCGTGCGCTCGCCCGTGCGATTACACTTGTGGAGAGCGGTCGTGCAGATCACCGTGCGCAGGCGCTTGAATTGCTGGATGCTCTGGGTGCGTCCCGACAGGCGCTTCGTATTGGGCTATCGGGCACCCCCGGCGTCGGGAAGTCCACCTTTATCGAAGCTTTCGGCCTGCATTTGACCGGTCTTGGCCTCCGTGTGGCGGTTCTTGCCGTAGACCCGTCCTCGGCACGATCAGGTGGGTCGATCCTCGGGGATAAGACCCGGATGGAGCAGCTCAGCCGCGATCCGAACGCTTTTATCCGGCCGTCGCCGTCGCAGGCACAAATGGGTGGTGTTGCGCGTCGCACCCGCGAGGCTATCGCCCTGTGTGAGGCAGCAGGTTTCGACGTTGTCCTGATTGAAACCGTCGGTGTCGGCCAGTCTGAAACGATGGTCGCCGAAATGTGCGATATCTTTACACTGCTTCTGGCTCCTGCGGGCGGTGATGAACTTCAGGGCGTCAAACGCGGTATCATGGAAATTGCGGACCTCATTCTGGTCAACAAGGCCGATGGTGATCTGAAATCGCAAGCAACACGAACCTGTGCAGACTATGCCGGTGCGCTGCGCTTGCTGCGTAAACGCCCGCAAGACCCCGAGGGGTTCCCCAAAGCGATGACTGTTTCCGCCTATGAAGGCGACGGGATCGTAACAGCATGGGAAGAAATGACCGCACTTGCGAACTGGCGCAAAGAGAACGCTCACTGGTCCGGTCGCCGTGCCGAACAAGCGCGATACTGGTTCCACGAAGAGGTGCGGTTGCAGCTCCTCGAGCGCCTGTCGCGTGATCCTGACCTTGCCAAGCAGCTTTCCGAGGCGGAAGCGCAGCTAACCCGTGGTGAGACGACGGCAACGCAGGCTGCTGCGCGGGTTCTTGACCGTTTCGCCGGTGGTAAGGCCTGATTTGGGCCGATGAGGCTTGACCGGTTGGGGGAATCTCCCTAAAGGCAACGCTCATGTCAGGTTTCGCGAGGTGCGAGGCCTGTCGGGCTATTGCCCACAAACCAAACTGGCCCTGGTGGCCGGAACCAATAAATAAGGATATTCCTCATGTCGCGTAAATGCGAATTGACTGGCAAAGGCCCGATGTCGGGCAACAACGTAAGCCACGCTAAAAACCGCACCCGTCGCCGTTTCCTGCCGAACCTGCAGGACGTAACGCTTCAGTCCGAAGTTCTGGGCCGTTCGTTCCGTCTGCGCATCTCTTCGGCTGCTCTGCGTACGGTCGATCACCGTGGCGGTCTGGACGCGTTCCTGCTCAAGGCAAAAGATGCCGAGCTGTCGAACCAAGCGCTCAAGATCAAAAAAGAGGTTGTGAAGGCACAAGCCTAATCACAATCCGCTAGAGTTTTCTGAAGGCCCGGACAGTTTCTGTTCGGGCTTTCTTTTTGTCATCGGGTGTATCGCTCCGTGACCGTTGACCCATCACCCAAAGGTATTTGGGGTCGGATGAAAGGTCGGAACTTGCGCTTTTTCTAGCAGAGCCCTAGAGCTTGGGCATGAAAATCCTGTTTCTTGGCGATGTAGTGGGTCGTGCGGGTCGCGCGGCTATTGTGGAGCGGCTTCCGAAATTGCGGGAGGCGTGGAACCTCGATTTTGTCGTGGTGAATGGTGAAAACGCGACGCGCGGTATGGGGTTGAACGCCGAGCATGCGAAAAGCTTTCTTGATGCGGGCACGGATGTCATAACGCTCGGGGATCACGCATTCGATCAAAAGGACATGATGTCCTTTTGTGAACAAGAGAGCCGGATTATCCGCCCACTGAACTATTCCAAGGTGTCTCCGGGGACCGGTGCGCGTGTGTTCACCGCGCGGCGCGGCCAGAAAGTGCTGGTGGCGCAGGTTTTGGGGCAGGTCTTTATGAAACGGGCCTTTGATGATCCGTTTTCGGCTGTGGATGAGGTGCTGCGCAAGTTCCCCTTGGGCGGGCTGGTTCAGGCATCCGTCTGGGATGTGCACTGCGAAGCGACTTCGGAAAAGATGGCGATGGGGCATTTTTGCGATGGCAAGGCGAGCCTTGTTGTCGGAACACATACCCACGTTCCGACCGGAGACGCACAAATCCTGCCGGGTGGGACGGCGTTCCAGACCGACGCGGGGATGTGTGGCGACTATGACAGTGTGATCGGCATGAACAAGGCAGAGCCGCTGCGCCGTTTTGTGACAGGCATGGCCAAAGGACGTTTTGAGCCGGCGCTCGGTGAGGTCACTCTGTCTGGCGTGTATGTCGAAACGGATGACCGGACCGGCAAATCCACGCGGGTTGAGATGGTCCGACAGGGGGGGCGGCTTGCCCAATCCGGTCCCGCGCCGGTCTGAGGCGATTAGTCTCTTGCCTAGAGGCCACCGCGCGGCGAAGATAGCCTGCCAACAACTCGGGGTACTTTATGGTCGAACTCCTTAACCTGTCGCAGACAGGGCAGGCCACCGTGGCGCTTGCCATCGTGATTGGCATGTTCGTCATGTTCCTGCGCGAGACCTACCCGACCGAGGTTGTCGCGATTGCCGGTGTTGCGATGATGCTGGTGGCCGGTGTGCTGCCCTATGATGTGGCGGTCCGTTCTCTTGCGAACCCCGCACCGTGGACAATTGCAGCGATGTTCATCGTTATGGGGGCATTGGTGCGAACCGGTGCGCTGTCGCGGATGACAGAACTGGCGCAGGCGCATGCAGAGGACCACCCGAAACGGACACTTGCGGGGCTGATGCTCTTTGTCATTGTCGCGTCTGCCTTTGTGAACAATACCCCCGTTGTCGTTGTGATGCTGCCAGTGTTCGTTCAGCTTTCGCGGACGTTGGGCGTTGCTGCCTCCAAACTACTGATCCCGCTGTCCTATGCGGCGATTGTCGGCGGGACGATGACGCTGATCGGGACCTCGACCAACCTGTTGGTTGACGGTGTTGCGCGTCAGGCAGGGCTCGAAGCTTTTGGCATTTTCGAAGTGGCTCCGATCGGGGTTGTCATCTCTCTCTGGACGTTGGCCTATCTTTATTTCTTTGGCAGTAGATTGCTGCCCGAGAGGACGAGCATGGCGAACCTGCTCTCGGACAAGTCCAAGATGCGGTTCTTTACCGAGGCGGTCATTCCGCCCGAGTCGAACCTTGTCGGCCGTGAAGTGCTGAGCGTGCAGTTGTTCAAACGTGACGATGTGCGTTTGATCGACGTTGTGCGCGGGGATATTTCGTTGAGGCGAGACCTGAGTAGCGTGACGCTCGAGGTTGGGGACCGTGTGGTTCTACGGACACGGATGACAGAACTCCTGAGCCTACAGCGGAATAAATCCCTGCGACGGGTAGATCAGTTGTCTGCGGTAGAAACCACCACGGTCGAAGTGTTGACCACGCCGGATTCGCGGATGGTCGGACGGCGGCTGGGCCAGATGCGCCTGCGCCGCCGCTATGGTGTGTATGTCCTTGCAGTGCACCGTCGGGACAAGAATATCGGTCGCCAGATCGACGATCTGGTGGTGCGGGTAGGGGATACGATTCTCCTTGAAGGGCGCCCCGAGGATATTCAGCGTTTGGCGGCTGATATGAACCTTGGTGATGTGTCAAAACCGTCTGTGCGGGCATACCGTCGCGCCCATGCCCCGATTGCGATTGCGTCGATGGTGGGGGTCGTTGCACTGGCCGCGTTCAATGTCGCTCCGATCCTGTTGCTTGCTGTTTTGGCCGTCGCAGTGGTTTTGTTGACAGGTTGTATCGACGCGGATGAAGCGTTTGAACATGTGGATGCCAGCCTGTTGGCATTGATTTTTGCCATGTTAGCGGTTGGTGCCGCGCTCGATTACTCGGGTGCTGTGGCAATGGTCGGGAACGCGGTCGCACCAGCCCTGTCAGGTCTGCCGCCGTTTGTCGTGGTGTTCTGTGTCTATACGTTGTCGATGGTGCTGACAGAACTGGTGTCGAACAACGCAGTGGGTGTCGTGATGACCCCGATTGCCATCGGACTGGCCCAAGCGCTGGGTGTTGATCCGCGCCCGTTGGTGGTTGCTGTGATGGTGGCTGCTTCGGCCAGCTTCTCAACCCCGATCGGGTATCAAACCAACACGCTGGTTTACGGGCCGGGGGGCTACAAGTTTTCGGACTTCCTCAGGGTCGGTGTTCCTCTCAACGTGTCTCTGGCATTCCTGTGTTCCGCGATTATCCCGATGATCTGGCCGCTATAGAGCGCACCCAAGGCCTTGCAGGTCCTAAGGTCGCTGGACTATAGAGGCTCGAACTTTCCGAATGATTGAAAGAGGTCCCCATGGCTGGCCATAGTAAATGGGCAAACATCCAGCACCGCAAAGGGCGTCAGGACGCCGCGCGGTCGAAGCTTTTCTCGAAGCTGTCGAAAGAAATCACCGTCGCTGCAAAGATGGGCGACCCTGATCCAGAAAAGAACCCGCGTCTGCGTCTAGCGGTAAAAGCTGCGAAATCGCAGTCTATGCCCAAAGACGTGATCGATCGCGCGATCAAGAAATCGCAAGCCGGTGACGGTGATGAATACTCGGAAATCCGGTATGAGGGCTACGGCCCGCAGGGGATTGCTGTCATCGTCGAAACACTGACCGACAACGTGAACCGTACCGCATCGACCGTCCGGTCTACCTTTGCCAAACACGGCGGCAATCTTGGAACCACCGGGTCTGTGTCCTTTATGTTCGATCGCGTAGGCGAGGTGACCTATGGTCCCGAAGCTGGCGATGCCGATACAGTGATGATGGCCGCTCTGGAAGCTGGTGCAGAGGATGTGGAATCCGATGAGGACGGCCACTGGATTTACTGCGCGATGGAAGACCTCTCGGCCGTTTCCGATGCCTTGGAAGCCGAACTTGGCGAAGCCAAGGAAGCCAAGCTCATCTGGAAACCGCAAAACCGTACCGACGTTGATCTTGAGACCGCTCAGAAGCTGATGCGCCTGATCGATACCCTCGAAGACGATGATGACGTCCAAACCGTCACTGCAAACTTCGACGTGCCCGAAGATGTTGCTGCGCAACTCGGCTAAAGCCAGTTCCGATATTTCGAAAGCGGCGCCTTCGGGCGCCGTGTCTGTTGTGAAGGAATGCTATTGGATCAGAGCATTTGATCGGATCGATCTGTTGATCAGAGCCGGACTGGGACCATCACTTCTGGTACGATAACACTGACACCTACCGGTACGCCACGTTTCAGAACCTCGGGGTCCTGTTCGAGGATCGGGAAGGTATTGTAGTGGCATGGGATGACGGTTTGAAAATCAAAGAACCTGCGGGTTGCGTATGCGGCGCCTTCCATGTCCATGGTGTAATGGCCTCCTGCGCAAAGGATGCCGATGTCCGGTTTGTATCGGTCGGCAATCACATCCATTTCCATCGAAACATCGGTATCACCTGAAAAGTAGATCGTGTGTCCTTCGCCGCGGATGATGAAACCTGCCTCGCCACCGGCGTACTGCAAACCGTTGTCTGTAAAGTCCACGGACGAAGAGTGGGTGGCAGTGACCATACTGACGCAAATTTCGCCGACCTTAACGGTGCCGCCCTTGTTAAAGCCGATTGTGTTGGCCCCTTCGGCACCGAGGATCTTGGCAAGCTCAACCATGCATAGCACCGGAACACCGAGTTCTTTGGAAATCGCTGTGGTGTTGGAGGCATGATCTCCGTGTCCATGGGACGCGAGAATGGCGGTCGTCCCGTGAACCGCTTCGTTCCACTTGTCCGGTGGGAAGCTCGGATTGCCTTTGAGCCAAGGGTCAATCAGTAGGGTTTCTTTTCCAATCTCTAGCCGGAATCCAGAATGTCCAAGCCAAGTGAGTTGCATGCAAGCCTCCCTGTTTTTCGCAAGGTAATGGTAGTGCATTCCCCGAACGACTCAATCTGCTGGTTGTCAGAATGATTGCTTTTTCAACGAAGCTGGTGGAAACAGGGGCAGCCCTGTCAAATGTGCAGGTGATTCCGACAGTATCAAATCAAGCCACCTTGCTGGTGTGTGACCTTTATCCAGAGGACGCATATGGCCGTATTCCGGTTGTCAGAACACGAACGATTGTTGAAGAATACCGCGCTTGGGCTCGGTATCCTGTCAACGATTGCGATTGTTCAGAACTGGTATCCGTTGAACATGTTCCTGTCGCTGCCGTTCTGCCTGATTTGGTGCTATGTCGCGTGGCTACGGACGGAGCCGCAGTTGAAATGGGTGAACGTACTGTTCACCGGTTTTTACCTCTACGGTATCGGGCGCTATTTTATCACCGGTGCATGAGCCCGAAATCGCGTCCGAGCCTTGCGGGACGGGCCTTGGGGCGCTAAACGCGAACCCGACCCAAATATTCGGAGAGACCTATGTCGATCGACACGGATACCGCCCGCCGCGTGGCGCATCTGGCCCGTATCAAGGTAGAAGAAGATGCTCTGCCTGCGCTGGCAAATGAATTCAACGCCATACTCGGCTTTATCGAGCAGCTCGAAGAAGTCGATGTCGAGGGTGTAGAGCCGATGACCTCGGTCACGCCGCAGCGTCTGAAACGTCGCGATGATGTTGTGACTGACGGCAATCAACAGCCCGCAGTGCTGAAAAACGCGCCCGATGCGCGTGAAGGGTTCTTTGCTGTGCCGAAGGTGGTGGAATAATGACCGATCTGAATAAACTGAGCATTGCCGAAGCGCGCGACGCGCTGAAAAAAGGCGAAACCACTTCGGCTGATCTGACCCAAGCTTGTTTGGATGCCATCGAAGGGCAGGGCGTACTGAACGCTTTCGTTCACAAAACGCCCGAGATCGCGATGGAGCAGGCCAAGGCAGCGGATGCGCGTGGCTACGCAGATGCGGCTGCACTGAACGGTATTCCGCTGGGTATCAAAGACCTGTTCTGCACCAAAGGCGTTCCGTCGCAGGCGGCCTCCGGCATCCTCGAAAACTTCAAGCCGGAGTACGAGTCGACCGTCACGACGAAACTGTTCGATAGCGGCGCGGTCATGCTGGGCAAGCTCAACATGGACGAATTCGCCATGGGATCGTCGAACGAAACCTCGGTTTACGGCAATGCTGTGAACCCGTGGAAAATCGACGACCGTCAGCTGACACCGGGTGGGTCCTCGGGTGGGTCTGCATCGGCTGTTGCCGCGGACCTGTGTCTGGGCGCCACCGGCACCGACACCGGTGGGTCGATCCGCCAACCTGCAGCCTTTACCGGTATCGTCGGCATCAAGCCGACCTATGGCCGGTGTTCACGTTGGGGTATCGTCGCGTTTGCCTCGTCTCTCGATCAGGCAGGTCCGATGACCAAAACCGTCCGTGACAGCGCGATCATGTTGTCCGCAATGTCCGGTCACGACATGAAGGACAGCACCTCGGCTGACCTCGCTGTACCGGATTTTGAGGCCGCGCTGACCGGCGATATCAAGGGCAAAGTCATTGGTATCCCCAAAGAATACCGCATGGATGGCATGCCCGAAGAGATCAACAAACTCTGGGAGCAGGGTGCTGAGATGCTGCGCGACGCGGGTGCGGAAATCCGTGACATCAGCTTGCCGCACACCAAATACGCGCTGCCCGCCTATTACGTGATTGCACCTGCCGAAGCGTCGTCAAACCTTGCCCGTTATGACGGTGTTCGCTTCGGTCACCGCGCGAAACTGGGCGCTGGCGACGGCATCACCGAGATGTACGAGAAAACCCGCGCCGAAGGGTTCGGGCACGAGGTCCAGCGCCGCGTTATGGTCGGCACCTACGTGCTCTCCGCCGGTTTCTACGACGCCTATTACAACCGCGCCCGCAAAGTCCGCACGCTGATCAAGCGCGACTTTGAAACCGTGTTTGCCGAAGGTGTGGATGCGATCCTCACTCCGGCGACCCCGTCGGCAGCGTTCGGCCTTGGCGAAATGTCGGATGCCGATCCGATCCAGATGTATCTGAACGACGTGTTCACCGTGACCGTAAACCTTGCTGGTTTGCCGGGCGTATCGGTGCCTGCGGGTCTGGACGCCAACGGCCTACCGCTGGGTCTTCAGCTCATCGGACGCCCGTGGGAAGAGGCTGATCTGCTGAACATCGCCTATTCGGTCGAGAACGCAGCGGGTTTTGTAGCCAAACCCCAGAAGTGGTGGTAATCAACCACTTGGACACTCCCAAAACGGGGAATACTAGTGAAAAAACTGTGGATGATCGGGGCGGCACTCGCCGCCCTTGCAGCGTGTAACGATGCCATTCCGGCCAGCAATGGCCCGGGCTTTTCAGACCCGATCGAATGGGAACGAGCACAGCGGGAAGCCGCTTTGACAGGTGCTGAGGTTTCCACCCAGCCGCTCGTTCCTCCGGGGGCTGATCCGCTTGCTGCACCCGCAACGTCGACCACGACCGCGACAGCCACAGGTACACCGCGCGCGGGCACAATCGTTTCGACAGGTATTACTCCGGAAAGTTCCTCTGACGGGCAGGCGATCTATATCCGCTCCGGCGGTGTCGAAGCGTCTCCGTCGAACGCAGCGCCGGTGCTCTATAATCACCCCGGTTTGTCGGACGAACAGGATTTCCAAGCCGTATCTTCGCGCGAAACCATCGAATCCGATGCAGAACGTCGCGCGGCGCTGGCCGCGCAATACGAAGTTGTCCAGCCGACCGCGCTACCCACACGCACCTCGACAGGTCCCAATATCGTAGAGTATGCGCTGAGCGCGCCGAACCAGTTGGGGCAGGAATGGTACAGCCGTTTCATCCTCTCGGGAGAAGGTCGCTACCGTCGGAACTGCGCTAAATACACCAGCGCCGACGAAGCACAGCGCGATTTCCTTGCGCGTGGCGGGCCTGACCGTGATCCGCGCGGGATTGATCCCGACGGTGACGGCTTTGCCTGCTCTTGGGATCCGGCGCCATATATTGCGGCCGCACGCTCGACCGCGTCAGGCAACTGATCCGGCAGGTTCCATCACCAAATCATGGGCCGCGGCGTGACAATGCCCGGCCTGATCTGGTTGTGATCCACTATACCGCAATGGCTGATTGCCGTGCAGCAGAGCGCGCTCTTTGCTCACCGGATGTCGAAGTGTCAGCCCACTACCTTATCGATCGGGACGGCTCGGTCACACAACTTGTCCCCGAGGACCGTCGTGCGTGGCATGCAGGTGCTGGCGCATGGGGGAGCGTCACAGATGTGAACTCCCGTTCGATTGGTATAGAACTGTCAAACCTCGGGGTTGTCCCTTTCGCGGCGGCTCAAATGAATGCGCTCGAAAAGCTACTGTCACAGATTGTCGACCGATGGCATATCCCGCCTGAACGGGTGATCGGCCATTCCGACCTTGCTCCCGGACGTAAAATCGATCCCGGTCCAAGGTTCGACTGGGCGCGACTTGCCCGTCAAGGGCTCGCGGTACGTGCTGTTCCCGAAGTCCCGATAGAGCCGGATGAGAAACGCTTTGGCGCGTTGCTGTCGACCATAGGCTATCCAGAGGTAGCGCCTGACGTTCGTCTAGTGGCCTTCCGTCTTCGTCATCGTCCGCGGGCTCTTGGTCCGCTTGATGGCCTCGACATGGCTCTGGCCCAAGACCTCGCCAAGCGGTTTCCTGCTCTTTAGATTTCTTTGCTTGTTAAAATACTCTGGGTGAATTGGGCCAAAGTCCCAAGAGGGCAACGCCCTCAGCGTACACCGATCCGTGCCAGTTCCGCAGACAGTTCGGGAGGGAGCTCTTCCTCACCAGTTCGCACTGTCCCCAGATCTGCTGGTGCATCCTCGGGTTTGAGGTATCGCCAGCCTTGAAAGGCCCGTTTTACCGTCGGTTCGACCCGCACCAGTTCGGGGTCCATAACGATCGCGCAACGTCGAATACCATCGTCCCCGATCACTTCGTCCAGACGGAGGATTCGTTGGCGGCACTGGATGACACCCTTAATGACCCAATAAATTGATCCGCCATTCAGAACCTCTGCTTCGCGTTTAGGCCACATTCGGGTAACATGGCGAGGCAACCCATCGGAAAAACGATCACGATAGGTATTTTGCCACAGAGCCAGGCTATTTGCGTCTTCAGTGCCAACCGAGAGCTTGATCAGGTGCGTAAACTTGGTCATACGAGTGCCTCTCCACCGCACTTTGTAGCGCACGAATTTCTGAAGGCAAGTCCACATTTAGTGTTGATCGACCTGATGGATCGCAATATCTATGTGGCTCTTTCGGTAATTACAAGATGACAGAGGATTCCGCCCATGACTCGTTTCGCCGCCCCTATCGCAGAGCAAATCTGGGATATGAAGTATCGTTTTAAGGACGCGGAC
>JBNKUW010000037.1:0-18445 GCA_050298835.1 Marivivens sp.
GTAGCGACGAAACGAAAAGGAAGACTGATGGAATTCCTAACAGAATTTCCCGCTCTTGGTCGTCGAGACCTGAGCACAATGAAACAAGCGATTGACGAAACCTTCAGAGGTTTCTCTCGTGCATACGGCGAAGCGCTAGAAAACTTCTTCAGCCCGCTTCTCCACTTTCTCGTGTGGTTCGAAAAACTCCTCCTCGCCACGCCTTGGCCGATCATCCTGATCATTATCGGCGGACTTTCGTGGCTGGGTTCGCGGTCTTGGAAGGTGACTGTTGGTGCAATGGCCGCTTTCGCCGTCATCGGCATCTTTGGCATGTGGGAAGACACCATGGCCACCATGGCGATCATCTCGGTGGCGACGCTTCTGTGTATCGTCGTCGGCATCCCGTTTGGCATCCTGATGGCTCGGTCAAACCGGACCCAAGCAGTCATCACGCCTATTCTTGACGTGATGCAGACCATTCCATCTTTCGTCTATCTTATTCCGGTTGTGATGCTTCTTGGTATCGGCAAGGTTCCCGGCCTAATTGCAGTCTGCATTTATGCCCTTCCGCCAATTGTTCGCTTGACCAATCTCGGCATTCGACTGGTTGACCCCGAAGTTCTCGAAGCAGCGGATGCCTTCGGTGCCTCATCGCGTCAAAAACTTCTTGGCGTGCAGGTACCTCTTGCGCGTCCGAACATCTTTGCGGGGATCAACCAAACCATCATGATGGCCCTGTCCATGGTCGTGATTGCGTCCATGATCGGTGTGAAAGGCTTGGGTGTTCCTGTGCTTCGCGCCGTCTCTAACCAGTACCTCGCCCTCGGCTTGATGAATGGTCTCGCTATTGTTGCGCTTGCCATCATCTTCGACCGCGTAACCCAAAGCTACGGCAAACGCCTGCAAGCACACCGACAGGGGCACGGAAATGACTAACACTAAAGTCAGCATCAAAAACCTTTATAAGATCTTCGGCTCTAACCCGAACAAAGTCCTGCCCCATGTTAAAAATGGCATGAGTAAGGACGAATTGCTGGAACGGCACAACCACGTGCTTGGTATCCACAATGTTTCTCTGGATATGCCAGAAAAACAAATTCAGGTGGTTATGGGGTTGTCGGGTTCAGGGAAATCGACCCTAATTCGTCACATCAACCGTCTGATCGAACCGACCGCTGGTGAGATTCTCATCGACGGCGAAGACGTTCTATCGATGTCGGAAACCCAACTTAGGGAGATGCGCCGGAAGAAAACTTCGATGGTTTTCCAGAAATTCGGCCTGCTTCCGCATCGCAAGATCGGGGAAAATGTAACCTATGGTCTGGAAATCCAAGGCGTTGCCGAAAGCGAAGCAAAACAGCGCGCCCAGCACTGGATCGATCGTGTTGGTCTGACGGGGTATGAAGAGCATTATCCCGGCCAACTGTCTGGCGGGATGCAGCAGCGTGTTGGCCTTGCCCGCGCATTGGCGACCGATGCAGAAATCCTGTTGATGGACGAAGCGTTCTCCGCCCTCGACCCGCTTATCAGGTTCGACATGCAGTCGATCCTGCTTGAACTACAGGAAGAGCTGCACAAGACGATTATCTTCATCACTCACGATCTGGACGAGGCACTCCGCCTAGGGGACAACATCGCAATTCTGCGCGATGGCTCGATGATCCAACAGGGTGATGCGCAGGATATCGTTCTACGCCCGGCCGATGATTACATCGCGGACTTCACCAAGGACATCAACCGAGCCAAGGTTATTCGTCTGCGCGCATTGATCGAAAACGCGCCAAACTTTAGCGGACCAACCCTCTCTGGCTCCACTGTCCTCGAAGATGCGCTGTCCGCGCTGGCTCAGGCTCCTGATCAAACGATCGGGGTTACGTCTTCGGACGGGAACATTCTGGGGACTGTCAACCTGACCCGCGCAATCGAAGCGCTTCACGGCTAACTCTAAAACGCGGCCCTACAGGGGGCCGCGTTTTTCAATGGTGTTCGGCAATCTCATCCATGATCCGAACCAATTCCCTTGAAATACCAGGTTCGGACAATGCGTGGCCCGCTTGCGGGATCATCCTAAGCCGAGATCCATGCCACCCCTTATGCAACTGATATGCAGAAGT
This sequence comes from Marivivens sp., assembly GCA_050298835.1. GTDB lineage: Bacteria > Pseudomonadota > Alphaproteobacteria > Rhodobacterales > Rhodobacteraceae > Marivivens. The sequence goes on from JBNKUW010000037.1 coordinate 2,097, forward strand.
AGGCGGACAGATCATATCCAACCGGCCCTGAACAATATGTCCTTGAATACCGGCCAAGCGATCCAGGTTGTTCAAAATAGCGGTTGAATCATCAAGGAAGCCATCGTTGATGAAATAGTGGTTTTCCAAACGTGAAAACGCACGCGCGTAGTCACTGGGGGCTTCCCCCACAAAACCGCTTGATTGAACCGATGCTAGTGCGTTTTCCCAATTGGCCCATGCTCGTGCGAAACGGACCTCTTCGGCTATATTTCCACTGAATAGTCGTTTGTTATAGGCCGCAATCAGATTATCTTGCTCTTCTTCTGGAACAAGCGATGTAAACCGCGCCCAGAGATCGGGCCAAAATATACCCGCGCCACCGCCATAGAACCAATCAAGCTCCGGCTGCGTCATCAGGAAAACGCCCCTCAGGATCAATCCCAGCACTCGTTCAGGATGGGTTTGCGCATAAACGAGAGACAGGGTCGCGCCCCAACTGCCACCAAAGGAGTACCACCGCTCAATATCGAGCGTTTCGCGGATGCGCTCCATATCAGCAACCAGATGCCATGTTGTATTCGCATCAACGCTGGCAAAGGGCTTGGATCGTCCACAGCCGCGCTGATCGAACAGCACGACCCGATACACATCGGGATCGAAATACCGACGCATAGCCGGACTGCACCCACCACCGGGACCACCGTGCACGACGATAACAGGAACCCCGTCCCGTTTGCCACTTTGCTCAACATAGATCTTGTGCCCGTCGCCGACATCCAGCAATTGCTGGTCAAAAGGGTCGATCGGGGGATAAAGGTGCGGCACTGCGCGTCTTTGACCTGAAGCTTTGTCCATGGTCATCCTATATAGCACGAAAATACGCCAGACCATTCCTGATGGAGCGAAACATGACACAGACCACCGTTGACCCCGCTGAAGTCGCCAAATTCGAAGCGATGGCCGCCGAATGGTGGGACCTTGAAGGTAAATTCAAGCCGCTCCATATGATGAACCCTGTTCGGTTGAGCTATATCACCGAGCAGATCGCCGCGGAATTTGGTCGTGATCTTGATGATTCAGAGCCGTTCAAGGGGCTCCGTATCCTCGACATTGGCTGCGGTGGCGGTCTGCTGTGCGAACCGATGGCACGGCTGGGGGCCACGATCATTGGTGTTGATGCCGCTGAAAAAAACATTCCTGTAGCACAGGCCCACGCCCGTCAGTCAGATCTTAATATCGATTACCGCCACACCACCGCCGAAGCGATGGCTGCGGCTGGCGAACAATTCGACGTCGTCTTGAATATGGAAGTGGTCGAACACGTTGCCGATCCGCTGGCGTTTCTGACAGCTTGCCGGCAGTTGCTCAAACCCGGTGGCCTGCAGATTTGTTCGACGATCAACCGGAATGCCAAAAGCTTTGCCGTAGCGATTGTTGGTGCAGAATACGTGATGCGCTGGCTTCCTAAGGGAACGCATGAATGGAACAAATTCATCACCCCTGATGAACTCTATAGCCTAATTCAGAAAGCAGGCTTGGAGCCCGTCGATCGCAAAGGGTTTGTGTTCAATCCCGTACTTTGGAGCTGGTCAGTGAGTGATCGCGACCTGTCTGTGAACTACGTCACTGCAGCGATCAAACGTCAGTAACCAGGTTTTGCAAAGGCGGGGATCACCTCGAACGGAGTGAACCCCATCTTGCGATACAGGAAACGCGGCGTGTCATTGGCATCCGCTGCAATCAGAATTCGTGCGCTTTCGCTCCGCTCTTTGACCCAATCATGGGCTTCACACAGGAGCGCCGAACATATGCCCCGACCACGGTGGGATTCTCGGGTCTCTACTGCCTGATAACGGGCTACGCGATCATCACAGAAGATACCCAGATCGCCAACAATCAGATCCCCGTCAAACGCACCGAACCACTCACCCAAACCAGAAGCAATTTTATCTCGTCGGGAGGCATTCCGGTTTTCAAGGTATGCGCGATGTGCCTCAGATTTCTCTCCACGAAGTTCCGCACCGGTTTCTAACTGCAACGCTGTAACCCGATCCCAATCCGCGTCCCTGACAGGCCGGATCTCTATTCCTTCGGGGCAATCCACCCTTTTGATCGGGCCGTTCAACGCCATGAACTCTCCGGTTTCTTCACTGTATCCGCGTGAAGTGAACCAGTCCCGCAAATCACCAATTTCGAAATCGGGGATATCCCATTGCGCGCAGACATGCGCCGCGTCAGGGAACTGTTCTTCAAATCGTTGCACAATCATTTCGGGCGATAGCGCCGCGTCCTGCACAACAATGCAGTTACCGAACCAATAGTCAGGCTGGTTTGGAGTGTGGATGGTCACGAAACCTTTGTGCGCTTTAACAAAGCTTTCACCACCCTCAACCATCAGGTCACTGGCTATGCCGTCGGACCGGATCATTCGTCGTCACTTAGCTGAAGGCGCAATTCCCGCAACACAGGAAGCACGGATCGCACCCGTTCTGCACCGACACGATCAACAAGACCCGAGATCACGGGAGTCATAGCTGCCAGTGCGGCATCACGTGCCTGCAACCCTGCCGGACTGATCGAAACCATCTTGCGTCGTGCGTCATCCCAATCCGGACGGATATGCACCCATCCGGCCCATTCGAGTTTCCCCAACGTGTTGGTCATGGCACCACGGGTCAGATGAAACGTCTTGGCCAACTGGGCAGGAGACCGTTCCACACCTGCGTGCGCCAGATGGTTCAGAACCGAAAAATGCGATAGCTCCATACCCTTGGGCAGCACGCGCACCACATTGGCCCGCGCAAGCTGATCAACGGTCAGGATTTCGCTGAACAAAGTCACAGCGAGGCTATTTGTCTGGTTCTCCATCCGGCTCCTCAAACGGGCGGTCGTGCGTCAGTGACGGAATTCGTCTCCGCGCTTGTGCCACCTCCCGTGGGTCAAGATCAATGAAAACAATGCCTTCTTCCGTTCCAGCGTCGCAAATAACCTCTCCCCATGGGGAAATCGCCATGGAATGGCCATGCGTACGGCGCGGCTTGCCTGTACTGACCCGATGATCGCCGGTCTGCGCAGTTGCCAGAACATAAGCACCGTTTTCAATAGCCCGCGCCCGAAGTAGCGGTTCCCAATGAGCAGCGCCTGTTACGGGTGAAAATGCGGCTGGAACCAAAAGGAAGTCTGCACCCGCTTTCGCCAGTTTTCGGTATAGGTGCGGAAAACGAATATCGTAGCAGACCGACAGACCCAGCGTTCCGAAGGGCGTATCACAGATCACCGCCCTATCCCCAGGCCGAAAGCCAGCCGATTCTTTGAACGTTTCAGTTTCTGTTACCGCAACATCGAACATATGGATCTTATCGTATCGGGCACGGATTGATCCGTCCGGTGCCAGAATAAACGACCGGTTTGCAAAGCGCCCGTCAGGATCGTCGGACTTGAGAGCAAGCGAACCGATGGCGATCCAGAGTCCGAACTTCTGCGCGGCCTCTCGAAGCCCGGCCAATGTCGGGTCGTTCTCTTCTGTTGCCAGAACAGAGCGTTGATGTGTCCGGCTCTGCGAGATGATGTTCGTGACTTCCGGAGTAAGGGCAAAATCCGCCCCCCCACCCGCAGCTTGTTCCAGAAACGACGAAACCCGGCGGAGGTTATCCGCCGGATCATCCGAAGATGTTATCTGAAGAAGCGCTGCTTTCACGCCAAAAGTGGATCGAGCTTGCCCGCTCTCTCCAAAGCAAAGAGTTCATCACAACCGCCAACATGGTCTTCACCGATGAAAATCTGGGGAACCGTGCGGCCACCGTTTGCACGCTGCACCATTTCAGCGCGGCGTTCGGGATGTTCAATCACGTCGATTTCAGTAAATTCGACACCTTTGCTGTTCAGCAGATGCTTTGCACGATGGCAAAAACCGCAAAAGGGAGAGGAGTAGATTTCTACGGGTTTCATGGCGAGCCTTTCCTGTTCGCCGTTATATTTAGGTTTCTTTATGCGCTCTTGCCAGTGTCAGAACGCACACCCGTCTCGCACCCGCCATTTTCGCACCTTCTGTTGCCGCAGCAAGCGTCGCACCTGTGGTCATAACATCATCGACGATCAACACCGGACGACCGCGCATCCTGCACCCGTTTTTGGGATGCGGGCGTATCGATCCTGCCTGACTGGAAAGACGTTCTTCACGATCCATGCCTTTGGTTGGCCGTGTCTTCCGAACACGCTGTAGTCCATCCAAAACAACGGGTTGGCCTAGTATTTGCGCCATACTCTGCGCAAGTAAGGCTGCCTGATTGTATCGCCGACGAAGCATCCTCGACCAATGAAGCGGCACTGGAACGATCACCGTATCGTCGGTTAATAGCGGCTTGGAGACGCGTGCCATCATCTTTCCAAGCACAGGAACAAGGTCTTGGCGATCACCGTGTTTCAACCCCAACACCATTTTGCGACCAGCCCCGGAATAGCCGAACACCGTTGCACCCTGAGACCAAGGACGATGCACCTTCAAACAGTCGTCACAGTGAGTCGGGCCTTCGTCCACGTCACCGGGCAAAGGAACCCCGCACAACGAACAGCACAGACCAGTCGCAAAGTCCGTTTCTGACCAGCATTCACCACAAAGTCCTGAATCAGTTTCGGTCAGAGCACCACAAACTGCACACTGACGCGGCATCACCATTCTGACAACACTATGCAACATCGTTGCTTTTCCCTAAATGAGAGGCATGGATACCCCGCCAAAGATCTCCGACCGCGCCGCTGTTCTGCGCAACCGCAAACGCCTCTCTGCAACTTTCATGCTCGATGAGGTTGCAACCGAGATTCAGGAAAGACTGATCGAGGTTAACAGGACGTTTACGTCGCCGGCCGTTGTCTCTGGGCAGCCCGAATATTGGGCGCGGCATTTCCCTGACGCCAATCAGGTTTCGGACGAAGATCGCCTGACACTTTCACCGCTATCCCATGATTTGGTGATTCATGCGATGACAATGCATTGGGCAAGCGATCCGATTGGCCAGATTGTCCAAAGCCGCAACGCCCTTCGTCCCGACGGATTGTTTATCGGTGCCTTGTTTGGTGGTCAGACACTACAGGAGCTTCGTGCCGTTCTGGCCGAGGCTGAAACAAAGGTTACCGGTGGTCTTTCTCCGCGTATCGCTCCGATGGCAGAAATCCGTGATCTAGGGTCTTTGCTACAGCGTTCCGGAATGGCGTTACCCGTTGCAGATGCGATGCCGCTGACCGTGAAATACCCGGATGCTTGGGCGCTAATGCGTGACCTGCGCGCGATGGGGGAAGGCAATGCGCTTTCCCAGCGCCTCCGTCATCCGACCCGTCGAGCAGTGATGGAGGAGACAGCCCGCCTGTATTCCGAACACTTTGGTGACGCAGATGGCCGGATTCCAGCTACCTTTGAAGTGATCTTCCTCACCGGTTGGGCGCCAGACGACAGCCAGCAAAAACCGCTCAGACCGGGGTCCGCACAAACGCGACTCGCCGACGCGCTTAGTGCAATTGAGCAAAAACTGCCCCAAACGGACAATTGACCGGAGCCTGCGGAAGAATATCTCTGCCCGCAATTACAAATGACAGGACAGACATGAACAACGCGCATTCCAAAAACAGTGAGGCAACCTGCCCTGCTCACGCTCCCAAAGACCACCCTGCGATCAAACCGGCGCGTATCGGTGTTTTGCTGGCAAATCTTGGTACACCAGATGCGACTGACTACTGGTCCATGCGTCGGTACCTGAGCGAATTTCTGTCCGACAAACGGGTGATCGACTATCCCTCATGGAAATGGCAACCGATCCTTCAGGGGATCATCCTGTCGATTCGACCCAAGAAATCCGGCGCTGCCTACAAAACCATCTGGAACACCGAAAAAGATGAAAGCCCACTGATGACCATCACGCGGGACCAAACGGATGCGATCCGGAGCGGTATGAGCGGTTTGTTCGGCGAACATGTCATGGTTGATTTCTGTATGCGCTACGGCAACCCCTCAACCGAGTCGAAGGTTCGGGAAATGGTCGACGCAGGCTGCGACAAAATCCTGTTCTTTCCGCTTTATCCGCAATACGCGGGCGCAACCTCTGCCACCGCGAATGACCAGTTTTTCCGCGCGCTGATGAAGGAAAAACACCAACCGGTTGCCCGGATTGTTCCACCTTATTTCGACGACGATGCCTATATCAGCGCGTTGGCTGGCTCGGTCGAGAAAGCCTATGCAGCGGCAGAAACAAAACCGACCAAACTCGTGTGTTCCTACCACGGCCTGCCGAAGCGATACCTGACCGAAGGTCGTGATCCCTACCATTGCCAGTGTCAGAAAACGACGCGCTTGCTGAAAGAACGGCTGGGATGGGCAGATGATGCAATCATCACCACTTTTCAGTCCAAATTCGGTCCCGAAGAATGGCTCCAGCCTTACACTGTTGAGGAAGTCGCTCGGCTTGCAGAAGCTGGACACGAAAACATAGCGGTTATCGCCCCAGCATTCAGTGCCGACTGCATTGAGACACTTGAAGAAATCAACGAAGAAATTCGCGAAAGCTTTGAGCACGCAGGCGGCAAGAGCTTCACCTACATTCCCTGCCTGAACGACGACGACGCGCATATTGCTGCGTTGACCAACGTCATCGTTCAAAACCTTAGAGGATGGATAGAGCCCGCCGAATAGCAGGTCAGGTCAGATAAGAAGTACCTGTGTACCGACTTGGGTCAGACCAAACAGTTCCGCAATATGTTCGTTGTAAAGGCCAATGCAGCCGTTCGATGACCGGCGGCCAATCTTGCGTGTGTCATGTGTGCCGTGGATCCGGTAATACTGCCACGAAAGGTACAGCGCATGAGTACCCAACGGATTTTGCGGGCCCGGACCGATATATTCGGGCCAGTCAGGGTTGCGTTCCAGCATAGAAGGCGTGGGACGCCAGTCCGGACCGACAACTTTGCGGACAATCTCTGTGCGACCACGACGCGTCAGGTCTTCGGTCATGGGAACCGATGTCGGGTAGAGTTTGTAGACCGATTGATCCTCTGACCAGAAATGCAGCGCACGGCTCTGCGTATCAACTAGAACCGCCCCTTTGCGAAGGTTGTTGAAATAGGGCTGCCAATCGAGAGAACGAAAACTAGAGATGTTCCGTTGCAACTGCTGGGACAGATCACCTTCCATTTCGGTGCTGCCATCGGTCTGGGCCAATGCACCTGTGCCCACAGTCGCCGCAGTCGTTGCCAAAAACGCCCGTCGGTTCATCGTTGAAGTCTTCATCAGTCACATTCTCCGTCAGGGACAGTTCCCTGTGTTTGCGCGCAAACTACGCATACCCAGCGTAACGTTCAATTCACACTCGCGGGAGATCGGCCAAAGCCCGCGCAACTGGGTTTGAAATGCCACGGACCTCGGGCTATGCAGTGACAACGAATAAGGAGTCTACGATGAATCGTCGCCACGTTGTTTTCGGTCTGGGCGCTCTCACGCTTGCAGCATGCACGAACGCGCAATACGGACCGGACGGCACTCCGCTCCAGCATGTCTATGTTATACGTGCCGAAGATGAAGCCGCGATCCAATACCGTATGCTAGACGGTGTAAACGCGCTACGTCAGGCCGCTGGCAAAGCGCCGCTCGCGCTAAACGCCAAACTCAACGCCGCAGCAGCGACCCATTCACGCGACATGTCCTTACAAAACCGTCCGTGGCATTTCGGCTCTGACGGATCATCGCCCCTCGATCGGGCTCGCCGTGTCGGCTACGACGGGCAGATCCTTGGTGAAAATATCTCTGAAACATTCGAAACGGAGCTTCAGACGCTTTCAGCTTGGGTCAGCCAACCGGATACGCGCGACGTGATAATGGATGCCAAGGCAGTTGATTTGGGCTTTGCTTGGTTCCAAGAGCCCAACGGCAAAATCTGGTGGACGCTGGTAACCGGCTCTGGTGCCTAAGGATTAATAAAGATCGGCGTGCCGTCTTTGACCATCGCGTAGATTTCTTCGATCTCTTCATTGCTGACGGCGATGCAGCCCCAGGTCCAATCCTCGTCGCCGATGTTCACGGTCGGCGTGCCGTGGATAAAGATATCCCCACCCGGTGACCGTCCCTGAGATGCCGCAAAGGCGCGATCCTGACGATTGGGATAAGACACACCTATCGACAAATGGTACGCACTGTTCGGGTTCCTGCGATTAACGTAGTAATACCCTTCGGGCGTCCGGCCATCGCCAGAGAACTGTTTGTGTCCCTCGGGCGCAAAGCCGAGTGCAAACTCATAGCTACGCAGAATTTCTTCTTCGTGCAGCAAATACAGGCGTCGTTGGCTTTTCTGCACAACAACGGTGGTGACTTCCGGCCCGTCATAGGTCAGAAAACGCGGCTCAGCGCATCCTGCCAACCCCAACAGGGCCGCCATCACAAAGAAACGACGTGTCCACATATGCTCAGCGCCTCAAGCGATATTCGTTATTATTGACCGGTTCATACCAGAAACTGTTCGCGCCAACCATATAATCAAAGGGATATCACGCGCGCGTGAACGGAGCGGCAACCTCTACGTGGTGCGACCAACGGAACTGATCGACCACCAGAACCGGTCCCAAAACAAACCCCGCTTCGATCAAGGTTTTTGCATCCCGCGCAAAAGTTGCGGGATTACAGGACACCATCGCAACTGTTTTCAGGTCAGAAGCCGCGATCTCCGCAATTTGCGCTTCGGCCCCTGCGCGAGGCGGATCGATGACGGCCGCGTCATAGCCATTCAGTTCATCTGGCAACAACGGACGGCGAAACAGGTCCCGCGCCTCGGTTGTTACACGATGCAGGTTGGCACCACCCCGCCAAGCGCGATCAAGGGCTTCCATCATGTCCCGCACACCTTCAACGGCATGCACCTCTGCTGATCGGGCCAAAGGCAATGAGAAAGTTCCTGATCCAGCAAACAAATCCACAACCTTGTCAGCATCTCCGACTGTCTCGGCGACCAGCGTTTGCAACACCGTTTCAGCGTGTTTCGTTGCTTGTAGAAATGCCCCCGACGGCGGCACAACAAATGTACCACCGAAATCTTGCCGTGGCGGATGGATCATCACCACCGGTTCATCGGCCCAAACCAAACGAGCGATTCCGTGCTCATTCGCCCAGTGGGCCAGTTCGATCCGCAACTTGGACGTCAGATCTTTGTCCGTTTCAACGTGAACATCCGGTCCGTCGAGGCTTTCGTTCACTGTCAGACCAACCTCGCCCTTCCGGCTTGCGGCCATTCGGGTCAATTCGTGAAGTGCGGGAATGACCGCGCGCAAAGCGGGTGAAAGCACCTGACAATCAGGAACCTCAACAACGGTGTCGGATGCACGTGTATGAAACCCGACCAGCGATCCCTTTTTCGTCCGCCTACCTGCAAATTTCGCCCGCCTACGCGTCCCCGACGGAGATGTTTCAATCCCTGCCACTTCAGCGGTGATCCCCTGAGCGGAGAGTGCCTTTGCAACAATTCCGCGTTTCCACTCTGCAACAAACGCATCCGATGCATGCTGCATGGAACAGCCACCACAGGATTTAAAGTGCCGACACGGTGGAGAAACACGATCAGATGACGGTGTAATAATCCGTACACCGTCAGATGTCGGCTCGAATTCCTCTCCGGGGAGGGTACGGGGGTAAAGGTCACCGTCTTCACCGCGACCAAGCCCAAGGTGGGTAATGCTTTCAATCTTCATGCGGCGCTAGATACAGCGGAGACTGCACCAAAGCTACGGGTTTTCAGCACATAAATCCTCTCGGGTCAGAGAATAACCCGATGCGATCCAGCGCGCCTCAAGCTCCCTGAGCTTTGCGCCCAATTCAGAACCCTCGAATTGCGGCATAAGATCAGATGCTTTGACGGGGAATTCCTGCACCCTTGCATGGTTGATCAGCGCCACTTCTTTTTCGTCCAACGGCTGGCTCAAAGACGCTTGCCTGACGAGGTAGCTATCCAGTGCAGTGTCTTTGAATTTGTAGCCAAGTTCCGCAATATCAGTCTCTAATCCAGCCTGAATCGCATCCAATTTTCGCCGTTCTACATTCGACAACCGGAAGCGATCTGCTGCATCTTCTCCTCCGATGGCAGCCAACCTGCGCATCGCGTCGGGCTGCATCCCGTCTTCTAGGTGAACCAATACGGTCAATACTCCGGACACTGCCCCTGGCAGCACGGCGCCCAGCGCACCACAAGACGCCATCGAAGCAACGGCTGGTGCAGGATCGGGCGCGGAAAGTAGTTTGCGCATCTCTGCCCCGACACGCTCTGCCGACAACTGCGCAAGCCCGTCGATATGTTCACCACAGGCGGCGAGCCCATCAGCATCAATTCCCTGTTCTGGATCACCATACCACGCGGTAAAACGGAAAAATCGCAGGATCCGCAGATAGTCTTCCTTGATGCGATCCGCCGCCTCTCCGATAAACCGAATACGACGCGCCCGAAGATCCGGTAATCCATTGACCGGATCAAACACCTTTCCCGTAGAATCTGCATAAAGCGCATTCATGGTGAAATCCCGCCGGTGGGCGTCTTCATCCATCGTTTCCGCAAATGCGACCACTGCATGCCGGCCAAAGGTTTCGACATCGCGCCGAAACGTCGTGATCTCATACGGAATGCCATCGGCAAGGACGGTGATCGTACCGTGGTCGATCCCTGTCGGAACCGCTTTCAATCCGGCCTTCTGTGCCAACGACAGTGTCTGTTCCGGAGGCGCATCAGTCGAGATATCCAAATCAGCCACCGGCGCATCAAGCAAATCATTTCGAACACAGCCACCAACAAAATAGGCCTGATAACCGGCATCGGTCAGCATACGGCAAACCGTCTGGGACGGCGCGGATTGGAGCCAATCTGCGGTCAGTCGCATAGCCGCTCTGCCAAGCCGCGCAGCATCCGCGCGGTGGCTCCCCAAATGTAATAAGGCCCTAGTGGTGCAACAAAATAGTAGCGTTGACGCCCCTGCCAACGGCGCCCTTCAATCCGAAAACTGGATCGATCTGCAACGTGGGAAAAGGGCACGGTAAAGACCTCTTCGACCTCACCTTCCTCTGGAATAGGGTCGAAATCTCCGCGGATCATCGCAAGCACCGGGGTCGCGTGATATCCCGTTACGGTTTCATGTGACGCCAAATGGCCAAGAACATCGACCTGCCCGATTGGAAGGCCCACTTCTTCGTTTGCTTCACGAAGCGCTGCCTGAACAAGCGTTTCACCGTCCTCCACACGACCACCTGGAAACGCAATTTGCCCCGGATGATGCTTGAGGTGCGCCGATCGCTTTGTGAGCAGCAAACGACCGTCTTCGTGAAACGCCACAAGAACCGCAGCGGGCTTTAGCGCACGGTTGTCCGGCAATTTCACATCAGGATTGAGATCAAAGTCAGAGGTATCACCGCCCTGTCGGGACAATGCGGTAATCAGTCTCTGTTCAACCTCAATTCCGGTCATTTCATGGCGCTTTCGTTGCGTCTTTGCCTAGTGTTTCAGGATCGAATTCATAGTGCGCGCCGCAGAATTGGCAGTCCGCAGTTACAATCCCGACGTCTGTAGTCATATGGGCAATGTCTTTTGCCGAATAGATCGACAGGCTTTCGCGCACGCGGTCCGCTGTACAGGAACACCCGAATTGAACAGACTGCGGATCAAACACGCGCGGCTGTTCTTCGTGGAACAAACGGACAAGCAATTCTGTGGGCTGCACGACGGGTCCGATCAGCTCCATATCATCCACGGAATCGAGCAGGATGTTCGCGCGATTCCAGTTTTCGCCTTCTTCCTCGTCCAGAAGGTCAACGGCGTGCAAGAGTCCCTCTTCACCGCTGGCTTCCTCGCCTTTGGCAAAGGGCGACGCTTTGGGCATCTGTTGTAGCATCACACCGCCAGCCCGCCAGTTTTCGACCTTTCCTGGTAGCGTCGATTTACCGAAAGAAACCTCGAATCGGGTAGGGAGCTGTTCGGACTGCGCAAAGTAGGTTTCCGCACATTTGGACAAGGAGCCACCTGCGATCGGTGTGATCCCTTGGTACGGCTGCATTCCCTGCCCCTGATCGATCAGAATTGCGAAATATCCCTTACCGATCATGTCAAACGCGGGCTTCGATGGATCAAGCCGGGTTTCGTCAAAAGACGCGTAGGCTCGAATACGGGCCAATTCACCTTCATTCTGGGGGGCGTAATAATCGGTCGCAATCAAACGAGCCGGACCATCACCCCGAACCTGCAAGGACAGTTTCCAACGGAGTTTTAGCGTCTGACCGATCATCGCAGTGAGCAACGTCATCTCAGCGACCAGCGCTTCGATCTGATCTGGGTATTCGTGCTGTGACAGCACTTGATTCAATACCCCGTCGAGTCGAGCGACACGGCCACGCACATCCGATGCGTCGAGTTGGAACGGAAGGACTGTATCGTCCCATGCAATCTGGCTGCCGAGTGTCATAGGCTTTCCTTGTTAGGCGGGGTTTGGCATACCGCGTCCATATAGGCGCATCAAGCGCGAGGCCAAGGGGATATTGATGACCAAACGCTATGGTGACCCGATACGCAGCGACGTCAGCTACAAAATCCGACCAAGCATCTATGCGATTTTACCGGTTGGGCAGCATCTTCTTTTGACCCATCAGGCACAGCCATTTGATGAAATCCAGCTCCCCGGTGGGGGTATTGATCCGGGAGAGCAGCCCATTGCTGCACTACACCGCGAAGTTTTTGAAGAAACCGGTTGGACAATTTCTTCTCCACGACGCCTGACCACCTATCGCCGGTTCGGGTATATGCCCGACTACGATATGTGGGCCGAAAAGGTCTGTCACATCTACATCGCCCGCCCCGTATTGCGGATCGGCCCACCGAGCGAGGCAGGCCATTCAGCAGTATGGCTTCACAAAAGCGATGCAGAAGCTTTGCTCGCGAGCCATGGCGACCGCGAAATTCTTAGCGCGCTCGTTCTCTAGCCGTTCAGGGAACGACCTTCGACAAGATATCCATAGAGCGTGGTCAGAATGCTGAACCCGAGCATGAAGGTCAGCCAGTCCACGCAAACGCTGAACACAATACCGATATAGGGCAATCCGGCCAAGATGTGGTTTTGCACCAAGCCAAGCGCGAAATTCAGCCCGACGAGAATCAGGACCATACCCGCGATCTGACCGGCCACCGGTTTTGTTCTTTCCAGGCTTTCGCCAACCTTCATGGACTGTCCTATCGCGGCAGCAGGAAGCCCCAGGCTAATACGAAACCAAAGGTAGCTGATAACAAAACCCAGCGCTAACCCGCCAAGTTCGGCAGCCCTTGGGCCGAGAATAGACAGCAGACTAAGAACAAATGCACCAACCAGCGCGGTAACAAACATCAACAAAAACAACACGATGGTCTTGCCCATATATGCAAACACTTCACTTGCGCGGAATGCAGGCAAGAATCCCGGATATTCCTCGAGCAAAATAAACCTGTGCCATGACACCGCGACCCAGGAAAATAAAAACCAACCGATCAGAAAAAGAGCCAAAACTCCGAATACCAAGCCGACTCTTTCGGAATCAACGGGTATCCCGCCGTTTTGCAACTGCACCAAGTCCGATTGACTCAGGTCGTTCATTAAAAAAACAACGTATCCCGCTGCAAAAAGCAAAAGCGTCGGTCCAACCGATACCTTCAGCGCATTTGTAAAATTCCCGAAAATCATCTCGAGCGCGTGGCGCACAAAAATCCAACTCATAAATGCGTCCTTCCGTCCAAATTCTGCACTTGGTCGCATCGTAGACGCATCCGGTCAATGGGCTTCACTTGCTTACGCTTTGAAAACCCGTTATCGCGCGTGCGATATTCAAGAAGGAGAGCCCGATGTCTGCACCCAAGAAAGTGGTCCTCGCCTATTCCGGCGGCCTCGACACGTCGATTATTCTGAAATGGCTGCAGACGGAGTACGGCTGCGAAGTGGTCACCTTTACTGCTGACCTTGGTCAGGGTGAAGAACTGGATCCCGCCCGCAAAAAAGCAGAGATGCTCGGTATCAAGTCCGAGAACATTTTTATCGAAGACATCCGCGAAGAATTCGTTCGCGATTTCGTTTTCCCGATGTTCCGCGCGAATGCCGTTTACGAAGGTCTCTATCTACTGGGCACCTCGATCGCACGTCCGCTGATCTCTAAACGCCTTGTTGAGATTGCTGAAGCAACCGGCGCTGACGCCGTGGCTCATGGCGCGACCGGCAAAGGCAACGATCAGGTTCGTTTCGAACTGGCTTGCTACGCTCTGAACCCCGACATCAAGGTTATCGCACCGTGGCGTGAATGGGACTTGTCCTCGCGGACCAAACTGCTTGAGTTCGCAGAACAGAACCAAATTCCGATCGCAAAAGACAAACGTGGCGAGGCTCCGTTCTCGGTCGATGCGAACCTGCTGCACACGTCCTCCGAAGGTAAAGTTCTCGAAGATCCGGCAGACATGGCACCAGATTACGTCTTCCAGCGCACCGTTGCGCCCGAAGATGCGCCGAATGAACCGGAATTCATCGAAATCACCTTTGAAAAGGGTGACGCAGTTGCGATCAATGGCGAAGCAATGTCGCCCGCAACGATCCTGACCGCTCTGAACGAATACGGCCGCAAGCATGGCATTGGCCGCCTCGACTTTGTTGAGAACCGTTTCGTCGGTATGAAGTCCCGCGGCATCTACGAAACTCCGGGCGGTACGATCCTTCTCGAAGCGCACCGCGGCATCGAACAGATCACGCTCGATTCCGGCGCTGGCCACCTCAAAGACAGCTTGATGCCGCGCTATGCAGAGCTGATCTACAACGGATTCTGGTATTCGCCCGAACGTGAGATGCTGCAAGCCGCCATCGACAAGAGCCAAGAGCACGTCACCGGTACCGTTCGCCTGAAACTCTATAAGGGTTCCGCATTCACTGTTGGCCGCTGGTCCGATCACAGCCTCTACTCCGAAGCCCACGTGACCTTCGAAGATGATGCAGGCGCCTACGACCAGAAAGATGCCGCAGGGTTCATCCAATTGAACGCCCTGCGCCTGAAGCTGCTGGCAACACGGAACAAGCGCGTCAAAGGCTGACGCAGCGTTTCAGTTGTTATTTTCATGGCCGCCCCCTAGCCGTTGTCAGGCAAATAGGGGGCGGCCATGACTTTTTCTGAAATCGTCGAATTGATGAAACGCGGTATGGAGAAGGTATCCTTTTCCGACAGGCTCAAATTCGATTGCGGTCGTGACGGCATGATCATGCTGACACCCGAAGGTGTTCTGACAAACGACGAGGACGCCGATTGCACCATCCGGATCAGCACCGAAAACTTGTCCAAGTTGCTCAGCGGCAAATTGAACCCGATGACGGGGCTTGCTCTGGGCAAACTCAAGGTATCGGGAAATCCCGCTATCGCGATGAAGCTTGGTAAGTTACTGGGCTAGGGACGCAGCTTGATCGCCTCTAATCGCTCGTGATGCGGCATGGCAGCTTCGAGCAGCGACCTATGGTGATCGTCAACCTCGGGCAATGGTCCCTCAGGACCGGCAAAGCCTGTGGATCGGTGCACCGCATCATACCAGACCTTGGCCCAAACACCGTCCGCAGGATGACCTCCCGCGTCCCATGACAGCATTGCTTTGTCCCAAGGGAGCTCAAGCGCATCGCAAAGAGTGCGCAACATCGCTTCGGGATTTTCGCGAATATCGTGACTATCGATCACGATCGGTGTCTGTCCTGACGCCGTCAGTTGGTCAAACAGTTCGGTCTGCTGGGTAAACCCGATATCTGCCAAGGTCAGGTCCGGATACTTCTTTGAAAAACTCGCAATGACCCGTGCGGGGTGGCGTAAAAGAAAGACATTCTTTACCCGCGAAATCCAGTCCCGCGGGATGTCTGGCAACATATGTTGGCACATGTGTTTCTGATAAAAGTGCGGCTTTTCGGCTGGAATAGAGTCTAATAGTTCAGAAACAACCGTCTGCGGATCAGTCGATTGAGAGGCGATAACCTCGTCTCGCATCGGGTGCATCAATCCGGTTTGCGTCAGATAAGCTGCGTAGAATGGCTCGTCCACGACGGCGAAATCGGAACGGTGTCCAAAAGAGTACATCATCGCCGTCGACAGATTCCGCGGCCCCGACCACATAGCTATTCGCATCAGACGCCCCTTTCGATCATCGCTTTATAAAGACCACGTATCCGCTCGGTCATCGGTCCCAGTTGTCCAGAACCGATCTTGCGGCCGTCAATCTCTCCTACCGGAGTTTGGGCGCCAAATGTTCCGGTCAGGAACGCCTCATCTGCACTGTAGGTCTCAACCAAGGAGTAGTTCTTTTCAAAAACCGGAATTTCGTTCGCGCGGC
>JBNKUW010000038.1:0-17317 GCA_050298835.1 Marivivens sp.
CAGGCTCCGCCTTTGTGCTTGCCGTGTTTCATGACCCGGGTGATGCAAAGGCCGCCGAACACCCGGTCCCTAGCACGGCTGAGCGCAAAGCCCAGGCGGGTCTCCTGGGACCTGAACGTACCGTCCCCGCGCACCGCATCCATCAGACCATTCGCGGCCTCGGCATCGACCCCTTCATAGTCATGACGGCTATAGTAGTTTCGTCCGTATTCTGCCCAGTGATCTGCCATCAACTCAGAGACCGTTTTTCCTGTTACGGCCAAAATGTTCAGCCAAAGCAGAACAGCCCAAAGGCCGTCTTTTTCCCGAACATGGTCTGATCCGGTGCCCGCGCTTTCTTCACCGCAAAGCGTCGCGCGGCCAGCGTCCAACAGGTTTCCAAAGAACTTCCAGCCGGTCGGGGTTTCAAAACACTCGATCCCTTTTTTCGCGGCAACGCGATCTACGGCGGCCGAAGTCGGCATGGATCGCGCCACACCTGCCAAGCCTTTGCTATAGGCCGGAGCGAGATGCGCGTTCGCCGCAAGGATTGCCAGACTGTCAGAGGGGCTGACGTATTCACCCGCCCCGACGATCATATTCCGGTCGCCATCCCCGTCGGATGCAGCACCGAAATCCGGTGCATCTGCCGCCATCATGGTGTCCATCAGGTCATGAGCCCAGATCGGGTTCGGGTCAGGGTGGCCGCCGCCAAAGTCGGGCAGGGGCGTTCCGTTGCGGACACTACCCGCATTCGCGCCTAAACGCTTTTCCAGAATTTCGACTGCGTATGGTCCTGTCACTGCGTGCATTGCATCGAAACAGATCGAAAAGCCCCCGACGAACAAGCCGCGGATCGCGTCGAAATCGAACAATTCCTCCATGAGCGCTGCGTAGTCGGCAACTGGATCAATGACCTCGACCTCCATTCCGGCCAAGTTGGTCGTTCCAAGGGCGGATAGGTCCACGTCTTGCGCTTCAACGATGTAGTATTCGGTGATCTCTTTTGTACGAGCGTAGATTTTGTCGGTCACACCCTCGGATGCCGGACCGCCGTTTGGGCCATTGTATTTCAGGCCGAAATCCTCGTCCTCTCCACCGGGGTTATGGCTGGCTGACAGGATCAGTCCACCATCCGTGCCCCGTTTGCGGATCAGGTTCGATGCCGCTGGAGTGGACAGAATGCCGTTTTGCCCGACGATGCATTTGGCCGCATTCCCTGCCGCAGCCATGCGCAGGATCACCTGAATTGCGCGGTCGTTGAAATAACGCCCGTCACCACCGACGACCAGAGTTTTGCCATCAACACCTCCGATCCCGTCAAAGATCGACTGAACATAGTTCTCCAGAAAATGCGGAGCCATGAAGACGCGGGTTTTCTTTCGCAGACCACTGGTCCCCGGTTTCTGGCCTTCGATCGGAGAGGTGGAAACTTTCGTCATAGTCATAGCCGTCCTTTGGAACTGTGGTCTTGGTAGACTACAGGCTAAGTTAGTTTCGTCGGATTGGACAACCATAGATTAGTCCGTTCCATTCGCTTTGAGGGAAATATCACAGGGCAGGGCCGCATTGATGACACGCTCGGCGTTCGGGATGTCGTTCCCTTCGACCTTGCGGATCGCATTTGTGCGCGAATGATTGAGTGACAGCCACCTTTGTATCAGGCGAGCACGAAGCTGGGGCAGGGCGATTTCCCAGCGGATGGTCAGATCCCAGAGCGGTGCGAGCTCTCTCCAAGGTGTTTCGTCAAACATCAGGTAGTTGCCTTCGACGATGATGACCTCGCAATCGGCTGGAACGAGACCTTTGCCGGCGATAGCAATGTCGCGGGTCCGGTCGAATTCGGGGTAATAAACCGGACGGCGGTCGCGGATGCGGCGTATCATCTGGATAAACCCGTCGGAATCGAAGGTTTCGGGTGATCCTTTGCGGGCACGCATCCCCATTTCGTCCAAAATCGAGTTATCCAGATGGAAACCGTCCATCGGAACGACCACGGCAGAAATCTTCTTAAGCCCCAACCGTCGGAGGAGTTCCGCCGATAGCGTGCTTTTCCCAGATGCGGGCGCACCGGTAATGGCGACCAAAAGCCGGTTCTGGTGTTCACGCCGCGCCTCGATTTCGGTGAGAACAAGGTTCACCTTGTCTGTCAAATCTGTCGAATACCCCATCGAAAACTGCCCTGATTTTTGTCCCAAGCCCATGCGGGTAAAGGATTCTTGTTCTTGCAACCTGACAAAGCCCGCGACAGTCTGTCGGCTATGGACCGGTCACCTTTTTACAAAACAATGTCAGTGCTTCGGGCCTTCCGCAAGGTTTGGGCCGCGAACGATCTGGACCTGATCTCGGCTGGGGTCGCGTTCTACGGTGTTTTTTCGATTTTTCCGGCGCTTGCGGCGTCGATTGCGATCTTCGGACTTGTTGCCGATCCTGCGGTCATCGCCGATCAGCTTGCGCTGATGCAGGATATGATCCCGAAAGACGTATTTGACCTGTTCGAGGCGCAGGTTTCCCGGCTCCTTGCAGCTCCTCCTGTGACATTAGGCTGGGCATCGATCCTGTCTTTGGGGATTGCGCTGTATTCTGCACGCGCGGGTGTCGGGGCATTGGTAAGGGGGCTGAACGCGATCAACGGGGTCAAGCCTCGCCACGGATTGTGGCATTTTGTGACTGCGTTTCTTTTGACGCTCGCGCTTGTCGGGGTGGCGTTGATTGCCTTGGCCTTGGTCGTCGTCGCACCGATCGTGCTTGCGTTTGTTCCTTTGGCCGGAAGTTGGAGCGGTACGATTGAAGTCATTCGCTGGGGCGTGGTTCTGTTCGTCCTCTTTTCGGCGCTGGGTATCCTCTATCGATACGGGCCGAACACTGGCCGTACGCCCTTTAGCGGATTGATTTCCGTCGGGGCGGTATTTGCAGTGGTGCTTTGGTTCGCAGCGTCTTTCGCGTTTTCCTACTATCTGGCGAACTTCGGACGGTACGCTGATCTCTACGGATCGCTCGGGGCTGTCGTTGCGATGCTCATGTGGCTCTATATATCGTCATACCTCGTGCTTTTGGGCTGTGTCCTCAATGTCGCAATTTCAACAAGGGCCCCCTAGAAAAGCGCCCAGATACAATAAATTGCGCCTTTGTGAAAAAAAACCACTAGAAACATATGCCTCTTTTGGGTAGTGTCACCGCAAAAGAATAGTCGGACAAAAAAATCAAACAGTCCGACAATCCGAGGCGGAGTAGTAAGTATGTCGGCGATTAATTTCGTGGTCCGTGATTCTGCGGGCAATGTTCAGCACGGTAACGTAGCTGGGGAGGGTGCTCCCGCATCCATTATTGCAACAGTTGATGAAGATATCTCCCTGAACCTCGCGCGGGCGCAGGTGGTGTCTTATGCGCGTCAAGGTCAGGCGCTTTTGGTGACGCTGATTGATGGTCGTGTCATTATGATCGAGGGGTTCTTTACCCCCGATGGAATTCCCGAAAACGATCTGTATTTGTCCTCTGGCGGTGTTCTCGCGCAGGTCGATCTGACTGCTGCTGAAAACGGCGTCTACTATGCGAGCTACAACGAAGCCGAAGCCTTCGGTAAGTGGAGCCCGAACGACGATCTGTTCTTCCTCGAAGGGTCAGACATCCAGCTTGCAGGCTATAGCGAAGTTTATGAAGCAGCTCCCGCCGATGACGGTGTTGGCATGCTCGCTGCTCCGTTGTTGAGCGGGATCGGCGCAGTCGGTGCGTCGGGTGCCGGTCTTGGTGCGGCAGCACTTCTCGGGACGACGCTGCTTGCTGATGGCGGCGGCTCTTCCGGTGTGATGGTCGAAGCGACCACCGGTGCGGCAGAAGAGGGTGTCGTTGTTGATACAACCGACATGTCTGATGGTGTCGAAATCGGTGGTACAGGCACCGTCGGTGGCACCGTGACTGTCACTGTCGACGGAAACACCGAAACCACCACCGTGGATGAAAACGGCAACTGGACCGTTACCTTTGAACCTGGCGTTCTGGATGGTGGCGAATACACGACTGATGCCACGGTAACGATCACCGATGGTACAAACACCGAAACCACAACCGTTACGCTGACCTTTGATACGGTCGCTTCGGTTACGTTGGATGAAACCACAGGCGGCGACGGTGTTGTGAACGCGGTCGAACTTGACGGCGGTGTAACCCTGACCGGCACGGTCGAGGCCGGTTCCACTGTCATGGTAACTGTGGGCGGCATGGCCTATGAAGCAACCGTCGACGGGGAAACATGGACGTTGTCGTTGCCGGACGGTGCGATTGCTACCGGAGAATACGACCTGACCGTAAATGTCGAAGCGACCGACGCCTACGGTAACGTCGCTGAAACCTCTGGCATTGTCGTCATCGACACCGAACATTCGCTGACGATGGCAACGTCGACCATTGGCGGAAACGGAACGGTGAACGCATCCGAATATCAGGCTGGTTTTGATGTGAAGGGGACGGCTCCTGCGGGGGCGTCGGTGGATGTGACCATCGGTCTTGTTACGCATACGGTCACTGCGGACGCAAACGGAAACTGGAGCGCGACTTTTGCGTCTTCGGACATCGAAAGCGGCACCTACGAAGCAGATGTGACGGCAGTATCTGTTGACGCTGCTGGCAACGTTGCGACGTCAACCGGCACTGTGATGATCGATACAGAGATGAACCTCTCTATCGACACGGCCAATGTCGAAACGGATGGCATCGTCAATGGCGCCGAGGCTGCTGATGGCCTGACGCTCAACGGCACCTCCGAAGCAGGGGCGAGCGTTGATGTCACCCTGAACGGTTACACCCGCACAGTGACTGCGGATGGAAACGGAAACTGGAGCGCAAGCTGGACGGCGGGCGAACTCCCCTCGGGAGAGCTCGATGCGACGGTAACGGCGATTTCGACCGACGGCGCTGGAAACACCGAAACCACCAGCGGCACCGTCGCAATCGATACCTACGTCAACACGTTGACCCATACCTCGGGTCAGATTGGTGGCGATGGGTATGTAAACGTCCAAGAACAAGCGCAGGCGATTTCGGCCAGCGGCATGGTTGAACCGGGTTCGACCGTTTCTGTCAGCCTTGCCGGAGTAACCATGGCCGCCACTGTCACCGCCAGCGGTGAATGGAGCGTGACCTATCCGGCCGGTAGCCTTCCGACAGGCGAATACACGAGCCAGCTTGTCATCACAGCGACAGACGCGGCAGGGAACACTAGCGCGATCACCGAAACCGTGCATGTGGATACGGTCGTGGGCGATGTTGCACTGTCCTCTGATCCGATCGAGATTGACGACGTTGTCAACGCTGTCGAAGTTGCAGATGGTGTGGTTATCAGCGGTACGGCAACGCCGGGCTTGGCTGTAACGGTCACCTTGGGCGCGGCGAGCCATCAGGTTATTGCAGGCGCGGACGGTAGCTGGTCTTCGACCTTCCTGACTTCCGAGGTCCCTGCAGGCACCTATGAGGCTGATATTACCGCGTCGATCACCGACAGCGCCGGAAACAGCAAGACCGTCAGCGATACGGTTCAGATCGACACACATGTAGATAACTACGCGTTCTCAGGTGTGCAGATCGAAGGCGACGGGATCGTGAACGGTGCAGAAGCCGCTGATGGCTTTGCTGTTTCGGGTACGGTTGAACCGGGATCGACTGTTGTCGTCACCTTTGGTGGCGTGTCCAAAACAGTCACCGCAGGTAACGATGGTAACTGGACCGTAAACTACAACTCTAGTGAGGTTCGTGGCGGCGAATACGACGCGACTGTTACCGCGCGGGCAACCGACCCGGCAGGGAACGTTTCGACCATCACCGACACGGTTCACGTCGATACGATCGTGAACAAACTCACCGGCGATCCGGTTGAATCCGACAACGTCATCAACGGCAATGAACTGGCTGACGGCATCACCCTTACGGGGCAGGTAGAGCCCGGCTCGACCGTGATTGTCACCTTTGACGGAATTGCCCGCGTTGCAACGGTTGATGCTAACGGAAACTGGACTGTCGATTACGGTGCGGACGAAATCGCAAGTGGTGAATACACTGCTGACGTTTCGATCAAGGCGACCGACATGTACGGCAACACCCGTACAGAAGTCAGCACCGTTGATATCGATACCCTCGGACCGGATGCACCGGTTGTGACATCGCTCGATCAGGGACGTGACGGGCTACGCTCCATCGGCATCGCAGACGAAGACACTTCCTTGCAGGTGTTTGAGGTGGATACCGACGGGTCGGTTTCAAACCTGACTGTCGAAGCTGTTCAAGATAGCCGCTACAACGAAGTCGATCTCTACTTCGATCAGGCTGTACCGGACGGATCTCAGTTGGTTCTGGCGTCTACGGATGCGGCTGGCAACGAAACCTCGACCCTCTTTGTTTTGGATGAGGCAGGGACCAACATCGTCAATATCGACAATACCGGCCTTGACGGGTTCGACATTCGCTCGATTGATCTGCAATTCGCTGAAAACAGTGAACTGGAGCTTTCGGCGCAGGATATCACCGATCTGACCGGCGGCCTTGGTGAACTCACGATCCTTGGTGGTGCGGACGATACGGTCACGATTTCCGGTGCTCAGGACACAGGCACCACACGCGATGTCGATGGGGCAACCTACAATATCTACACGCTTGGTGACGATGGGACGATCCTCATCAACGAAGATATCAGCGTTGTAATTTGATTGGGGTAGGGCCGCATGAATTGCGGCCCTGACTTGCCTGAAAATAATAGACAAAAGAGGCAGTCGGTGAGTGGGACGAATTCAATCTGGGGGGTGATGGCTGCGTTTGCGCTCGGCACAACCTTGTCGGGTTGCATGGATACCGGCTTGGGCGAAGGCCTGAGCGTGTCCCGCTCCGCGTTCAATTTCCTCGGAACTTCGGACACGACGGCCGAGCCGGACGCAGTCCTTAGCCCGGAAATGGAGAACGGCGAACAGTCTGCGGTTATCTCCGGCCTTCTGGCGCGTCAGTCGATCCTGCCTGAAGGGCCGTTGTCTACTGTTGCTGACGCCGTTCTTGATGCGAATTCCCGCGCGGCAGAAGCCGATTTGCGGGCCGCCCGTCTGCGGGCCGAAGCGGCAGCCTCCAACTGGTTGCCCTCTATCGGCCCGCAGGTGAGCCTCACCTCGCTCGGGTCTGTGATTGCCGGAATGGTCGTTGAGCAAGCCGTGTTTGATAACGGTCGTCGCCGCGCAGAACGGGACTATGCCGCTGCGGACGTCGAAGTTGCCGCCGTAAACCTTGCGCAAGACACCAACGAACGCGTGCTTGAGGCGCTCGAACTTTATGTGACCGCGCAGGCAATGACAGATCGTGCGCGCGTCAACGAAGCCGCGATGGAGCGGATGGAATACTTTGCCTATGTGATGCGCGAACGGGTTCGTGGCGGTGTGTCTAATCCGGCAGACCTGCAGATCGTCGAACAGAAACTGGCGCAAATGCGTTCGCAACTCCGTTCCGATCAGGAAGCGGCGGCAAGCGCTATGGCCGAATTGAACGCGATGGCCTCCCGACCCTTGGATGATGTGTCGGGAATGAGCGCATTTGGCGGGACTGGTGCCAGTAAACCGCTGTCAGTAGTCAAAGCCGAAGCTGAAAGCCAGCGCAGCATCGCCGCTGCGCGCGCCGAGCGGGCCGGATTCCTTCCTGGTGTGACTGCGACAGGGCAGGTGACTGGTCAGGGGGCTGACTTTGGCCTCGGCCTTGGTATCCAGAACGGCTTGGGCTTTGGAACCGGTGCCGCACGCCGTGCAATCGACGCACAAGAGGCCGCCGCCGAAGCGCGGGTCGGTCAGGTGACCGAAGATACCAACCGGCGTTTGCGGTCGCTCGAATCCGATCTGGCGGGGCTTCAGCGGCAGATGGGCGAAGCCCGTAGCATCGCATCCCAAGCCGCTGCAAATTATGATATTTTCGCTGCCCAACTTCGCGAAGGGCAGCGCACAGTGAATGACGTGGTGGGCGTCTTCGAGACCAAGGTACGGACCGAAAGGGACGCCGTGGTCATTCAATATGAAATCGCCAAGGTCGAGCTGCAGATTGCAGCGATCCGTGGTGTTCTGGTTGACGGAGATCGCATATGAGCGGCCCAGTACTGGCATTTGACATCAATGCAAAACGCGGTGGAAAGGTCACACGCCTGACCACGGAAACAAAGGTGGAAGAAACCGCCAAGCTTGCGGATTACGAAGACCGGTTCAGTCCGCGTGCCCGTGCCCGCGCCGATCTGGCCGCGACCTATGCAGGGCTTCTGGGGGTAGATGTAATCCGCGCTGACCTGCTGGAACAGATCGTTGGCGAAGCCGCAGACGACAGTATCTCAGCGACCTCGATTGCACGGGCCCTGTCTGACTCCGGCCTTGTGGCGACCGTTAAACAGGTGAAAACGCCGGTTGCCAATCTCTGGCCTGCCTTGGCTGAAATGACTTCGGGCCAGATTGTTCTGGTACTCGAACAGCAGGGCAATACGTTCTTTGTCTATGACACCACATGCGCCGGGAACCGCGCAGAGGTCATGCTGTCGGATTTCATGCCGGTTTTCACAGGAACAATTGTTCGCGCGGACGTAGAGGTCAGCGAACTTTCCCGCCGCCACGCGACCAAGGGAAAATCCTCGCACTGGTTCTGGGGCGAGCTAAAGAAATTCCGCCGTCACGTGGCCGAGGTAGCGCTGGGGTCATTCGTAGCAAACCTCCTTGCTGTCGCGATCGCTTTGTTTTCGTTGCAGGTTTATGACCGTGTGATCCCGCATCAGTCGGTCGCTACGCTTTGGGTTCTGGCTATCGGTGCCGGTCTTGCCATGATCCTCGAAGCGTTCCTCCGTATTGCACGGGCACGTTTGATGGACGGTGCCGGTCGGCAGATCGAAATGAAGGTCCAGCAGGTTCTGGTCGATAAAATCCTCGGTATGCGGGCGGGCTCCGGAAACTCTCCGTCACAAACGTTCTCGGCTGTGCGTGAATTCGGGACGATCCGCGAATTCTTTACCGCCTCCACGATAGGCACGTTGACGGACCTTCCGTTCATCGTGTTGTTCCTTGCGCTCGTTGCTTCGATCGGTGGCAATGTTGTGTGGGTTCTTTTCGTCGGCGGTCTGCTCATGGTTCTGCCGAGCTTCTTTCTCCAGCGGAAAATGATTGCGCTCACCCGTCAGACTCAAGGGGCGAGCACGAAGGCATCCCGCCTGCTGCACGAAATCGTCTATGAAAGCGACACGATCAAAGCGACCCGTGGCGAAGACCGCTTTCGCCGCCAGTGGACGGAATTGTCTGCGCTGAATTCGCTCGCCACCAGCGAACAGCGCAAACTGGCCTCCACCCTCACGTTCTGGAGCCAAGGCGTTCAGCAAGCAACCTATGTTGCCGCTGTTGTGACTGGCACTTTCATGGTGTTCACCGGCCAGTTTACCGTCGGTACGATCATTGCGGTCGGCATTCTCACTTCGCGGACACTCGGCCCCCTGACGCAGCTTGCTGCGACCATGGCGCGTTGGTCGAATGTGAAGGCCGCGCTTGATGCGCTCGATACGGTTGCAGAGTCCGCTCAGGACACGGACGAAAACCGCAGCTATCTGCGTCGGGACCATATCGACGGGGCCTTCGAACTCCGTGATTTGATCTTCAAATACGACGAAGAAAGCGACCGCGTGGTCGATCTTTCCGGTCTGAAAATCGAATCCGGCCAGCGGATTGCGATCCTTGGCGCCAATGGATCAGGCAAATCGACTCTGCTCAAAATCCTTTCCGGTCTCTATCCGCCGACCTCTGGTCGTGTGATGCTTGATGGCGTGGATATGGCCCAGATCATGCCGCGCGACCTGCGTCGTCATATTGGATATCTGAGCCAAGAGGTGCGCCTGTTCGCAGGTACACTCCGTGACAACCTCAATATGACGATGCTGGAACGTGACGACGAACGGTTGCTCAAATCGCTCGATTTCGCGGGGCTGGGACAGTTTGTGCGTAGCCATCCCAAAGGGTTGGATATGCCGATCTCTGACGCAGGTCAGGGGCTGTCCGTTGGTCAACGCCAGTCCATCGGCTGGGCACGGCTCTGGTTGCAGGACCCCAAGGTTTGTCTGTTGGACGAACCGACAGCGGCGCTCGATCAAACCTTGGAACAAACGCTCGTTTCGCGGCTCGACCATTGGCTGGGTCAGCGGACAGCAATCATCGCAACGCACCGTCTGCCGATCCTGCAACTGACGGGGCGGACGGTGATCCTGCAAAACGGCCGACTGGCCGTTGATGGCCCGCGGGACGAAGTCCTCGCCCATCTGCGCAACAAGAAGGTAGCTGGCTGATGGCAACGGTTGATGCAGAATTCGAAAGCGGCCTCAAATCGTCGAGTATGATTATCTGGATCGTCGGTGCGACGGTGCTCTTGTTCGTTCTCTGGGCCAAATTTGCGTGGATCGATGAAATCGTCCGCGCTGACGGAGAGGTCATCTCGGGCGCCCGACCGCAGATCGTTCAGAACCTCGAAGGAGGGATTCTGGCAGAAATGATGGTGAGCGAAGGTGACATCGTTGAACCGGGACAGATCATGGCCCGTCTGCGTGGCACCCAGTTCCAGACACGTGTGGATGATCTCTCCGACCAGTTGGTCGCTGCAGAGATTCGTCGTGTTCGCCTAGAAGCCGAAATGGCAGGGCAGAGCACCTTTGACATTGATCCGCTTATCGAAAATTACAGTCCGAGCATTGTTGCTTCGGAGCGTTCCCTGCTGGCCGCCCGTCAGGCCGATTACCAAAGCAAAGTTGAAGGCGCCGGTGCGGTTCTGAGGGAAACCCAGACCGAACTGACCTCAATGGAAGACATGTACGCCCGTAATATCGTCGCCCTGTTTGAAGTGACGAATGCCCGCAAAGCCCATTCCGACGCGCAGAACCGCTACAACGATGTGGTCACAGGCATGGATCTGGCCCGCGCGAATGAATATTCCGAAACCTTGCAAGCGCTATCGACGCTGACGCAGGATTTGCGTCTGGCGCAGGATCAATTGAACCGGACGGTCATTACGGCGCCCATGCGCGGCATCGTGAATAATCTGGGTGTGACGACCATCGGTGGCGTGATCCGCCCCGGTGAAGAAATTTTCCAGATTATCCCGCTCGATGACGAACTGTTTGTCGAAGCGCATGTTCCGCCCGAAGACATCGCAAGTGTTCGCACCGGACAAGAGGCGACAATCAAACTGTCTGCCTACGACTACACCGTCTATGGCACCTTGCAGGCGACCGTCGATTTCATTTCCGCTGACACCTTCAAGGATGACCGTCGGGTGGATGGCGATCCGCATTACAAGGTCACGCTGCGTGTGGACCTGACAAACCTCAGTGATCGCCAGCGCGAAATCGAGATTCGCCCCGGTATGCAGGCAACGGTCGAACTTCACACCGGCGAAAAGACGGTTCTCCAGTATCTGACCAAGCCCCTCTATCGCGGACAAGAAGCCCTGCGCGAGCCGTAGAATTTACTCCGCGGTTTTCGGGCAGGTTAACTGAAGGCCAAAGAAATTCCGAACAAAGGTGGTGCCATTAGGGCAGGCGGGCTTGAAGCCACCGTAACGGCAAACTAAGACTCTGTTTGTAATTTGCGATTATACGACGTGCGCGTCCCTAATTCGAGGCAGAGACTATGAGAGACCCGATCGAGACCTACGCCAACCTTGTGCCGATGGTTGTGGAACAGACCGCGCGCGGCGAACGTGCCTACGACATCTTTTCCCGACTGCTCAAAGAACGGATCATTTTTGTAAACGGCCCCGTACATGATGGCATGGCGCAGTTGATCGTTGCGCAGCTTCTGTTTCTGGAATCGGAAAACCCGAAGAAAGAAATCAGCATGTATATCAACAGCCCGGGCGGCGTTGTGACCGCAGGTCTGTCGATCTACGACACCATGCAGTACATCCGTCCGAAGGTTTCCACGTTGGTTGTCGGTCAGGCCGCATCGATGGGCTCTGTGCTGTCGATGGCTGGTGAGAAAGGCATGCGCTTTGCCCTGCCGAACGCCCGTATCATGGTGCACCAGCCGTCAGGCGGGTATCAGGGTCAGGCGACGGATATCATGATCCACGCGCAGGAAACCCAAAAGATCCGCGAACAGCTTTATAAACTGTATGTAAAGCACACGGGTCAAACCATCAAAGCAGTCGAAAAAGCGCTTGAGCGGGACAATTTCATGTCTCCGCAAGAGGCCAAAGACTGGGGCCACATCGACGAGATTCTCGAAAGCCGTTCCGAAGCCGAAGATTAATAGCTTTGTGACAATAACGGTTTTTTGACGTTGTGGACCGTTCCTACCTGCCATAGTCTTGGGAGGTAGGGGCACAAACCGACGACTGACGATTTTACTGACGACCAGACGCCCAGAGGACCACAATGGCGAATACCACAGGCAGCGATAGCAAAAACACCCTCTACTGCAGTTTCTGCGGAAAGAGCCAGCATGAGGTGCGCAAGCTGATCGCAGGCCCCACAGTGTTCATCTGTGACGAATGTGTCGAACTCGGCATGGATATCATCCGTGAAGAGACGAAAACGACCGGTTTGAAGGCAACCGAAGGTGTGCCGACCCCGCGCGAAATCTGCGAGGTTCTGGACGATTACGTTATCGGTCAGGAACATGCAAAGCGGGTTCTGTCGGTCGCTGTACATAACCACTACAAGCGCCTGCATCATTCCTCCAAAGGCAATGAGATCGAACTGGCGAAATCCAATATCATGCTGATCGGCCCGACCGGTTGCGGTAAAACGCTTCTGGCGCAGACATTGGCCCGCATCCTTGATGTGCCGTTCACGATGGCTGATGCCACCACTCTGACCGAAGCCGGTTATGTTGGCGAAGATGTTGAAAACATCATCCTCAAACTGCTTCAGGCCAGCGAATACAATGTCGAACGTGCTCAGCGTGGCATCGTCTATATCGATGAGGTCGATAAGATCACGCGCAAGTCCGACAACCCCTCGATCACCCGTGACGTATCGGGCGAGGGCGTGCAGCAAGCGCTTTTGAAGATCATGGAAGGCACCGTTGCCAGCGTTCCGCCGCAGGGCGGCCGCAAGCATCCGCAGCAGGAATTCCTGCAGGTGGACACAACGAACATCCTGTTCATCTGTGGTGGTGCATTTGCCGGTCTGGACAAGATCATTGCCCAGCGTGGCAAAGGCAGCGCGATGGGCTTTGGTGCCGACGTCCGCGAAGAAGACAGCCGCGGCGTAGGCGAAATCTTTAGCGATCTGGAACCTGAAGACCTGCTGAAATTCGGTCTTATCCCCGAATTTGTCGGTCGTCTGCCGGTGATTGCGACGCTGACGGATCTGGATGCCGACGCATTGATCATCATCCTGACGCAGCCGAAAAACGCTCTGGTCAAACAATACCAGAAACTGTTCGAAATCGAAGGTGTTGAGCTCAAGTTCACCGATGACGCACTCGAAGCGATTGCCAAGCGCGCGATCGAACGGAAAACCGGTGCCCGTGGCCTACGGTCGATCCTAGAAGATATCCTGCTGGATACGATGTTCGATCTGCCGGGGATGGAGAATGTCTCCGAAGTGGTCGTCAACGAAGAGGCGGTCGGACCGGATGCCAAACCGCTCATCATCTACGCCGATGAGGCGAAAGACGAAAAAGCCAGCGCAAGCTAATTCAGAACCGCCCTTCGGGGCGGTTTTTTCTTGGGTGCTCGCAAATTCTTTTCTGGACGGAGCGCTGATCCTGAGGCAAATCGCTGGGAAAAGAGGGAATTTCAGATGACCATGAAACGTGTATTTTCCGGCGGCCCGTTCGAAGAAAAAATCGGTTATTGCCGTGCTGTCGTTGCGGGCGGGTTTGTCTATGTGGCGGGCACTGTCGGGCAGGGCGACGATGTGGTTTCCCAGTGTAAATCAGCGCTCGACGTGATCTCAAACGCTCTGAAAGAAGCAGGTAGCGATCTGAGCAAGACCGTGCGCGTCAATTACTACCTGCCCGATGCGGCAGAGTTTGAACCCTGCTGGCCGGTATTGCGAGAGGCTTTCGGCGCCAATCCTCCGGCAGCGACGATGGTTCAGGCCGGTCTGATTGATCCGAAATACCGGATCGAGATCGAAGTAACTGCATTGGCTGGTTAATTTCCGCCTGTCTGGCGGGCGGGTCTGGACCTTTGCCCGCCTTTAAGACATAACGCGGATGACGATTTAGAGGAGCGGTCCATGGGCCTTGTGAACGCGATCAAACGAGTCCTGACATGGTGGGATGGTCAAACCATTGGCACCCAATTGTTTACTTGGCGCAAGGGCGTCAAAGTAGGCGAGGACGAACAGGGCAACGTCTACTACAAAACCAGTGATGATTCCCGCCGCTGGGTGATCTTCAACGGTGAGATCGAAGCATCGCGCATCAGCCCCGAATGGCATGGCTGGCTGCACCGCTCGTGGGATGAAACGCCGTCCGAAAAGCCGCTTGTTCACAAGTCTTGGGAAAAGCCGCATCAGGAAAACCTGACCGGTACCGTTGCTGCTTATGCGCCTGCTGGGTCCATCCGTCGGGTTCAGCCTGCGGATCGCAGCGACTACGAGGCATGGCAGCCTGAATAAGGGACCTGCCCGATGACATCTCACACCACCGAAACGATTGTTGGTGCGGCGGTTCTCGTCGTTGCTGCGGGTTTTCTTGGATACGCTGCAAAGTTCGCTGATCTGACCTCCGGTAGCGGCGGGTACGATCTCACCGCTTCATTCCGGTCTATCGAAGGTGTGAACGTCGGCACAGACGTTCGCATGGTTGGCGTTAAGGTTGGCCGTGTTGCGGGCATTGACCTTGATACAGAGACCTTCCGCGCCAAAGCCGTACTGGCGATGCGCGACGGAATCCCCGTTCCCGATGACAGCACAGCGATTATCGCATCCGAAGGGCTCCTTGGCGGCAATTTCGTCGAAATCCTTCCCGGTGCGTCCTATGACAACTACGGCGCAGGTGACGAAATCCTTGATACACAAGGGTCGGTGAGCCTGATGAACCTACTTTTGAAGTATGTTTCGGGGAGTGGGGATAGCGCACAATGATCCGGACACTTGTTCCAGTTTTGCTGATGTGTGCGGCGCCTGTATTTGCACAGCAGGTGGAAAACGCGCAGCAGGGTGAGATCAGGGTTCTGGACAAGATCACCGGTAATTCTACCGATCTGGTCATGGATGCTGGTGAAACCGCGCAGGTCAATCACCTGAGCATCACCATGGGTGAATGCCGGTATCCGATAAACAACCCGTCAGGCGATGCGTTTGCAGAGCTCACGATTGTTTATCAGGATGAGGAAACGCCGGTCTTTTCCGGATGGATGCTGGCGTCAGCCCCTGCGCTGAACGCGATGGAGCATCCGCGCTATGACGTCTGGGTGTTGCGCTGTATCACGTCCTGAGCGGACGCAACGCTGCCCTGCCGATTGAAATCCGCCTCAATATTCAAAGCTTTGGCTAGGGCCGCTCTGTACGCTTTACGGGGAATTTCTTCTGCGCCGAGCGAGGCAAGGTGGGGCGTCAGAAACTGTGTATCGAACAGGGTAAACCCGCCATCGCGCAACCTGTCGATCAGCCAAGCCAAGGCCATTTTTGATGTGTCCGTTCGGCGTGAAAACATGCTTTCGCCAAAGAATGCACCGCCGATTGCAACGCCGTAGCTCCCACCGACCAGCTCTTCGCCCTCCCATACCTCGACCGAGTGGGCGAAACCCATTTCAAAGAGTTCGCAATAGAGATCGAAAATCGTGTCGTTGATCCATGTTTCTTCCCGATCCGCGCAGCCTTCGACGACTTGATCGAACGCGGTGTCAAAGGTGACCTGATACCGGCCTCGACGCATGGATTTGGCCAAAGAGCGCGAGATATGAAAACCGTTTATCGGGATCACGCCGCGCATCCGAGGATCGACCCAGAACACCTCATCGGTGTCACGGGATTCGGACATAGGAAAAACTCCCGCAGAATATGCATGGAGCAAAAGGTCCGGAGTCAGTTCGGGTTGATCGTCGCGCATAGGGCCAATCTAGGCTGTGTTGCGTCGCAGAAAAAGAGCGCGCCCCGAAATGGGGCGCGGTCTCATTAGTTTTCGAATGTCGCGTCGAGCCACTTTTCCAGCCAGTGGATGTTGTAGTTGCCTGTCTGTACGTCAGGCTCCTGCAGAAGGGCATGGAACAGCGGTACAGTCGTATCGACACCGTCAACGATGAGCTCGCCCAACGCACGGTTCAGACGCGCCAGAGCTTCCTGACGGGTGTTGCCGTGAACGATCAGCTTACCAATGAGGCTGTCATAGTAAGGCGGGATCGAATAGCCGTCATAAAGGGCTGAATCCATCCGCACACCCAAACCGCCAGGGGCGTGGTACTGGGTGATCTTGCCGGGGCAGGGGGTAAAGTTCGGCAAACGCTCTGCGTTGATCCGGACTTCGATTGCGTGGCCGTTGATCTTGAGGTCGTCCTGCGTGACCGACAGTTTGTTACCAGCGGCAACATTGATCTACTCACGAACAAGGTCGATGCCAAAGATGCCTTCGGTCACAGGGTGTTCCACCTGCAAACGGGTGTTCATTTCGATGAAATAGAACTCGCCATCCTCATAGAGGAATTCGATGGTGCCCGCGCCCGAGTAGCCCATTTTCGCAATCGCGTTGGCACAAATCTCACCAATGCGCTTGCGTTCCTCTTCGGTGATGCAGGGACCGGGGGCTTCTTCGAATACCTTCTGGTGACGCCGCTGAAGGGAACAATCGCGCTCCCCAAGGTGGACACCACCGCCTTGACCGTCGCCAAACACCTGAATTTCGATGTGGCGCGGTTTCTGGAGGTATTTCTCCATATAGACTTCGTCGTTACCAAAGGCCGCTTTGGCTTCAGAACGGGCGGTACGGAACGCGGTTTCGATTTCACCTTCGTTCAGCGCAACTTTCATCCCGCGACCACCGCCACCGGCGGTTGCCTTGATGATGACCGGATAACCCATATCGGCCGCGGCCTTCTTGGCCGTTTCCAGATCGGGCACACCCCCTTCAGAGCCCGGAACAACCGGAATACCCAGCTCTTTTGCGGTCTCTTTGGCGGTGATTTTGTCGCCCATCATTCGGATGTGCTGTGCGGACGGACCAATAAAGGTCAGGCCGTGATCTTCGACCACCTGCACAAAGGCTGCGTTTTCCGACAAGAAGCCGTAGCCCGGGTGGATGGCGTCGACGTCGGCGATCTCCGCCGCCGAGATGATGTTCGGCATCGACAGGTAGGAGCCGCCGGACACCCCGGGCCCGATGCAGATCGTCTCGTCGGCGTGGCGCAGGTAGTGCGCCTT
>JBNKUW010000038.1:17327-18140 GCA_050298835.1 Marivivens sp.
GATGGCCTGTGCGCCGGTGATCTCGCAAGCAGAGATGATCGCCGGAAAGCTCAGGTAGGACGACGCCGAAGACGGCGGTCCGATGCAGATCGCTTCGTCTGCCATACGGACATGCATCGCGTCAGAGTCAGCGGTCGAATGGACTGCGACAGACTTGATGCCCATCTCGCGGCAAGCGCGCACGACCCGAAGGGCAATTTCGCCCCGGTTCGCAATGAGGATTTTATCGAACATGGGTCAGGCCTTATTCGATGATAACCAGAGGGGCGCCGAATTCGACGGGGGTGCCGTCTTCGACCAGAATACGCTTGATCATGCCTGATTTCGGCGACGGGATCTGGTTCATGGTTTTCATCGCTTCGACGATCAGCAGGGTATCGCCTTCGCTGACGGTTTGGCCGACGGCCACAAAGGGGGCTGCGCCGGGTTCAGGCGACAGATAGGCCGTACCAACCATCGGCGATGTCACTGCGCCCGGATGCGCGGCAGGGTCTTCGTTCGATGCTGCGGGTGCTGCTGCCGGTGCTGCGGCGGGGGCAGGGGCTGCTGCGGGTGCTGCTGCAGCGGGGACGGAAACCGTCTGGACCACTTGCTGCTGACGGCTCACGCGGACGTTCAAGCTATCGTTGTCGCCAAATTCGCGGATGACTTCCAATTCGGTCAGGTCGTTTTCGCGCAGGAGTTCCGCCAGTGCGCGGATAAAGCTCACATCGCCGTCGTGGCTGCGTTCGTTGCTCATAGTGTCCTCGGCCTTTGCCATTACGTTGCGTCCGCAAACGATTATGCGGTTGATATGAGCTTATACGCTAACGA
>JBNKUW010000039.1:0-18105 GCA_050298835.1 Marivivens sp.
GAGACAGCCGCCATCCGTGTCCACATCAGGCCAAGGCAGACATGACCCATCAGGTGCATGAAATCATACGATCCGGCCAGAGCGTTGTTCGGGTTTTTCATGCCGTTCTGCATGAAGTACATGCCCGCCGCCTGAAGCTGTTTCGAGGCAACCTTGAGCGCATCGGTGAACGGTTTCATCCGCTCGTCGTCATGTGCCTTGCACTCGGCTTTGACGATCTCAAAAAAGGCCATGACGTGTTTGCCACCGTCCTGCGCCAGTTTGCGGCCAACGAGGTCCAGTGCCTGAACGCCGTTTGCGCCTTCGTAGATCATGGCGATGCGGGCGTCGCGCGCATATTGGGACATGCCCCATTCTTCGATGTAGCCGTGGCCGCCATAGACTTGCTGGGCCTGAACCGCCATGTTGAACCCGACGTCGGTCTGGAAACCTTTGATGACGGGTGTCAGGAGCGAAATCAGACCGTCGGCGTCTTTGTCACCGTTGCGATGGGCGCGGTCGATCAGGTTCGATCCCCAGAGCGACAAAGCACGCGCACCTTCGATAAAGCTCTTTTGTTCCATCAGGTTGCGACGAATATCGGGGTGTACGATCAGCGGATCGGCGGGACCGTCGGGGTTTTCGGCACCGGTCACAGCGCGGCCCTGCAGGCGGTCCTTGGCGTAGATCACGGCGTTCTGATAGGCAGCTTCGGCCTGCGCATAGCCCTGGATGCCGACGCCCATGCGGGCTTCGTTCATCATGGTGAACATGGCGCGCATCCCTTTGTGCGCTTCACCAACGAGGTAGCCGGTGGCCCCGTCGTAGTTCATCACGCAGGTCGCGTTGCCGTGAATGCCCATTTTCTCTTCGATCTTGCCGACCGAAACAGCGTTCCGTTCGCCAAGGGTACCTTCGTCATCGACCATGATTTTGGGAACGATGAACAGCGAAACACCTTTGATGCCTTCCGGTGCGCCGGTGATTTTCGCCAGTACAAGGTGAATGACGTTTCCCGACAGGTCGTGATCGCCAGCCGAGATGAAAATCTTCTGGCCGGTGATTTTGTAGCTGCCGTCGTCCTGCGGTTCTGCCTTGGTACGCATCAGACCCAGATCGGACCCGGCTTGCGGCTCGGTCAGGTTCATCGTGCCGGTCCATTCGCAGGACACCATTTTCGGCAGGAATTTCTGTTTCAGCTCGTCCGATGCGTGGGCATGGATCGCCGAATAGGCACCGTGGGTCAGGCCCTGATACATGCTGAACGCCATGTTGGCCGAGGAGAACGGTTCAAGAACTGCAGCAGCGAACAGATAGGGGAGACCTTGGCCGCCGTATTCCGGATCGCAGTCCAGTGCGGTCCAACCGCCTTCTTTCATTTGCTCAAAGGCATCTTTGAAACCGCTGGGCGTGCGCACGACACCATTTTCAAAGGTACAGCCTTCGACATCACCAACAGGGTTCAACGGGGCGAGGATTTCAGAGGAAATCTTACCGGCTTCTTCGAGAACTGCACCGGTGAAATCTCGGTCAAGCTCGTCATATCCCGAGATATCCTGTTCCGAGACCTTCAGGAGGTCATGCAGCAGGAACTGAATATCTTTGGTCGGGGCGGTGTAGCTGGGCATGGTGTTCTTCTCTCCTCCGTAAAGCGGTCGGGATTAGGCAACCCGTTCCGCGCGTAGTTTCGACAGATGCTGGCGTCCCCATTCGATCTGTTGTCTCAGATCGTCGATGGCCTTTTCCAGCTCGGCCTTTTGTTCTTCCATTTCGGCCAGATGTTTCTTGGCCACATCGTAGGTTTTCAGCAGTTGCGTTTCCTGCTGGTCATTCAGTTCGTACAGGTCCAGAAGCTGTCGCAGCTCTTCGAGCGAAAATCCGAACCGCTTCCCACGCAGAATGAGCTTCAGACGAGCTCGGTCACGTTTGGTGAACAGACGTTTCTGTCCTTCGCGGATCGGAGACAGCAGCTCCTTTGATTCATAAAAGCGCAAGGTGCGGGGCGTCACGTCGTAGGCGTCACACATCTCGCGGATGGTCATGGTCTCGTTCGTTAGTTCAGTCATATGCCTTCTCACTCATGCGTTGCGCATTAGCTTCGCAATCGGACAGGACCCCCTCAGCATACAAGTCTAGTTTACGTGAACGTAAATGAAACGCTGCGTCACATTCCGGTGTGACGAAAGGTCATGAAAGTTTCCGTGGCGTCATGCGCAATTTAATAAGAGGGAAAACCGGCGTCCCTTTCCCCCTTGGGTGGTTCTGAACCAAATCACTCACTAAGATTCGCGGCTGTTTCATCGCGAAGCACCTGAAGTTCTTCCATCGTTTGTTCGAGCTGGGATTTCTGTTCGCTCAGCTCGGCCAACTGCCGATCTGCCAACTCAACCCATTTGCGCATCTGCGCATCGGTCCCTTCTTTTTCGTACATCACGAGCCACTGGCGAATATCTTCGAGCGCAAAGCCGAACCGGCGTCCACGAAGAATAAGAACCATCCGCGCGACCTCACTTGGGCCGTAGAAGCGGGATCTCCCTTCGCGCTCTGGTGAAATCAGCTCGATATATTCGTAGTACCGCAAGGTTCGCGGAGTGACGTCGAATTTCGCGCACATTTCTTTGAATGAAATCCGGTTTTCGGACATAGGGGGGCCTCCATTGGGGCTAACACTAGGGGCAAAAATTCCGGCGGGCAACAGGGGGTGACGTAAGGGTGAACTTGCGACCAGCTCTTGCCTCTTGGCAGTCAATGTAGTCACCTATCACCGGATAGGAGGCTGCATGTCCGACCCGAACCAAGACAGAAAAACCAAGATCGCAAATCAGTTCATTGCGTCGCTTCCCCATGCAAAAGCATTGGGGATGAATATGACCAAGCTTTCCGACGGTATGGCGGTGATCGAAATGCCCTATGACGAACGTTTTATCGGCGATCCCGATACTGGTGTCATTCATGGCGGGGCTGTTTCAGCGTTGATGGATACCTGCAGCGGCGCAGCAGTCATGAGCCATCCATCCTGTCCGGGCGGGACCGCAACGCTCGATCTGCGGATCGATTATATGCGTTCTGCGACACCAGGGCAGAAAATCGTTGCTCGGGCAGAGTGTTATCATGTGACGCGAAGTGTTGCCTTTGTGCGGGCCACCGCAACTGATGAGGATACGGATCGCCCCGTCGCTACAGCAACGGGGGCCTTTACCATCGAACAGCCACGAGGAAACTTGTGATGCGCAAGCCCGAACCCGTTCAAGTCATCAAACAACGGCGCGATGCGGCGCTGGAACGCTTGGTTAGCGGTGTTCCTTACATTGGCTTTCTTGGGATTCAATTCGATCGTCGTGGAGACGAACTGACCGCTGTACTCCCATTTGACGAAAAACTGATCGGAAACCCGATGCTGCCGGCAATTCATGGCGGCGTGACAGCGGCGTTTCTTGAGACCGCTGCGCACATCCAGTTGGCATGGGTGATGATTTGGGAAGAGATGGAGAACCGTCACGGTGGCGATTTCCAACTGGACGAATGGCGTCCACGTTTGCCCAAGACCATCGACTTTACCGTAGATTATCTCCGTTCGGGGCTTCCTAGGGATGCCTATGCGAGGGCGCGGATAACACGTTCCGGACGGCGCTATGCGAGTGTTCATGTCGAAGGTTGGCAGGATAATCGTTCTCGTCCGTTCGCACATGCATCCGGTCACTTCCTGATGCCGGTACGCGATGACTGAGGTTACTCACCGGCGCATTCTTTCGATTGCGTTTCCCATCGTTCTGGCCAACTTCACCGTTCCACTTCTCGGATTGGTCGACACAGGTGTCGTCGGCCAGATGGGAACGCCGGAACCTATTGGTGCCGTGGGGCTAGGCGCACTACTTCTGTCGTCGATCTATTGGGTCTGTGGTTTCCTGCGCATGGGAACGACCGGTCTGACCAGTCAGGCAGTGGGTGCTGGCGACGTGCAAGAAGTTTCAGCGCTGTTAAAGCGAGGGCTTCTTGTCGGATTTGGTTTCGGCTTGTTTGTCATACTCGCGCAATGGCCTCTCTTTGCTGCGGCGTTCAAGTTAGCGCCTGCAAGCGACACCGTCGAAAATCTGGCCCGTGACTATATGGTTGTGCGGGTTTGGTCTGCTCCCGCTACAATCGCGATGTACGCGCTCACGGGGTGGCTTATCGCGCGGGAACGGACACGCGCCGTACTGGTCCAGCAAATTGTTATGAACGTCGTGAATATCGGTCTCGATTTGCTGTTCGTACTGCAATTCGACTGGGGTGTGACCGGCGTGGCCTGGGCTACGTTTGCCGCGGAATGGAGTGGTCTTGTGGTCGGCCTGTGGTTCTGTCGTGACGGCATCGCCAAACAGGTTGGCTGGCCCCTGATATTGCATCTGGGGCGGCTACGGCGAATGGCAGCGGTCAACGGCGACATCATGCTGCGGACGCTCGCGTTGCAGGCGGTCGTGGTACTGTTTGTCTTTTGGGGTGCCCGTATGGGGGACGTTCCACTGGCTGCAAACGAAGTTCTGATGCAATTCGTTATGCTCACAGCCTTTGGTCTGGACGGTTTTGCATTTGCCGCCGAAACACTGGTCGGACAGGCGATGGGGCGTCGCGATCCGGTGGGGCTACGCGCCGCCGCAAAGAAAACCTCCTTCTGGGGAGTGATGACATCGGTTGCGATGGCAATCGTGTTCGCGGTTTTTGGTGGTGCAATCATCGATGTCCTTACCACTTCGCAAGAGGTGCGGGAAACCGCGCGTGTCTATTTGCCCTATATGGTGTTGGGGCCGATGATTGGCCTACCTGCGTGGATGCTTGACGGGATATTCATCGGTGCGACCAGAACACGGGATATGCGCAACATGATGGCCCTATCGCTGGTCATCTATGTAGTCAGCGCGTTCCCGTTAATGGGCATGCTCGGCAACCACGGACTTTGGTTGGCTATGATTATCAGCTGGATTGCTCGTGGGATAACTTTGGGTCTGCGTTATCCCGCACTGGAACGCGCTGCTGCGTGACGGGGTAGGGGGGGCGCTGCCCCCTCTGGCCTGCGGCCATTCACCCCGGAGTATTTGTGAAAGCAAAGAAGGTCAGAGTGTTCTGAGTAGACGACGCAGGACTTTTTCCAATTTGGCGGCACCCAACGGGGCCATTGCTTTGGTATGTTCGTGGCTGATCGACTCGTCGCTCATTCCCGCAGCCATGTTGGTGATGGTCGAAATGGCCGCGGCACGAAGACCAAGGAAGCGGGCGAGGATGACTTCAGGAACCGTGGACATACCAACAGCATCTGCGCCCAGCATTTTAATCGCACGGATTTCGGCGGGCGTTTCGAACGACGGGCCGGAATACCACGCATAGACACCTTGTTGGATTGAAACGTCCTCAAGTGCGGCGGCGATCAGGATTTTTTCGCGCAATTCAGGTTCATAGGCATCCATCATGGGGACAAAGCGTTTGTCCGTTGGCTCTCCGATCAACGGATTGAGGCCACTGAAATTGATGTGGTCTGTCAGGGCCATAATTGATCCGGTTGGCATATCGTGACGCAGTGATCCCGCCGCATTGGTGGCGATCACCGTGTCGGCGCCCAGTTCGCAAAGGACTTCGAGTGGGACGCGCATTTCGTCTGGCTTGCCGCGTTCGTAGTAGTGCGCCCGTCCGCCAAAGACTGCGACGCGAACACCTTCGAGTGTGCCAATGACCAGTTTCGGGTTATGCCCTGAAACGCCAGCATGGGGAAACCCGGGCAATTCGGAGTAGGGGATTTCCACCCCCTCAACCGCACCGGCCAGATGACCGAGGCCAGAACCAAGGATCAGGCCGAGTTTAACCGGAGCGTCTCCTGCGTGTTCGCGAATAGTTTTGAGCAGATCAGCGTTCTTTGACATAAGGTTCTCCACCCGCGCGTGGCGGGATTGCTTTACCGACGAAACCGGCCAGAACGACCACGGTGAGCGCATAGGGCAGCGCGTCGAGCACTTGCGTCTGAACCCTCAGACCGATCGCCCGTTCCAGAATGTCAGGACGGATCGCCAGTGCTTGCAGATAGCCGAACAGCATGGTGGCCCCCAGCGCGCTCCACGGACGCCACTTGGCAAAGATCAGCGCTGCAAGAGCGATATAACCACGCCCTGCAGACATTTCACGGACAAAGCCTGCTTGCAGTCCGGTCGAAAGGTAAGCGCCTGCCATACCGGCCAGAACACCGCAAATGATAACTGCGGAATACCGCAGTCGGATCACCGAGATACCGGCGGTGTCTACAGCACCGGGGTTTTCGCCCACGGCCCGCAGACGCAGACCGAAACGGGTGCGATAGAGCGTCCACCAAACCAGCGGCACAATCAGGATGCACATATAGACAATGATTGTGTGGCCCGAGAGAAGCTCGGAATAGACCTTCATTGGAAGGTCGGCTTTGGCAATGTCACGGATACGGGTTAAAGCACCGGGAAACTGGATGCTATTGAACCGTGCATCTCCGGTCAGGGACGGCGTGCGGCCACCTTGGCCAAACCAGCTTTGTGCTGCGACGACGGTAATGCCCGAGGCGAAAAAGTTGATTGCCACACCGGAAATCAACTGGTTTCCGCGAAACGTAATGGATGCGAGACCATGCAGCAGGGACAAGGCTACCGATGCTGCGATTCCGGCAAAAAGGCCGATCCAGACCGAACCGCTCGTAAACGCGATGGCCGCAGACATGAATGCGGAGACAAGCATCTTACCTTCAAGGCCGATATCGAAAATTCCGGCACGTTCTGAAAACAGGC
Source organism: Marivivens sp. (assembly GCA_050298835.1). Taxonomy (GTDB): domain Bacteria; phylum Pseudomonadota; class Alphaproteobacteria; order Rhodobacterales; family Rhodobacteraceae; genus Marivivens. Next base: position 6,756 of record JBNKUW010000039.1, read on the forward strand.
CAGCCAGACAAGTCAGCAGCAGCGGAACACCCAGACGAACTGTGCCATCCAGAACGGCAATGTCGAAAAACGCCAAGAGATCCATTAGTTTGCCTCCTTGCGGCGCATGCTGAGAAATAGTTTTTCAATCGGCATGCGGACCATGTTGTCCAGAGCGCCAGTGAACAGGATGACCAGAGCCTGAATAACGGTGACCATCTCACGCGGGATGCGCATCTCTGCAGAAAGCTCGGCCCCGCCTTGATAGAGCATGCCAAATAGCAAGGCTGCGATCAAAATACCGACAGGGTGGTTGCGCCCCATGAGAGCCACAGCAATTCCGATGAAACCGGCACCTTCGACTGCATTCAGAACCAGTCGTTCGGCCTCGCCCATGACGTTGTTAACCGCCATCATGCCCGCCAGCGCACCCGAGATCAGCATGGAGATCATGATGATTTTGGTCGCGTTGATGCCCGCATATTTCGCAGCGCTTTCGCTTTCGCCGAAGGCACGGGTTTCATAACCGAGCTTGGTCTTCCAGATCAGAACCCAGACCCCGACGCAGGCCAGCAGGGCAATGACGAGTGCAAAGTTCGCAGGTCCACGGTCCGAAAACGGGATACCGAAAGTGCCGAGGATAGCCGAGAGGTTCGGCAGGTGGGCGGCTGTCGCGAACGACGGTGTTGCCGGTTCCATCCCTTCGGCCTTGATCGGGCCGTTCAGAAGGAAGTTCAGCACAGGATAGGACATGTAGTTGAACATGATCGTGGTGATCACGATATGGCTGCCCCTTTTGGCAGACAGATAGGCAGGTATTGCAGCCCAGGCTGCACCAAACAGCGCCGCGGCCAATCCGCCCCCGATCAGAGCCAAAGTCCAGTGCGGCCACGGGATATAAAGACAGGCCAATGCCGCACCAAGACCGCCGATATAGGCTTGCCCTTCACCGCCGATGTTGAACATCCGCGCGTGATAAGCGACCGCCACTGCAAGGCCGGTAAAGATAAAGTTGGTGGCGTAGTAGAGTGTGTAGCTGACGTTCGTGCTATTCCCCAATGCGCCTTTGGCCATGATACCAAGCGCATCAATCGGGTTGTGACCAATGGCAGCGATAACCAAGCCTGAAATAATTGCGGCCAGAACCAATGATAGAAACGGAACGAGGACCGTATCGGCCCAATGTGGCATCTTATCCATCAGGCGGCTTCCCCTTTGCCTTGTACGCCAGCCATCAACAGGCCCAGCTCCTGAACATTCGTCTCTTCGGGCAGACGTTCACCCATGATTTTCCCGTCGAACATCACAGCGACCCGGTCTGACAAAGACATGATTTCGTCCAGTTCGACCGACACGAGCAGGATCGCTTTGCCTTGGTCCCGTAGGGCAATGATCTGTTTGTGAATGAACTCGATCGCACCGATGTCCACACCGCGGGTCGGTTGCCCGATCAGTAGAACATCAGGATTGCGTTCGATTTCACGCGCGACAACCAGTTTTTGCTGGTTCCCGCCCGAAAAATTCTTGGCGGTTAGCATCGGGTTCGGCGGGCGAACGTCGAACCGCTCCATCTTTTCGGCGGTGTCGCGGATGATGGCTGCATTGTCCATCAGAACCGAATTTTTTTGATACGCTGGATCCTTATGGTATCCGAACGCAGTGTTTTCCCAAGCGGTGAAGTTCATGATGAGCCCTTCACGCTGGCGGTCTTCCGGTACGTGAGCGATGCCTCTTGCGCGACGGCTTTGCCCGTCAGAGTGGCGTCCGGTCAGGTCAAGCTCGGACCCGTTTATGACAATTTTACCAGTGCCTTTTTCGTAACCACCCAAAACTTCGAGCAACTCTGACTGTCCATTCCCGGCAACCCCGGCAATTCCAAGAATTTCGCCCGCGCGGATGTTAAATGTCACGTCCTTGACGCGGTGCACGCCCTGCGCATCAGTCACGTTCAGGCTTTGCACATCCAACACGATATCGCCCGGTTTGGCGGGCGTTTTATCCACTTGTAGCAGCACCTTCCGGCCGACCATCAATTCGGCGAGGCTCGACGGATCGGTCTCTGCAGTTTTTACCGTGGCTGTCATCTCACCTCTGCGCATTACGGATACCGTATCGGTGATATCCATAATCTCGCGGAGTTTATGGGTGATCAGGATAATCGTCTTACCCTCTTCGCGCAGACGGCCAAGGATGCGGAACAATTGGTCGGCCTCTGCCGGTGTCAGAACACCTGTCGGCTCATCAAGGATCAGAATATCCGCCTGACGATAGAGCGCCTTGAGGATTTCGACCCGCTGTTGCATGCCGACGCCCAAATCTTCGATGACCGCGTCGGGGTTAACATGCAGTTCGTACTCATCGGCGAGTTGCTTGAGCTCGCGACGGGCCTTGTTCAGTGATGGGCGGAGGAGGAACCCATCCTCGACACCCATAATCACATTCTCAAGGACCGTGAAATTTTCAACCAGTTTAAAGTGCTGGAACACCATCCCGATACCGGCGGCGATTGCGGCCTGACTGTCAGGGATTTCGGTCTGCTTCCCGTTGATGAAAACCTCGCCAGCGTCGGCCTTGTAGAACCCGTAGAGGATCGACATGAGCGTGGATTTGCCCGCGCCGTTTTCGCCGATTATCCCGTGGATTGTGCCGGGCATAACGCGGATATTGATGTCTTTGTTGGCTTGGACGGGGCCAAAAGCCTTTGAAATGCCACGTAATTCGATGGCGGGCGCTGTTTCTGTCATCGGGGGACCCTTGTGCGCGGGTAGTCAAAGACCGCGCCCTTTATGGGGCGCGGTCCAATGATTTTAGCGGGATGGATTAGAAATCCAGAACCGGGCAGGTTTCGTCAGACATGTAGTCGTGGACAACCAGCTCACCCGAAGCGATCTTGGCCGATGCTTCTTCGACAGCGGCTTTCATCTCATCGGTGATGAGTTCTGCGTTGAATTCGTCCAGTGCGTAGCCGACGCCACCGTTGGACAGGCCCATCACGTTGAAACCAGGAGCGAGGTCAGCACCAGCCGAGAAGGCGTTGTAAACAGCGTTATCAACGCGTTTCATCATTGAGGTCAGAACCGAACCAGGCTGCATGTAGTTCTGGTTGCTGTCTACACCGATCGAATAGATGCCTTGGTCTGCAGCGGTTTGCAGAACACCAACACCGGTACCACCAGCAGCAGCATAGACAACATCAGCGCCTTGGCTGATCTGTGCCAGAGTCAGTTCAGACCCTTTCACCGGATCGTTCCATGCGGCAGGGGTGGTGCCGGTCATGTTCGAAATAACGGTCGCATCAGGGTTCACAGCCAGTACACCTTCGGCATAGCCGCAAGCGAATTTGCGGATCAGCGGGATGTCCATACCACCGATAAAGCCAACAGTACCGTCTTCGGATTTCATCGCTGCCAGCATACCTACAAGGTAGGAGCCTTCGTGTTCGTTAAACACAACCGACTGAACGTTCGGTGCGTCTACGACCATATCGATGATCGAGAATTTCAGGTCCGGATAGTCGGCAGCAACGGTTGCGAGCGGAGTGGCCCAAGAGAAGCCAGCCATAACGATCGGGTTGTAGCCTTCTTCGGCAAAACGGCGGATCGCCTGTTCGCGCTGAGCGTCGGAGGTGATTTCGAATTCTGCAAAGCTACCGCCGGTTTCTTCGGCCCAACGGGTGGCGCCGCCGAATGCTGCTTCGTTAAATGATTTGTCGAACTTGCCGCCAAGGTCGAAAATGATCGCCGGATCGGCCATCGCGGCACCTGCGGTCAGGGCCAGAGCGGCGGACGCCCCGAGGAATTTGGTGAAGAGGCTCATTATTCATTCTCCCAACTGGATTTTGCCCCGCCGACGGAATGCCCGGTCGGAGCATGACATCTGCTGTGTCTGGGCAAATTAGGGCCCGATCCGGTGTAGGGGTCAACCGGAAAGTCGCGTCACCCGATGCAGTTTTGATCGAACGATCAAGGAATCGGCTTTTCTATAAGGCGATTTGTAGGATGAGAGCGTCAATGCGCTCTCCTTCGGGGCCGCGATAGTAGTTCCGACGTCTGCCCGAATCGACGAATCCCGCCGCATGATAGAGTGCGATTGCCCCCGTGTTGTTCGCTGCGACCTCAAGAAAAGCCGTTGTTGCACCTCGCGCGCGGGAGATTTCGAAGAAAGCAGATAGCAACGCGCGGCCTTGGCCGGATCGGCGGGCTGCGGGATCGACTGCAATGGTCAAAAGCTCTGCTTCGTCGGCGATCACACGCCCGACGACAAAACCGTTTACGCTATCTTCTATGAAAGTGAATTTGTCCGCCTCAAGCGCTGCGATTTCCGACTCGCTCCATGGGCGGGGCATGGTGAAGCTTGCTGCGTGAATGCGGGCGCGACGGGCGTTGGTCATGGTAAGATGGTCGGTGCCGGATCACGTGGCGGGGCCGCATCCGCCGCCCGCACATAGAGTGGAGCTGGTCGCGCGGTGACGGTGTCCAGTCCGGCTGCAGCAATCCGTGCGATAGTCGCAACGTGAACGGCTGCTGATAGAACCGGGGCGATCGGACCTTCGACCAATTCGTCTTCGACAACAATCAAGCGGGGGGCTTCTTCGTCGCCTTCGGTGAAACGCTGCACATAGGCTTGTCCGCGCGGGGCAGGTATAAACGCAGTGACAGGGCGCGAAAGTTGATAGGACAACGCCTCGAATCCCGAAACGCCTACAGCCGGCACGCCAAGTCCCAGTGCAAGGCCGCGTGCCGCGGAAACCGCGATACGGATACCGGTGAAGTTCCCCGGTCCGGTGCCAACGCCGATCCCGTCGAGGTCGCCAAACGTCAACTCGTGATCGTCCATCAAGGCAGAGAGCATAGGCATCAGGTGTTCCGCCTGACCTTTGCCCATTTCATCTACGCGTGTTTCGACAATCTTGTCGCCAATTAACAAAGCGGCGGCACAATGTGCCGCCGATGTGTCAAATGCGAGTACGGTCGGTTCAGGCCGCAACGGGGCGTACCTCGATCACTTCGGGGATGTAGTGACGCAGAAGGTTTTCGATGCCCATTTTCAGCGTCAGCGTGGACGAAGGGCAACCGGCACAAGCGCCCTGCATGTGCAGGTAGACAATACCGCGGTCAAATCCGTGGAACGTAATGTCGCCGCCATCTTGGGCCACTGCTGGGCGCACGCGGGTATCCAGAAGTTCTTTGATCTGGCTGACGATCTCTGCGTCTTCTTCGCTGTGGTTGTCACCGTGTGCAGGGGTATTCGCACCATCCATTACAGCGGCGCCAGACTGGAAATGTTCCATAATCGCACCCAGCAATGCAGGTTTGATATGGTCCCATTCGGTCGTATCATCTTTGGTGACGGTAACGAAATCTGATCCGAAGAACACACCCGTTACGCCACCAACCGCAAAGATACGGGTGGCTAGCGGGGAATTGGATGCTGCCTCAGCACTCGGGAAATCCGCAGTTCCAGCCTCCAGCACGGTTTGGCCGGGCAGGAATTTCAATGTCGCCGGGTTCGGCGTGGATTCTGTCTGGATAAACATGTGAAGCCAACCTTTTCTGTCAGGCTTCACATATCGTGCGGTTGAGGCCCGAAGTCAAGGTTTGGAATGATTCTAAATTGTCTAGTGTGCAACTCGCCCAGCCCACCAGATCCATAGTCGCTTTGCACACTGTCTTTTGGTCATTGCGCGTGAAGGAAAAGCCAACTGACCAAAAGATAACCGCAATAAGCAGGGTTCACTAAACTTGATCTGGCAACTGTCCGGTCAGGTAATCGCTTCGAGCTTTTCTTTGCTCAGATCACCAGGAACAACGGTAATCGGAATGGGCAAGCTACCTGACTGTCGGGTCAACTGACTGACCAAAGGGCCAGGTCCTTTTTTGTCATTTCCGGCACCCAGAACCAGAACGCCTATTTCTGGATCTTCTTCGATCTGAGCAAGAATTTCAGTTACCGCCTCGCCCTCGCGAATGATAAGTTCGGGATCGATCTGCTGTTTGTCCCGCATCCATTTCGCAAAAACCTCGAAATGGGCCACGATCCGTTCACGCGCTTCTTCACGCATGATCTCACCAACACCAATCCAGTGGTTGAATTCCTCTGGGGCGATGATGGACAAAATCGCGACGTTTGCGCCGGTATGATTGGCCCGCATGGCGGCAAAACGCATCGCGTTCAGGCACTCCCGACTATCGTCCAGCACGACAAGAAACTTGCGCATGGGATCTCCCTTCTGACGGGATATTGGCGCATGGCAACGGAACAGGCAACGCCTGTTCGCTGCGACATGGGCAAAAGCGACTAGGCTTGGGTGGAAAAGCGTACGCGTTCGGGTGGGGAACCCGAACGCGTAATGAAAGTCCGGCTGGGACGTGCCGGTGCATCTCGGACGGAATAAATCGGACTAACCGCGTCAGAGCGCAGACTCGGGTTGGGACGAGTCTACCTCAATTATGGAATTTCCGAGAGGAGGTGTTGTCGCCATGGCGACAGCTACCATAGGTTGTTTGAGCCGGATTTAGCTCCGAAGAAGTCCGACAATATCATATGTCTGTTTCAGGATCGGTTCGGCTATTTCGCGCGCGCGCTCTGCACCACGACCAAGGATACGGTCGATCTCTGCTGGATCATCCATCAGGCGGGCCATTTCGGTGGAAATAGGCGCCAGTTTTTCGACCGCCAGATCGGCAAGCGCCGGTTTGAACCGACCCCAGCCCGCACCGGCATATTCCGTGATCACCTGTTCATTCGTCATATCAGCCATTGCGGCGTAAATATTGACGAGGTTGCGGGCCTCTGGACGATCCGCCAACCCTTCGAGCGTTTCGGGGAGCGGCTCGGGATCGGTTTTCGCCTTCTTGAACTTCTTGGCGATCTTGTCGGCGTCGTCGGTCATGTTGATGCGTTCCATGTCGGATTCGCCCGACTTGGACATCTTTTTCGACCCGTCACGCAGGTTCATCACCCGCATCGCAGGGCCTTCGATAACCGGCACGGTCTCGGGGAAGAAATCGACCTTGAAGTCATGGTTGAACTTCTTTGCAATGTCGCGGGTCAGTTCGACGTGCTGCTTCTGGTCCTGGCCGACCGGCACCTTCGTCGACTTGAACATCAGGATGTCCGCCGCCATCAGGATCGGATAGGCATAAAGGCCGAGAGAGGCTTTTTCCGCATCCTTACCGCTGCCCGCCTTGTCCTTGAACTGTGTCATGCGGTTCATCCAGCCGACACGGGCCACACAGTTAAAAATCCAGCCCAGTTCGGCATGTGCCGCGACCTGCGCCTGATTGAACAAGATCGACTGTTCGGGGTCGATACCCGAGGCAAGGTAACCGGCAGCGACTTCACGGGTCGCGTTCTTCAGTTCCTTGGGATCTTGCCAGACGGTGATCGCGTGCAGGTCCACCACGCAGTAGATAGTCTCGAACTGGCCGCCCTGCATATCGACAAAGCGCTTGATCGCGCCCAGATAGTTGCCAAGGGTCAGCCCGCCCGAGGGTTTGATGCCTGAGAACACACGGGGTGTGAATTTGTTATCGGTCATCGGGAACCTTCCGGGTCTGGATTTACAGTGCGCGAAGGACTACCCACGGCAGGCAAGCCCGTCAACGTCAAGACGGAAAGAAAGGGCAGGACGATGGAACGAGAGAGCATTTTGAACGACATTCCCAACGCGGCAGCGGCCATTGCGTTGATGATTGTGGGGGTGGAGATTCTGATGCAACTTGCCAGCTCTGGGGCAATCGGCGGGCAAATGGGCATCGGTTGGCGGTCTGCAACACTGGATGACTTTGCGTTTTTCCCTGCTGTGCAGGATGAAATATTGGCCGGTCGCTACGATCTCTCCTTCTTCTGGCGCTATGTAACTTACCCCTTCATCCATTCAGGGCTGTTCCACGCGTTCTTCGCTACAGCAATTGTTCTCGCTCTTGGTAAATTCATCGGAGAGCTCTGGCACTGGGCGTCGCTGATTGTTGTATTTGTCGTTCCGGGGATCGTTGCGGCTGTTGTCTTTGGGCTGGTGGTGCCGGAAAACTGGCCGCTCTATGGCGCCTACCCTCCGATCTACGGTCTGATAGGGGCGTTTTCCTACATGCTCTGGGTGCGATTGGGGAAAACTGGCGAAAACCGCTGGCGGGCGTTCACGATGGTCACCGTGCTTCTCCTGATCCAGATCGTCTGGGGCTTGATGATGAAAATCCTCTCTGCCTTTGGCATGGGGGGCGATCCGTCGCTCTTTGTGTTTTTCAACGGTGTGGCTGACCTGTCGGGCTTTCTAACGGGGCTCGCTCTGTCCCCGCTCGTTGGTCCCGGTGGCTGGAAAGCCTTTGTTGCGCGGCTCCGCAGGCGTTAACCGCGTCGCATTGTGGCCTTGAGTTCGGATAACCGGAACGCACCGATCATCTGACCGGCAATGAAATAAGCGGCCATGCCGATGGACACAAGGATTGCCAGCGCCCCATAACGCCATAACGGCAGACCAAGAAACGGCAGAAGCACGATCCACACCCAATAAAGCACGACGCCCATTACCGCAGAGGCCGCGCATATCCGCCAGACACGTGACCGGAAGCGTGCATCAAACTGGGCGGCATCGCCCATCCCGCGGGACTTCCACCATAGGAACACAACCGTTGCCCAACCGGACAGTGTCGTGCCGACTGCCGCTGCGATAAACCCGATGTAGGGCATTAGACCAATCGCGACGCCTGCGTTTACAACCAGAGACACCAGCGCAATGTAGAACGGTCGGCGGGTGTCCTCGCGGGCAAAAAACAGCGGTTGAAGCGCCTTTTGCAAGACAAACCCCGGCAGGCCGAGCCCGTAGATCGCCACCGCAATCGCCGTGTTCATCGTGTCATCCGTGCCGAACGCCCCCCGTTGATAAAGCACCTGAACCAGCGGAATGGGGATCACCATCAACGCCACTGCCGCAGGAATAGTAAGCGCCAATGACATCTCGCACGCGCGGTTGAATGCATCACGCCCGCCTGCGGTATCTCCTGCACGAAGTCTGCGCGACAGATCAGGCAGCAGGACGACGCCAATCGCGATCCCGACAACCCCCAAGGGTAGTTGATAGAGCCGGTCTGCATAGGAAAGCCAAGCGACCGCACCATCGTAAAAGCTCGCTACTTGCCGACCGACCAGCAGGTTTATTTGTACGACCCCGCCAGCAAGTGCCGCAGGTGCCGCGATGATTGCCAACCGTTTGAGGTCTGGTGTTACATGGGGCACCTTGAAATGTAGGGTGAACCCGGCCTTGCGCGCGGCGATCCATACCAGTGCCATCTGCCCGATACCGGCAACCGGCACTGTCCACGCTAGTGTATCGCCTATAGGCCAGCCCATCATCTGCCCGACGATCATTGCAGCGACGAAAAAGATGTTCAGCAGAACCGGTGCTGCCGCAGCAGCCGTAAACCGCCCGATAGAGTTCAAAACTCCGGAAAGAAGTGCCGCCAGAGAGATGAACAGGATGTACGGGAATGCAATCCGTCCATAGAGCACCGCAAGACCGAACCGTTCATCATCGGCAAACCCTGACGCCATCGCCAAAACCAGCCAGGGCATGAAAACCATTGCGATCAATGTGAACCCGATCAGGATCGTCGCAAGTCCGGTAAAGGCGTCGTTGGCAAAGCCATTGGCATCCTCACCCGCTTCAAACTTTTTCGAAAACATTGGCACAAAAGCCATGTTGAACGCGCCCTCCGCGAAAAAACGGCGGAACATATTGGGGAGGGAGAAAGCGATCAGAAACGCTTCGGCTATTGGACCAGTTCCAAGATAGGCCGCGATCATCACGTCACGGGCAAAGCCCAACACCCGTGACAGCAGGGTCCACGCTCCCACGGTCAGAAAGCCGGAGATCAGGCGAATGGGTTTCATGTCAGGCGTCCTGCTCGTTCGTTTGTTTGGGTTCTAGTCGTTTGTCAGTTCGATCTCTACGGGAATTTACAAATTGCAGTCGCCATCGGCGGATACGGTGCTACTCTGCGTGCTAATCCACAAAAGAGGGCATCCATGATCCGTCATTCTGTACATCTTCGCGTCCAGAAGGGCGTTGAGCAGGCCAAACTTGATGATGTTTATGCGCGGCTTGCGGCGCTGGGCGATCAACTGGACGGGACTTTGGATTTCCAGCATCGCAAGAACCTTTCGCCAGAGACGTCTGTGGTTCACGGATTTTTGGATATGTTCTGGTTCGATTTTACGGATGAAACGGCCCGCGATGCCTATCTGGTCCACCCAACACATCAAGCCATCGGCGCCGACATCGTGTCTTGCGCCGAAGGCGGGATTAGCGGTGTGTTCGTCTGCGACGTGGAAATCTAGGCCGAATTATCCCTTGGCCCGCTCGGCCCCTTTTTCGATGGCTTCACGCAGCTTCTTTTCTAGTGTGTTGCGGCGGTTTTCCTGATGGAATTTTAGGCCGAACATATCTTTGACGTAGAAGGTATCGACCACCTGTTCGCCGTAAGTCGCGATCACGGCAGAGGCGATATAGACGTTGTTCGCAGCAAGAGTTCGCGTCAGGTCATGCAATAGACCGGGGCGATCACGTGTATCAACTTCGACAATCGTGTAGAGGTCGGACCCTTCGTTATCAAAGATGATATGGGTCTGAACGCGGAACGCCTGTTCGCGTTTTTTGATCTTGTCTTTGTCTTTCAGGGCATCGCGGGTGATGACCTGTCCCTTGAGCGTCTTTTCGATCATCTGACGCAAACGCGGCAGGCGCGAGGTTTCATAGGGGTGCCCGTCGGCATCCTGAATCCAGAAAATCGCCGTCGCGTAACCGTCTTTCGACGTATAGGTCCGCGCGTCTACGACGTTCGCGCCGACCAGAGCCAACGCACCTGCCATCCGGCTAAAGAGACCGGGGTGGTCCGCCATCGCAAAACAGGCGCGGGTGGCGTCGCGGTCGTGGTCAAGTTCAAGATCGATGCGGACTTCATCGTCATTGATCCCGTTCAGCAATCCGGCAAAGACCACATGTGCCGCAGCAGGCAAACCTTGCCAGTAGGGGCTGTAGTGACGCCCGACTTCGCGGCGAACGTCCTTGGTTTCCCAATCGGCCAGTGCTTCGCGCAGCGATTTCTTCGCCTCGGTTTCGCGGGCTTCGCGGTTGATCTCCTCCATGCCGTTGTCGAGCATGGTCTTGGTCAGCCCATGCAGATTGCGCAGCAGCATGGCTTTCCAGTTGTTCCAAGTTCCGGGGCCAACGCCGCGGATGTCACAAACGGTCAGGACAGTTAGCAGGTCCAACCGTTCAACGGATTTCACCACCTTTGCGAAATCCCGAATGGTGCGCGGTTCGCTCAGATCGCGTTTCTGTGCCACGTCGGACATCAGCAGGTGCGACCGGACG
>JBNKUW010000040.1:0-18085 GCA_050298835.1 Marivivens sp.
ATCCCGCCTTCCAGATCGCCCTTATCAGGCGAAGCGCTCGGTCACGATGTTCATCTGCCCATCCAATTCGCGTTGCCAGAACCTTTTCCGGCGCAAATGCCCAAATAGCTGCTCCGGGAAGCAGGAGCTCTCCGACGCCATTCTCGACCGCAATCGAACCCCACGGCTCCCCTACGCAGAACGCGTCTATGTCGCCGGCGGCGATAGCCTCTGCCATAAGCGGCGGTGGAACGGTTTTGATCCGAACGCCTTGTGGTGCATGCAGCCCGAGGGCCGATAGCCAGTAGTACAAAAGTTCTGCATGCATGGAAAACGGGAAAGGAACCCCAAAGCGGATCTCTCCTTCCCCTGCAGCGATCAACGCGCGTCCCGCCGTTGCAGCATCCGCACCGCCCAGAAGATATCCACCTCGCTGCATTCGCCCCGCCATCTGAGCAGATACACCAATTACATCCCCGTTAACCGACGTCACGGCCAGCGCTTCGAAACGGGCGCTGCCCCCCACTCCGATGGCTTGCGCGACCGGAACCGGCGCAAGCATATGCGCGGCGTCCACCTGCCCAAGCGACAGCATGTCCCTCAGCATCGACCACGACGGCGCGCGATGAAGGTCAAAGCTCAGCCCTTCTTCGGCGGCAAATCCCAATTCGTGGGCAATCACATATGGCGCGCAGTCAACCAACGGAATGAATCCGATCCGAATACGCCCCTTGCTCATGACAACAGCCCCGCGGCAGTAACGAGCGCCTGCGCAACGTCGCGAACCTTGCGGCCTTGATCCATCGCGGCTTTCCGTAACAGCGCATAGGCTTCGTCTTCGGAAATACCCCGCGCCTTCATCAGGATGCCCTTGGCACGATCGATATCTTTGCGCTCTTCAAGTGCTTTCCTCGTTGCGGCGAGCTCTTTGCGGACCCTCTGGAACATCTGGAAACGCGCGACGGCTGCCTCGATAATCGGCTTGAGACGTTCCGGACGCATTCCATCAACAACATAGGCGCTAAGCCCGACCTCTATCGCGGCCTTCGCAAGCCCATCATCACTTTGGTCCACGAACATCGCGACAGGACGCTCTAGCGGACCCGATGCAAGGGCCAATTCTTCCAGAGCGTCGCGCGAGGGATTGGCCATGTCGACCAAAACGACGTCCGGCCGAATATCGTCTATCGATCGCGACAGAACCGACGCGTTTTCAACCACCACAACCTTGTGATTTCCGGAATGCGCCAAGCTTTCACGGATCGCTTGCGCCCGATCTTCTTTTGGTTCGACAACCACGATGGTTAATTGTTCAGCCATACAGGCGACGTCGCACACTGGACTGAGTACAGGAAGCGTCTGACGATCCGACAAAGTCAGAGCGGTCAGCGGTGCTCAAAAAGTAAGCCGACAATGCATAATAGATCAATTATTAGGCAGACCAAATGCAAACACAGCCCCACACGTGTCCGCACATCGTTCGGGCATATAACGCCACGCCACAGCCGTTCGGTGATGGAAAACCAACTTGCTACGATTTCGACACGGAAAGGGTGTCTGAATCAACATTAATTGCAGCCCCAAAACGCAGGCTTTAGCAAAAACATGATGTCTGAAGTTGATGGCGGAGACGAAGGGATTCGAACCCTCGAGACGATTCCTCGCCTACTCCCTTAGCAGGGGAGCGCCTTCGACCACTCGGCCACATCTCCGTCGACCCGTTTAGCGGCGAGATCGGGGGAAAACAAGGCGTCGATTGAAGAAATTTTGATACAGACCAGGAATTGGTCGGGAACGGCTTTGCAGAATGACAAAAGGAACATATAGTGAACATTCATTAATCTGCATTCTACCACCATTATGTACGAAATCACCTTACCGTTTGCGGGAACGACCTTTGCCTGGCGTCGCATTGCGCGCCAGTTGATGGCTGCGCGTGTTGCTCCTGAATTGGTCAGCTGGGTCGTCGCTACCGAAGAAGCGCTCCCCGCTTTGCCGCGTGATCGCTACAAAGTGCGCGTACCGGAACGGTTTCTGATCCTGTCCCAGATCGCGGGATGGCACAGTGCCGCCGACCGGTATGACAGACTATACCGGCTGGCTTGGCGGCTGCGGCTTACTCCGGCCGTTATTGGCGATCGAGCCGATCCCGAGGTGTCTGTGTTGCTTGAGAGAGAAGCTGATGTGCTCCGCAGCGTGCGGCGTTTGTCCAGACAGTTACAGCTCCATGAACTCGGGCGGGACTCCGGTCGTCGGCAATTTGCAGGGTGGTGCGATGTGCCTCACGATCCGCTTGAGCTGCTGCTCCCTCGATATGTACGGCAACTGTCGGAGTTTGATTGGACGATCTATACGCCAGCCCGTGTCGTGAGGTCACGGCAAGGGGATCTGACCGTAGCGGCGTCACCGGAACGACCCGACCTGCCAAAGGACACCCGCGCAACCGAATGGCAGGAATGGTTAAGGGCGCAGGAAACTCCCGCGCCCTTGGATTTCGCTCAAGCTGTTGGGGCTTAGTTGTTGAACAAGAAGTGCATCACATCGCCGTCTTTGACGATGTAGGCTTTGCCTTCTGCCCGCATTTTACCGGCTTCCTTAGCGCCATTTTCGCCCTTGAATTCGACATAGTCGTTGTAGGCGATGGTTTCGGCGCGAATGAAACCCTTTTCAAAGTCACCATGGATCACACCAGCAGCTTGCGGGGCAGCGGTGCCGTGTTTGATGGTCCATGCGCGGGCCTCTTTCGGGCCAACCGTGAAGTAGGTTTCAAGATGCAAGAGTTCGTAGCCCGCACGGATCAAACGATCAAGACCGGCCTCTTCGAGGCCCATTTCCTCGAGGAACATCTCAGCCTCGTCAGCTTCAAGCTGGCTGATCTCTTCTTCGATCTTGGCGGAAATGACGACGCTGCCAGCACCCTGCTCTGCCGCCATTTTGGCAACCTCGGCGGATTTGGAGTTTCCGTCAGCGGCAGACGCTTCTTCTACGTTGCAGACGTAAAGGATCGGTTTCTGGGTCAGAAGCTGAAGCATTTTCCATTGCTTCATGTCCTCATCAGAAATCTCTACGCTGCGGGCAGGCTTACCCTCTTCCAGAGCAGCCTGAGCAGCGGCCAGAAGACGGTCCTGTTGTTGGGCTTCTTTGTCATTGCCTTTGAGCTTGCGAACCAAGTTGGCGCGACGCTTTTCAACGCTTTCGAGGTCGGCAAGCATCAATTCGGTTTCGATCACATCGGCATCGGTGACTGGGTCAACGCGGCCTTCAACGTGGGTGATGTCGTCATCTTCGAAACAGCGCAAAACGTGAGCGATAGCGTCGCATTCGCGGATGTTGGCAAGGAACTGGTTGCCCAGACCTTCGCCCTTTGACGCACCTTTCACCAGACCGGCGATGTCCACAAAGGTCATGCGGGTCGGGATGATAGCTTTGGAGCCTGCGACCTCGGCCAGCTTGTCCAGTCGGGCATCGGGAACAGCAACATCCCCGACGTTCGGTTCGATGGTACAGAACGGGAAGTTGGCTGCCTGTGCTGCCGCAGTTTTGGTCAGTGCATTAAAGAGGGTCGATTTACCGACATTCGGCAGACCCACGATACCCATCTTGAATCCCATCGGACCCTCCTGAATTGTTCCGGTGGCTTCTAGGACGGGGAGAGCGGCGACGCAAGCGATGCGTGCCGCATCGCTGTTTTGAGTATTTTAGGAAAGATGAAAGCCTAGCGCGTGCTGTAGAATTTCTTGCGGGCTTCTTCTTCGATGGCCAGCCGCATTTGGAGTTTGGCCAGCTCGGACATCGCCACCTTGCGTTCGTCGGGGTTGGTGAGCGTGGCGAGGTATTCAGCCTGTGCTTTCACAGCCTTGCGGAGTTCGATTTCGCGAGGGAGCGCACCTGCCTCTGCCATGATACGCATTCCGGCCGCTTCGGCGGCATCTTCGGGTCCATTTGGCGGGAGCGGCTTTCCAGCCCCTGCGAGATTGTCGAATTGGCCTTCGGCTTCAGCTTTCAAAATCTGCCGTTCTGCCATTTTGCCAATGTCGGCCATTGCTCTACCCCAAGGTCACATCAAGGAACATCATCAGGATCAACCCGAGAAGGAGCCCTACGGTTGCCCGGTTCTGATGACCGTTCCGGTGAGTCTCGGGTACGATTTCATGACTGCTTATATAGAGCATCGTGCCTGCAGCAAATGACAAACCCAACGACAGCAAGACTTGGATAATCGAAACAGTTGCTGCCCCGACAGTCGCTCTGAACGTTTCGATCAATCCGGTAAACGCCGCGACCCAGAAGGCCCGTTTTGCAGAATAACCGCGCGGATGAGCGCGACACCGACCGAAAGGCCTTTGGGAAAGTTGTGAATAGAAATCGCGATCACAATGAGAGAGACGAATGCGGCGGACAACATGACACCTGCGGCGAACCCAAGCATCGTGTCGCTGGTACGCTGGCTCATGGATTTTCCGATTAGAACCGGAATAGTGCCTTATGCAGTCGCCAGACCTGCAACGATCCCGCCCAAGGTGCCAAATGCTACGGTTTCCATTGGACCGTCCTTGTTGTTAGATGCACCAAATTTCCGTCGTCGCACGAGCGCATGCCGGAAATCGGCTCAACGGTTGCCTGATAGACAATTTTTGACCTTCCATTGTTCGGGATTCGCGTGTATGTGCGCGGCTTCATCGGGCCGCACACCCTTGGAGGGCGGCCCCTACATCTATGGAGATTATTCAGATGGCACGTGAGATTCCTGATCTTATCGCCACGGAACGGACGGGGACAGGCAAGGGGGCCGCTCGTCAGGCACGTCGTGAGGGCCTGGTTCCTGGTATCGTTTACGGTGGTGGCGCAGATCCGCTCCCGATCAACGTTAACTTCAACAAACTGCTGCAGAAACTGAAGCAAGGCCGCTTCATGTCCACGCTCTTCAACCTCAAAGTTGAAGGTCAAGAAGACGTTCGCGTCATCTGCCGTGGCGTTCAGCGTGATGTTGTAAAAGACCTTCCGACCCACATCGATTTCATGCGCCTGAAGCGCACTTCGCGCGTGAACATCTTTGTCCACGTCGAATTCGAAAACGACAAAGCCGCACCGGGCATCAAAAAAGGCGGCGTTCTGACCGTTGTCCGTCCCGAAGTCGAACTGAACGTTGTTGCTGGCGATATCCCCAACCAGATCGTTGTTGACCTGACCGGCAAAGAAATCGGCGATGTGATCCACATCTCCGAAGTCACCCTGCCTGAAGGTGTTAAACCCACGATCGACCGTGATTTCGTTCTGGCGAACATCTCGGCTCCGTCGGGACTCGTTTCTTCTGAGAATGCTGAAGGCGAAGAAGAAGTCGAAGAAGCAGCAGAAGAATAAGTTCTGCACTTTTGACGAATGTTTAAACGGGGTCCTTCGGGGCCCCGTTTTTCTTTGACCTGACATCAAGATACAAAAAGGGGGCCTCTCAGCCCCCTTTTCAATTACTTACCCTTGCGAGGTTTTCCTTTGAAGTCACCCTTTTTGGCGGGTGGCTTACCGAATTTCTTCGGACCCGAAGGTTTTCCACCCGGTTTCTTGCCGTCGGCTCCCTTTCGGGCAAAGGGTTTGCTATCGCCGCCGCGAGAACGGGACTTGCGACCGGACGAAGGATCAGAAACGTCGAAATCGGGTTTCGAACGGGGTTTGGGTTTGGGTGCTTCGTCACGCGGCTTGTCTGCCGGTTTCGGAGCGAACTCTTTGCGCGGTGCCCGTTCTTCACGGTCTTCCCGACGCGGGCGATCATCCTTGCGGGGCTTCTCGAATTTAGCCGGTCGTTCAGAGCGTTCGGGACGGTCTTCGCGCGGTTTACGGGCGGGACGATCCTGACGATCTTCGCGTGGTTTACGATCCCCGCGATCTTCACGCGGCTTGCGGTCGAATTTGGCCGGACGATCACCGCGATCCGGTCGGCTACCACGGTCGGGACGATCACCACGAGGTTTACGATCGCGCGGCGCATCCATTTTCGGCGCTTCATCCATGAGAGAGAAGGTCAGGCCCTGCTCCATCTCAACGACGCCACCTTCGCGGGTCGCCAACGCTTTTGCGTCTTCTTCTTTGACCTCAACATAGGTCTGGTCGTCGGTGATACGGATTTTCCCGATGGAATTCCGGTTCAATCCAGCCTGCTTGCAGATCATCGGCATAATCCAACGCGGCTCTGCGCGGCCATTGCGACCGATAGACAGGCTAAACCATTTGGACGGTCCGAAATCTTCGTGCGACTTGCGTTCACGGGGTTCGCGGGTATCGCCGCCCAGTTCTTCAGGCGCGCAACGACGATCTTGATAGAGTTTCAGATAGGCTGCCGCGACCTGCTCAGCGCTATAGCGTTCGAGCAATTTGCCAGCGAATGCCAGCTGTTCTTCGTTCGGCTCGACCGACCAAGCGGGGTTGTCGATCAGGCGTTCTTCTTCGCGGGTCTGAACCTCTTCGGCGCTCGGCGGGCTGATCCATTCAGCGTCGAGCTTTGCCCATTTCATAAGGCGGGTGATTTTTCCGCGGTCACGCGGGGTCGCGATCAGGGCAGAAATCCCTTTGCGCCCTGCCCGACCGGTCCGGCCTGAACGGTGCAACAGGGTTTCGGTGTTCTGCGGCGTTTCCGCGTGGATCACCAGTTCCAACCCCGGAAGGTCGATCCCTCGCGCGGCAACGTCGGTTGCCACACAAACCTTGGCCCGCCCGTCGCGCATCGCCTGGAGCGCGTGGCTCCGTTCGGTTTGCGTCAGTTCACCAGAGAGTGCCACAACCTGAAAACCACGGTTCGACAGACGTGCGGTCAAACGGGCAACAGCGGCACGGGTGTTGGCAAATATGATCGTGTTGTCCGGATCATGGAACAACAGCATGTTGATCATCGCATGTTCCGCATCATGCGGCGCAACGCTGAGCACCTGATAAGTAATGTCAGCGTGCTGTTCGGTCTTGGACGTAACTTCGACGCGAACGGCATCCTTTTGGAATTCCTGTGCCAGCTTCGCAATCATCGGCGGAACGGTAGCCGAAAACATAAGGCTGCGTTTGTCATCCGGAGCTTCGCCAAGTATGAACTCCAGATCTTCGCGGAACCCGAGGTCGAGCATTTCGTCGGCTTCGTCCAGAACGATCGCGCGGATCATCGACAGGTCCAGTGCGTTCCGTTCGATATGGTCGCGAATACGGCCCGGCGTTCCGACAACGACATGCGCCCCACGTTCCAACGCGCGGCGTTCGTTGCGCGGGTCCATGCCACCAACCGCAGAGGCAATCACCGCACCGGTTTGCTCGTAAAGCCATTCCAATTCGCGTTTGACCTGAAATGCGAGTTCACGTGTCGGCGCAACGATCAGCGCGGTCGGTAAACCTACGCGGCCCGCCATGCCTTGATCGTCAAGAACGTCCTCGGCGATCGAAAGGCCAAAGCCAACCGTCTTGCCCGAACCCGTACGTGCAGATACGAGTAGGTCCTGCCCCGCAAGTTCGGGGTTCAGAACGGCCTCTTGCACGTCTGTCAATTTGTCGTACCCACGCTCAGCGAGCGCGGCGGATAGGGTCGGGATCATGTCGGAGGCTTTCACGGGAACAACGAAAGCAGCCGAATACACGGGCAAGGGCCTTCTGTATATAGCAAAAGTGTTGGCTCTGCTTTGACGTGCAGGTATGGGTAGCTCATGAAACTTTTTGTCGGCCTTGGAAATCCTGGCGCGAAATACGCGCAGAACCGTCACAACATCGGCTTTATGGCTGTTGATCGGATCGCGGAGGATCACGGCTTTACCCCGTGGCGCAGCAAATTTCAGGGACAGTTGAGCGAAGGGAGGCTGGGGCGGGAAAAAGTGTTCCTTCTCAAACCCGAAACCTTCATGAACCTCTCCGGTCAGTCGGTGGGCGAGGCGATGCGGTTTCACAAGCTCGACCCCGAGGACGTTATCGTTTTTCATGATGAACTTGACCTCGCCCCCGGGAAAATCCGGCTCAAGACGGGTGGTGGCCATGCTGGGCACAACGGATTGCGATCCATCCATCAGCATATCGGTGCGGAATACGACCGCGTTCGGCTTGGCATCGGCCATCCGGGACACAAAGACCGTGTGTCGGGGTATGTCCTGTCGGATTTCGCCAAAGTGGAGCAAGACTGGCTCGATGATCTGATGCGCGGCATCAGCGACGGTGCTGCCTCGCTCGCTGACGGTGACGGACCAAAGTTTCTGAACGCGGTCGCTCTGCGTGTGAACCCGCCCCGATCGGGCACCGGAGACAAAGCACAGACCGAAAAACCAAAGGTGAAGGCGCCAGAACAGACCGACGACCGGAGCCCGATGCAAAAGCTCTTGGACAAATACAGATGAGCGAAGGTCGGTTCAAAGACGCTCTTCGCGACCAAGCAATCGCCTGTGAAGACCTCGGTTCACCATTCACAGCTACGCTCCTCAATCTGCTTGCCGACCGGCTCCAGCCGGACAGCCCGCTAACCCGTCGTTTGTTCAATTGGCCAGGGGATTTGGGACCACGCTCTGAATCAGTGCCCTTGCGGCTTGTCGGGGCGCTTCATGCCCTCCGCGCGCTGGAACGATGCGGATTGCAGGACGCCTATCCACCGAACGAACTGGACATCGAAATTCTGTGGGGGGCAGTGAACTGGGCGCTCGAGGCCGAAGCGCCCTTTATCTCGACCTTTATCGATAGCCCGCCCCAAACAAACGAAGTGCGCCGCTCTGTCGTTCTTATCGCTGTCGGTCACTGGCTTACCAAACGGTTTCGCCTGCCCATTGCACTTCGTGAAGTTGGCGCTAGCGCTGGCCTGAATCTGATGTGGGATCGTTATGCACTGAACCTCGGTGGCACCTGCTATGGGCCAGCAGACAGTCCTGTCAAACTGACGACCGAATGGAAGGGCGAGTCCGTCCCCTTGGTGGAACCCGTAGTTTGTGATCGACGCGGGGTGGACCTTTCGCCGGTGGATGTCACCGACCCCTTGGACCGGCTGCGGCTCAAATCCTACATTTGGGCCGATCAGATCGACCGTATGGAACGCGTATCGGCGGCGATTGATCTCTTTGATGCGCAGATCGACAAAGCCGACGCCGTTGATTGGCTGAACGCCACGCTGGATACGCAGCAGGGGCAGTTGACCATGGTCTATTCAACGGTCGCTTGGCAGTACCTTCCCGCAGATGCGCAGGAACGCGGACGCGCGATAATTGAAACCGTCGGACGTGCCGCAACACGGCAATCACCACTTGCATGGTTCCAGATGGAGACCGACGGCGATTCTCCGGGTGCGGCGCTCACGCTCCGCCTGTGGCCGGGTGAATTACGTTTGAAACTTGGTCGGGCTGATTTTCACGGGCGCTGGGTTGACTGGAACCCGCCCATTTAGACCTTACTTCAAGTTGCTGCGAACTTCGGCCAGCGCCGTTTCGTCCAGAAGATCATCGATAAACAGGCTCAGTAACTGGGGGCGGCCTGTTACTTCGGCTTTGCGATAAATCGAATTGGTCTGCGCCTTTACCGTTCCTTCGGAGGTGTTGCGCAATTCGGCGATCTCACTGGACGTCAGCCCTTTTAATGCGAAAAGAGCGACGTCTTTTTCTGCTGGCGTTAAACCCCAGTCATTGAAGCGCTCTTGCATCAGTTCCAGAAATTCACCTGACACCGCGCGCAAGCGCCCTTCTGCATTTCGCGCACGAGAATGCGCGCTCCGCAATGCAGAGCCTGCTGCAAAAATGCCAAGGACAAGCCCGACGACAGCGCCTACTTCGATGTACTCAGACAGCTGCCACGCAATGGGCGCAAAGCCCAAAACAGAAGACAGGATGTTTCCGACAAAGAAGAACGCACTCAGAACCTGAACGCCCAAGATGATCGCAATTATCGGACTACGGCTCACACAATTTTCCTAGTTACATTAGTCGAGGGTCGTTCAGTCTTCACCATCATCACTTTCGTCGTCTGACGAGTCGTCTTTTTCATCTTCTTCTTCGTCATCCGAAGAGTCATCCCTGTCGTCATCGCTACCAGAGGAGCCGCCGTGATCGTCATCCGAACCGCTATCTTCGGGGGAATCATCATTGCGATCATCGTCTTCGACGCTGCGATCATCATCTGATGATCCGCTATCATCAGAACCGGAGTTATGACCGGAACCCGAATTGTCATCGCGATCATCGTTCGAAACCGAACCACTGCCAGAGGACTCGCGGTTGGTGGTGTTCGGATCGACCAAACGCGGAACGATATTCCGGCTTGTTCTACGATCATCCTCCTCATGCCAGTAGTCGCGCAGGATTTCTCCGGTTGTGGGGTGAAACACGAGCTCCCGAACAAGCGTATCACTGTGGGCAATGATACGAATCCGTCCAAGGAAGGTGCGCGACACCTCGAAATCGGAGAAACCCTGCTGTGACAACTGATCGATCACGCTCTCTTCAAAGCTCTGCGCACAGGCTGCGGTCCCCATCCCTAGGAGCAGAACGGTACATACAGAAAGGGTCACTTTGTGAATTGCGTTGATCATGTTGGCACCATAATGCCCCCCCGCGAATTCGCGAAGGGGCTATTGAGTTAAGTTGAACGATTAGTGGTCGTCATCGCCACTGTCGTGATCATCACCATCGTCGTGATCATCTTCACGATCGTCGTTGCTGTCACGGTCGTCACCGCCATCGCGGCCATCGCGATCATCATTGTCATCGCGGGTGCTGCGGTCACGGTCGTCGTTGTCATCGCGGGTGCTACGGTCACGATCATCATCGTCGTCACTGGAGCTGCGGGTACGATCGCGGTCGTTGTCGTCATCGCCTCCATGGTCGCCGTCGTCACCACCATGATCATCATCACCGTAGTCGTCATCAGAACCGCTGTAGCTGTCCAGAGAGTCAGACTGGCGGTATTCAACCGACGTGTCGTTCGCGCGGTCATCACCACGTGCTGCGCGTGTCTGTACCGAAACTTCAGACTGGGTGGCGCGGTCGTAGACAACTTCGTACTTGATGCCATCACGGTAGGCCTCAACGCGGATCTGGGCGCCCGTGTCGGTGATTTCGATGCCTGTGAAGCCGCCGTTTACATATGCGTCAATTACAGCGTCGCTATATGCGTCCGCCATAGCGAGGCTCGTGGTTCCCAGAAAAAGTGCGGTAGCGGTGATAAGAAGTTTGTTCATGTCTCTCTCCCTTTGGGGTGTGTGCTGTTGATGTGAAGCCCGACCAACTCGGTACTGGCCCTCACTCTCAGCAAAAAATGCACCGTTTGGAATTGAACATGGGTTTAGAACACACCTAGCAAACTATCGAAATAGACCAATAAACTAATGTTATACGCCCCTGAAAACAAAAAACCCCGCCAAAATGACGGGGTTTTCAAGGGGTTATGAGTGATTAGTCAGCATCACGACCAACGACACCTTCCATGTCCACCCCAAGGTGGCGGGCAACGGTAAAGATGTCTTTATCCCCGCGGCCACACATATTCATAACTATAATATGATCTTTTGGCAGTGTCGGAGCGATCTTCATAACGTGCGCAAGCGCGTGAGAAGGCTCCAGAGCGGGGATGATTCCCTCGGTCCGGCAAGAGAATTGGAACGCCTCAAGCGCTTCTTTATCGGTGATCGAAACATATTCCGCACGACCCACATCATGGAGCCATGCGTGCTCTGGTCCGATCCCCGGATAGTCGAGACCGGCTGAGATTGAGAACCCTTCGAGGATTTGCCCGTCACCATCCTGAAGCAGATAGGTCCGGTTCCCGTGAAGCACGCCAGGACGCCCACCAGTGAGCGACGCGCAGTGCTCCATCTTTTCATTCACGCCTTTACCACCCGCCTCAACGCCGATGATCCGAACAGACTTATCATCAAGGAACGGATAGAACAGACCCATCGCGTTCGAACCGCCACCGATCGCGGCAATCACTGTATCGGGCAGACGGCCTTCGCCTTCTTGTTCGGGTAGCTGCCAGCGGACTTCTTTGCCGATGATCGACTGGAAATCACGAACCATCGCCGGATAGGGGTGTGGCCCAGCAACAGTACCGATGCAGTAGAAAGTGTTTTCAACGTTGGTCACCCAGTCGCGGAGCGCGTCGTTCATCGCATCCTTGAGCGTCCCACGGCCCGAGGTCACCGGAATCACCTCAGCGCCGAGCAGTTTCATCCGGAACACGTTCGGCTGCTGACGTTCAACATCATGCGCGCCCATGTAGACAACGCATTGCAGACCGAATTTGGCGCAAACCGTCGCGGTCGCCACACCGTGTTGACCGGCACCGGTTTCAGCGATGATCCGTGTCTTGCCCATACGGCGGGCAAGAATGATCTGGCCAAGCACGTTGTTGATTTTGTGTGCGCCGGTGTGGTTCAGTTCGTCCCGCTTGAGGTAAATCTTCGCACCACCCAGTTCTTCGGTCATGCGCGACGCATGATAAAGGGGCGACGGACGGCCGACGTAGTGCTTCCACAATTCGTCCATTTCCGCCCAGAAGGTCGGATCGTCTTTGGCCTTTTCGTATTCGGCCTGCAAATCAAGGATCAGCGGCATCAGTGTTTCCGCAACAAAGCGGCCACCATAGTTGCCGAAACGGCCCTTTTCATCCGGTCCGTTCATAAAGCTGTTGAATAAATCGTCTGCCATGTCGGCCTCCCCGAAGTTCACCGAAACTCCTACCCGCTTGCGGTCAGGGGGTAAAGAGAGGCGAATTTCCTATAGGGAAAAATGTGTGCACGGTGGCAGGACGACACAAGCCTCAGGCTTGCGCCGCTTTGATAAAGGCGCGGATTTTTTCGGCGTCTTTTACACCCGGTGCGCTTTCCACGCCGCTCGACACGTCAACCTGACGTGCACCGGTCAGGGCAATCGCCTGCGCGACATTTTCCGCATTCAGACCACCGGCAAGCATCCACGGGCGCGTCCAGTATTTGCGGCGCACAATCTTCCAATCCCACGGTTGGCCATTGCCACCCGGACGATCCGAATCTTTGGGTTGTTTGGGCTCGACCAGAATCTGATCCGCCACCCGCGAATAAATATCGATCATCGGCAGGTCGTCGGGCGAAGAAATCCCCACCGCCTTCATGACCGGCAGACCATAGCGTTCACGGACCTCGGCCACACGCTCTGGCGTTTCCTTTCCGTGAAGCTGAAGCATATCCAGCGGTACTTTGGACGTGATTTCATCCAGCAAGGCGTCATCCGGATCAACGACCAACGCGACCTGTGCCACGCCAATCGGAACCTCCACCGCGAGAGCGGCTGCTTCATCTACTGTGACGTTGCGAGGACTTTTCGGGAAAAAGACAAAACCGATGTAGCCCGCCCCCGCATCGGCGGCAGCAGCGATCTCGGCCTGCGTGCGCAGACCGCAAACTTTCACACGAATATCAGTCATTAGCTGCGTTCGAGGAGTTGGAGGACGTCGTCTTTTCCGTCGCCGTCCGCGTCTTTCAACCGGTCCAGTTCGCGACGCAGCGCTGCGGCCTCACGACCAGTTGCACGCGCAGTGCTACGGACCTTGTGTTCGCGGAGCCATTCCCAGAGGAAACCGATCAACAAACCTACGCCCACACCAATAAAGATCGCCATAAAGAGAGGCACTTCAATGTCAGGCGAAAATCCCAGCGTATCAGCCACCAACGGCGGGAGCGCCCGCAGGGTGATGATCTGGGTATTCGCGAGGCCGATCAGCACAAGGCAAAGCGCAACAAGACCCCAAAAGGCGTAGCGGAGAGTTTTCATCGGTATCTTTCGTTATTCGCCGTTCAGACGGTCACGCAGCAGCTTACCGGTTTTGAAAAACGGAACATGTTTTTCCTCAACCTCAACGGAATCACCGGTGCGCGGGTTCCGTCCGACTCTCGCATCCCGCTTCTTGACGGAAAATGCGCCGAAACCGCGCAGCTCTACGCGGTGGCCGTCGGCCATGGCATCGGTGATGGTTTCAAAAACAGTATTCACAATCTTTTCGACGTCACGCTGATAAAGGTGCGGGTTTTCGTCGGCGATCTTTTGGATCAATTCTGATCTGATCATGAATAGAGTCCCCCAAAGGCAGTGATGAGGCAGGTACGCCCTGCTTTCCTACGACTATAGGTAAACACCTTCGCTCGGGGAATAGTCGTGATGGGGCTGATTGTGAAAAATTACATGAAAAACGGGCGTTTGGACGGGTTTTCCAGCCCCGTATCAGCCAATCTCTCGCCGTCTTGAAACGCTGCAGCGCGGCATTTTCATTGCGATTCGCATAGAAAAACCCCGCCACCTTGCGGCAGCGGGGTCCAATGTCACTTGTCAGAGGTCGACTTAGTTGTCGCCCTTCAGAGCTGCGCCGAGGATATCGCCCAGCGATGCGCCGGAGTCCGAAGAACCGTACTGTTCGACGGCTTCTTTCTCTTCTGCGATCTCGCGAGCTTTGATCGACAGGCCCAGACGACGGGTTTTGGCGTCAACGTTGGTGACGCGAACGTCGACCTTGTCGCCTACACCAAAGCGCTCCGGACGCTGTTCAGCACGGTCACGCGACAGGTCCGAACGGCGAATGAAGGACTTCATGCCTTCGTATTCGACTTCAACACCACCGTCTTCGATCGAAGTGACCTCAACAGTGATAACCGAACCGCGCTTCACGCCGCCAATAGCTTCGGCAAACGGGTCGCCTTCAACAGCTTTGATGGAGAGGGAGATACGCTCTTTCTCGACGTCCACTTCGGTAACAACAGCTTTGACGTTGTCGCCTTTGCGGAAGTTCTGGATCGCATCTTCGCCGCGCTCGTCCCAAGACAGGTCGGAGAGGTGAACCATGCCGTCGATTTCGCCCGGAAGGCCAACGAACAGACCGAATTCGGTGATGTTCTTGACTTCGCCTTCGACCTGAGTGCCCTCGGGGTGGGTCTCAGCAAAGACTTCCCACGGGTTGCGCATGGTCTGCTTGAGACCGAGCGAAACGCGACGCTTGGAAGAATCGATTTCGAGAACCATGACTTCGACTTCTTGGCTGGTCGAAACGATTTTGCCCGGGTGGACGTTTTTCTTGGTCCAGGACATTTCCGAAACGTGAACCAGACCTTCGACACCCGGCTCCAGCTCTACGAATGCGCCGTAGTCGGTGATGTTGGTCACGCGACCCATGTGGACGGATTCCAGCGGGTACTTGCCTTCGACGGTGTTCCACGGATCGTCCTGCAGCTGTTTCATGCCGAGGCTGATGCGGTGGGTCTCTTTGTTGATCTTGATGACCTGAACGTTGATGGTCTCGCCGATCGAGAGGATTTCCGACGGGTGGTTCACACGGCGCCATGCCATGTCGGTGACGTGCAGCAGGCCGTCAACACCGCCGAGGTCAACGAACGCACCGTATTCGGTGATGTTCTTGACGACGCCTTCGACTGCCTGACCTTCGGTGAGGTTGCCGATGACTTCGGCGCGCTGTTCGGCACGCGACTCTTCGAGGATCGCGCGGCGCGATACAACGATGTTGCCACGACGACGGTCCATTTTCAGGATCTGGAACGGCTGCTTCAGACCCATCAGCGGGCCAGCGTCACGCACGGGGCGAACGTCAACTTGGCTGCCGGGCAGGAACGCAACAGCGCCGCCAAGGTCAACAGTGAAGCCGCCTTTGACGCGACCAAAGATAGCGCCTTCGACGCGCTCTTC
The DNA here is from genome assembly GCA_050298835.1 of Marivivens sp. Classification (GTDB taxonomy): domain Bacteria; phylum Pseudomonadota; class Alphaproteobacteria; order Rhodobacterales; family Rhodobacteraceae; genus Marivivens. The sequence goes on from JBNKUW010000040.1 coordinate 15,633, forward strand.
TGCAGCGTATGCTTTTTCCAGACGGTCCCAGGCTTCTTCACGGCGGGCCATTTCACGGGAAATGACAGCTTCGCCACGGGCGTTCTCTGCAGCGCGCAGGAACACTTCAACTTCGTCGCCTACAGCGATCGAAGGTGCTTCACCGGGGTTTGCGAATTCTTTAAGATCAACGCGGCCTTCCATTTTGTAGCCTACGTCGATGATGGCTTGGCCAGCTTCGATAGAGATGACTTTGCCTTTGACAACCGAACCTTCGTTCGGGGTGTCGATTTCGAAGCTTTCATTAAGGAGGGCTTCGAATTCCTCCATAGTTGCGTTAGCCATGTGGCATATAATCCTTTACAAGGTTTTGACTGGCCGGGTGGTTGGGTCCACCGGTCTTTGGTTGATGTCCTTAAACGCAAAACAAAGAGGGCCGGATGGTTCCGACCCTGCCCATATCTGCGCCCACGGATGTTCCTCCGCTTTCGACAGGCGCGCGTTTAACGCAGAAATGCCAATAGAGCAAGGGCGGAATCTATTCCCGCCACGTCCAGGCAAGCGCAACAATCGCCCCTGTCGTCAGAATCTCGATGATGCCGTACATCCAGTAGTACAGCGCACTTGGCGACATCAGCGTCACGATCATCACAACGGTTTTGATCACCCCGATCACTATATTCGCCCAGCGCGCAGACCTATACGGCAGAACACGTGTCAAAAGCACCATTGAGATCGGCAACAACATCAGGACGCCGGCCGCGACCAGAAACATCTCTGTCATTTCGATCCCGCCAATCGAGCCGGTCAAAAGCTGGTTCAGGATTGTGGGATCGAACAGGCCCAGGATGTCGCAGTAGGCGTACATAAACATCACGAATACCCACAACGTGAACAACAGTTCACGGCGGGGCATAGGCGGATTTGCCAAACGGTCTTGCATTTTCTGCTCCTGACTAACTTTCGCACAACGTATCCGCTGACCGAGCCTATGCAAATTGACAAAATATTTTGATCTACCATACATTTTCGTATGGATATCTCAGATTTGGACTGGAACCACCTCAAGGCATTTCAGGCGACAGCAGAGACGGGTTCGTTTTCTGCTGCGGCCAAGGCTCTGAACACAACGCAGCCGACGGTTAGCCGGCAAATCGCAGCGTTGGAAAAAACGCTGTCTCTGGTGCTGTTCGAAAGAATTGGCCACACGATTGCCCTGACGCCCGCCGGATCGGACCTTTTGCCGTCGGTTCAGACCATGCAGAGAGCAGCCAACGCGGTTACTCGTTCAGCCTATAGCCACGCACAGGATATGGCCGGATTGGTCACTCTGACTGCCACCGGACTTTTCGCGTCACGCATACTACCGCCGATCCTCAAGAAAATGCGTACAGATGCTCCTGAAATCCATGTGGAGCTGATCCCCAGCAACGATTGGAAAAACCTGCAACGACGCGAGGCGGATATCGCTATTCGAAACGCCGTTCCTAAAGAACCCGAACTGATTGGGACTCGGCTTCCGGATGCGCTTGGCAGGTTTTACGCCGCATACAGCCTTATTGACCAAACCGGCCCGATCGAACGCTTGGACCAAGCAGCGGGTGTTCCTTTCATCGATCTTGATGAAGGCACTGCTTTTTTCGACTACCTGACCAGTCTTGGCTTACCGGTCACGCCGGACGACCTGCCGATCAAAGCCGAAGATCACAATGTCATGTGGGAACTGGTACGGGCAGGTTTGGGTATTGGTCCCTGTGACGAACGGATCGGGGATGCAGATCCCGAGGTTGATCGGGTGTTGACTGACCTTCCGCCTATCCCTTTTCCGGTATGGATGCTTGTCCACAGAGACGTCAAACATAACAAACGGGTCAGGTATGTGTTTGACTACCTGACCCGCGAGATGAGCTAGTTCGGCGTTTCCGCCTAACCCTTATTTGTACTCGATAACGAAATCGTCACGGTCACGACGAACTTTGGCACGACCATGCAGCCAATCATTTTCTTGATCACGGTAGCCCAATGGTAACAGAGTCAACGATTTCAGGCCTTTTTCTTTCAGGCCGAGGATTTCGTCGACAGCGGCAGGATCGAACCCTTCCATCGGCGTTGCGTCGACTTCTTCTTCGGCAGCAGCCATCAGAGCAAAGCCCAGTGCGATGTACGCCTGACGGGCGGCGTGTTCGTGGTTCACATGGCCTTCACGCGGAAGGTACATCGCTTTGAGGTTATCGTAGTAGCCTTTCAGACGCTCGGTCAGACCACCGCGGGTTTTCGCGGTCAGGTCCACGAAATCGTCGATGCGTTCTTCGGTATAGTTATCCCAAGCAGCGAAAACCAGAACAGCGGTGCTATCGGTGATCTGCGACTGGTCCCAAGCAACCGGACGAATTTTCGCGCGGATTTCGGGATTGGTGACAAGCAAGACTTTGAACGGCTGAAGGCCGCTCGACGTCGGTGCCTTACGAGCGGCA
>JBNKUW010000041.1:0-17676 GCA_050298835.1 Marivivens sp.
CGCCGAGCATTTCAGCTTCGGTAAGCTCGTATGCTTCGGACTCAACCATCATCACGGCATCTTTGGTGCCAGCAACTACGAGGTCGAGACGCTGCTCGGGGTTGTTGCGCAGGCCCTGCATGTCGTCGACAGTCGGGTTCAGAATGTATTCGCCATCTTCGAAACCGACGCGGGCGCCAGCGATCGGGCCCATGAACGGAACACCCGAAATGGTCAGCGCAGCAGAAGCAGCGATCATCGCACCGATATCGGGATCGTTAACGAGGTCGTGGCTCAGAACCGTACACATAACCAGCACTTCGTTTTTGAAGCCGGGAGCGAAAAGCGGGCGGATCGGACGGTCGATCAGACGCGCAGTCAGCGTCTCTTTTTCCGTCGGGCGTGCCTCGCGTTTGAAGAAGCCGCCCGGAACTTTACCTGCGGCATAGTATTTCTCTTGGTAGTGAACCGTCAGCGGGAAGAAGTCCTGCCCCGGTTTCTGTTCCCTTGCGTAGGTCACGTTGGCCATGACCGAGGTTTCGCCAAGGGTGGCAATAACGGTACCGTCTGCCTGACGGGCAACCTTGCCGGTTTCCAGAGTGAGCGTTTCTTCGCCCCACTGGATGGATTTTTTCACTTCATTGAACATCAGCGTATCCTAGTTGGGAGCACTCCCGACCCCTTGTCGGGTCTCCCGTTTGCATGGCGGCCCCATTGCCGCCGACCCCTGTTATCCTAACTCGAGCGCCGGGGTCCGGGCGCAACGTCTCAGATGCGGCGGCAATACAGCAGTTTCGCCCTTTTGGAAAGAGAACTGTTTAGCTGGCCGCACATCCGTAGATTTCGATGGTCGTACTCTCGGGGAGGCTCTGTTCGAAAGCGGCAAGCGCGGCGCGCATTTCATCCTCACGCGCCATATCCGCAAGATAAAAGGCGACCGATTCAGGGAAATCCCAAATGTCTTTGGTGTCCATTTGCGCGATGCGGCACCACTCTGACGGCATGGCGGCACCAAGTGCGTGATCGAACACCATTGCGAAAGCTGCGTTGTGTTCGACCGCCAAATCACGCACCCAACCGGGCTGTAAGCCTTCGTTTGCGCGATGGGTCCGAGCTTCTTCGGATCCCAGTCCCCAAAGGTCGAGAACGTAGTTTTCATTCTGGTAGGACACCCAACCTAGATCATTCACAGCCGGTGTTGCCGGGAAAAACTCGGTCGCGAAACGATGCATCTGGTATTGTTGACCGTGAACCCAACGCGCGGCCCCTGGGGTCCTTCGCAAAGTTTCTACGTATGGAAGCGCAATCATTGCCGTCAGAACCGCTATGAATATCGGAGACAGTCTCAGAATTGCCGGAGCCGTCAGTACCGGTCGGAATACTATTAACAATGCTGCGATTTCGAAGCTGACTACGTACACTTCGTATCGACCAAACCAACCCCAGCGTCCCGCTACAATATGGGCCAAGGCTGCAAGCACGGCTGTAAGTGCGATTGGCCAGAACCGGCGGGTCACGGGTAAAACGGCACTGACCAACAGAGCTGCAGCCATGCCAGCCACATAAAATGCCTGTCGGAAGGTAAATGCCTGGGCAATGTTTGCAGCAAGTCCGTTGAGCAACGAAGAGAGGTTGCTATCAGCTGCCGCTGCGGACGCACTCGATTTCACCATGACTGAACTCGGCAACGGAGGTAGTCCGAGAGACTTCATCGCAACTACGTATGACGCAAGGGCAGCGACGATTGCTCCTCCGGTGAGGGTAGCGCGGAGCTTCTGTCCTCTCAGAGCGAGCATCAAGAGTGCGGCACCGGACAAGGCTAATCCTTCGAACCGCAACAGGGGGCCGATGAAAATCGCAAGGATGAGCCAGAAATCAGGCCGGTTGTTGTCAACCATACGCGCAAGACCCGCGATGATCGCGCTTGCCACATAGACGTGAAGCATGTGTTCCATACCGGTCAGTGGAAGCGCAAAGATACTGACAGACCCGAGAAGCAGAACCAGCGCAACATACGACAAAGGTGAGGTTCGGGGCAGGGTACGATTGGTGGTTGCGTCGAACAGAAGCCCAGAAAGAATCCAGCCCGCGCCGAACGCACTAAGTACGTTGATAACAAGTGCAGCGTTCGATCCGAGGCCGATGCCAAGCCCCGCAGCCAGTAAAAAAGGATAGAGGATGGAAGACGACGGAGAAGCAGTTTCACCCGGATTGATCCCGTAGTGGCCGTGCAACAGATTTTCCGCCAACGACAGGTGAATGTAGGGATCGTCGAGTGAATAAATCAGCATCCCGCCCGTCGCACGCAAGATAGCGAGGATAACCAAGGTGATGCCAATCGCAATGAGCGCGATCGTCGTAATCTGGAAACGCCGACGGAGCGACGCGTAGCTCTCGGTCATGTTTTGCCTGCCTTGTCCCAATCAGGGAATATCACTGCTTTTTTTGTGATGCCCTGTCTTAGCGCAGAGCCGTAGTTCACTAGATATTCTTCTAGCCAGATTATCTGAACGATGACTTTTTTCAAAGCATCAATAGACTGCTGGCTAAACGAAAAACGCCCGCTCGAAACCGAGCGGGCGCCTGAAACAAGGACTTGTGACGCGATTAGCGACGCAGGCCAAGACGTTCGATCAGAGACTGATAACGCGCAACATCGTTCTTTTTGACGTAGTCGAGCAGCTTGCGGCGAAGCGCAACCATTTTCAGAAGACCACGGCGACCGTGGTTGTCTTTTTTATGGGTTTTGAAGTGCTCGGTCAGGGTCGCGATGCGCGACGACAGGATGGCGATCTGAACTTCCGGCGAACCGGTGTCACCTTCCTTGGTGCCGAATTCTTTGATCAGGCGGGCTTTTTCTTCAGGCGTAATCGACATCGGGCATCCTTTAAAAAGGTTAAGGGTTATGGCACATGCCGGGATGTCGTCCAGCAAGGCCCATGGAGTATCCGCACCTAGATCGGGCAGATTGGGCGCTGATAGTCGATTCTGTCCAAGAAATAAAGGATAATCTTAAATCGGGAGGAGTTGGATCAAGGTGGGGTCCAAATCCGTGACGCCATGCAGGTTCGCAATCGCTTCACCGTCCGCAAATAAGACCAATCCATCCTCGGTAGCTTGGGTCGATAGCTCGGGGGGCGTTTCGCTTGTATAGGTAATCACGAGCAGGTCTTCGTCTGTAAGGTCATCAATATCGGTTGCGGCATCTTGGTTCGAGTCCACTTCAAAGATGTCAGCGCCGGTACCGCCATTCAGGTTATCATATGCACCACCGAACAGGATGTCATCGCCTGCACCACCGTTTACGTAGTCGCGGACTTGAACCGTATCGTCGCGACCGTCGAGCATATCATTTCCAGATCCACCAGACAGATCATCCATTCCGTCACCGCCGGAAAGGGTGTCATTCCCCATAGAACCAAGGAGGTTGTCGTTCCCGGCCCCACCGTACAGCGCATCATTCCCTTCGCCACCGTTGAGCGAATCGTCACCAGTCCCGCCCGAGATATGATCATCGCCGACACTCCCGTTCAGAGTATCATGTCCGGCGTCACCTGAAACGTCGTCATCTCCTAGGCCGCCGATGACCTCATCATCGTCTTTACCACCTGAAAGAAGGTCATTCCCCTCTTTCCCGTCGATGTAGTCATCGCCGCCAAAGCCCATGATATCGTCGGCTTCTTCGGTGCCCAAGGCAATGTCATCCTCCTCCGACGTGGTGGGGTTCATCGGCAGCATGGCGCTGCCAACAATAGCGATTCCCATCAAGCTAAGGAGTAGAAACATCGGAATAGCTGCCTGTGTCGTGGTTGCAAATTCGTACCGTTTCTACAGGACGCAGAGGCAGCCTACGACGAATATCGAAACAAAGGGTTAACGCGCCCAAAGCTCGGGTTGTTGGCTGTAGCTGATGTAAAGCGGGTGTTTGGGGTGCCCTGCTTTTGTCAGACCTAGCGTGAAAAGCGGCTTGCCTGTTTCCCGAAGCAAAGTTTCGACCGCAGGACCGCGTTGAAGGTGCTCTCCGTGTGTGCCCCATGCGCAAATGATCTGATCGCCGTCTCGAATCCAGTCAAGAGCCGAAGAGACAATTGCATCGTCGTTTGCAGGCCCCACAGGATCGGTGGCGGCCCGCATTTTTTTCGGGTCCGTATCGCGCCACGCAAAAATATTGGTGACCCTGAACGCCCCAAAGCCCAGCTTGCGGGCGCGTTGTTCGCAGCGTTCCACAGTCGGGTCATTTTGGATTTCGGTCGCGGTCGATGGATTCAACATGATGAACAGCGCCCGACGCCCATCGGGATCCCACTCACGCGTGAGGAGATAGCGGTATTTCTCGCAGTCTGAATAAGTTGCGACGGACGCGGCATCGCCTTTTTGATGTCTTCTTTCGATCATCTTTCGACATAAATTAACCAGATTTTTCGCTACTATGGTGGCTAACCCGCACAATTAAAAGCGGGATTGGAAACGATAAATCGCGAGGCAACAAAAATGGACTGGACGGGCTTACTCACGTTCGCGACGTTAGGCGTCGGATTAGCGTTCGATTTCTCGTCTGTTGGCGAGACGCATGACGCACACGACGAACCGCAAGCAGATGAGCAAGACTACTACGCAAATGAGGCGACGCAGGATGTCGTAGATTTTGCCAGCGTAGACGCGTCCTTTGACTATGATCAGCAACTGGATGAAGTCAGCGATGACGGCATGTACGCACATGCCGAGTTCCCGCCCGAGATCGATCTTGAAAATGCGGTGCTTCCGTGGGGCGATCCAGAAATCGACAGTCTGCTAGCAGATTCGGATTTTACCTTGGGTACTCAGGCAGCTGAGGCTGCCTAACGCACAAATACGCGCGACGGGTGCAACTCACCCGCACGGAATGTGCCAACCGCAATAGCCTGACCTTCGTAGCTGGCCCAGCACTCTTCGCCATATTCTACGTCATGAGCGATAACAGTCGCTGCATTGCCGTTGCGCAATTTCGCGATGCTCTCAGCTGGGCAGCGGACTTCGGCCAAGTCTGTGAGGCCATCCTCAAGCGGGCGTAGAAGATCGTCGATTTCCGGCTTTTTCGCGAGCTCTTCGATCGTCTCCATTTTAATGCCTTCGTCCGCGCGGAATACGCCGGACCAGATACGGCGCAACCATTCCACGTGACCGTGGCATCCCAGAACTTCGCCAAGATCGCGGGCAATTGCACGAACGTAGCCACCTTTGCCACAGGTCATTTCCAATGTGACGTGATCCGCATCGGGGCGGTCAGTCAATAGCAATTCTTCTACCCATAGCGGGCGGGCTGCGATCTCAAAGTCTTCATCGTCACGGGCGAGTTTATAGGCGCGTTGACCGTCGATTTTCACGGCAGAGAACTTTGGCGGTACCTGCATAATATCACCAATAAACCCACCCAGCGCCGTTTTGATTTCGTCATCAGACGGACGGGCATCCGAAGTGGCGATGATTTCACCTTCGGCATCGTCAGTGTTGGTCGCTGAACCAAGTGTTACAGAGAACTCATAGGCTTTCAGTGCGTCGGTCACGAACGGGATGGTCTTGGTTGCCTCGCCCAGCGCGATTGCAAGGACGCCTGTTGCTTCGGGGTCCAAGGTGCCCGCATGCCCTGCCTTCTTTGCGCCAAAGGCCCAGCGCACTTTATTCACCACCGCAGTTGAGGTGATGCCAGCCGGTTTGTCGACAACCAGCCAACCTGAAATATCACGACCTTTGCGTTTGCCCATCAGAGCCTCCGATAAGATGAAGACGCGCTGCTACATTCGTCCCGCCAACCGGTCAACACCGTTTTATTGACGTGCAACCACTCCAACGATTGGTCCCATTTGGAAACCAGCGTCATTCCGGTCAATATCTGGAGCGTACAGGCGCGAGACCTTTCCGTCGAAGTAGAGCGCATTCGCGACCCCAAGGCCATCACGGAAGAACTCTGCGAACTCCCAGAAGTTTACCGGTTTTCTGGAAATGACAAAATGGGCCGTTGTACCGTCTTCGCTAACTCCGACACCATTCCGGAAGTATCTTGACGGGCTGTCAGCGATGAAACGGGGGTGAAGCTTTCCATCAATCAGCAACATTGGACCGGATTGCGTTGCATATGCGCAGTCGGGTTCCTCTGCAGCATAGAGCAGGCTTTCGAATACTCTGGCAAACCTATCACCGATGCAAAACACGCCGTTGGGAAGCATGCCGAAGTTTCCGGGACCTTCGGATGTGACGAGGCCATTGGTTTCGCGACCATGATCAAGGTAGAGGCCGACGGGACTGCGATCCTGATGATACATACCGGCGTTCATCGCGAATTCTAGCGGACCGATATCTTCTTCAATGGCGTCGAACGACCCGTAGATCTGTCCTGAAGCATTAGCGTGAAACAGGCGCAGATCCTCGGTTGTTGCGTCGACGGAGCAGACTGTAAAATCACCCCGATCCGCACAGTCCACCGCCCAGGTCGGTGAAGCAAAGCAGATCAGCAAGGCGATGAGGCGGATCATTCTTCGTCGTTGTGGTCCAAATCCTGACGCACATGTTCGTCCGACAGCATCCGGCGCGTGTCGTCCATCCGGTCGAATGTTTCGTCCAGTTCGAACAGGAGTTTGGGCGCATACTTCAACGTCACGCCTCGAGTCACCAGATGACGGATTTCTGCTGTATTCCGGCGAAGTGCAGCGAGGCATTCTTCTTTCTGTTGGCCACCCAACGGAAGAACGTAGGCCGTAGCGTGGCGCAGGTCAGGGGAACAGCGCACTTCGCCCACAGTCACCGACATGCGAGCAAGGTCAGGATCGTGCACGTCCCCGCGGGACAGCACTTCGGAGAGGGAGCGACGGATCAATTCACCAACGCGCAACTGGCGCTGTGACGGTCCGGAGCCTTCATGAAAACGGTTCTTTGCCATATGCACCATGTAAGCTGCTTGTCCGCCCTTGCCAAGCGAGCCTTTGATGGGCAAGCAAGGACAAAGCACCAAGTTTTAGCGAAAGGGTTGCAACCATGACTGATTTGCCGGGCATCGTGATTACCGGAGCTTCTGGCCGTATGGGGCAGATGCTGATCAAGACCGTGGTCGAATCGGACAAGGTGCGGCTGGCCGGAGCTCTGGAGCGGGCAGGCCATGATTGGGTCGGTCAGGATGTGGGCACCGCAATGGGCGGTGCCGCGTTGGGCGTCACCGTAAGCGACGATGTTGCTGCGACCTTTGCGCAGGCTGATGCGGTGATCGACTTCACAGCACCTGCGGTGACGGTTGCTTTTTCGGCCGAGGCAGCGAAAGCAGGAATTTCCCATATCATCGGAACCACGGGTTTCGAGGAAGAACACCTGAATGCCATTGCCGGATCAGCCAAGGAAACTGTGATCGTTCGTGCAGGTAACATGTCACTCGGCGTAAACCTTCTTACGGTTCTTGCTAAAAAGGTTGCAGCCGCTCTTGACGATGATTTCGATATCGAAGTCATCGAAGCTCACCACAACCAAAAGGTAGATGCTCCTTCGGGTACCGCTCTGATGCTGGGCGAAGCCGCTGCCGAAGGCCGAGGGGTAAACCTTGCTGACGTACGTGATTCCGGTCGTGACGGCATCACGGGCGCGCGCAAAAAAGGCGACATCGGTTTTGCAGTGGTGCGTGGTGGGGACATTGTGGGCGAACATGACGTGATGTTCGCAGCGGCGGGTGAGCGGATTGTGCTGCGCCACCTCGCGACGGATCGTGCGATTTTTGCCCGTGGGGCTCTCAAGGCGGCGCTCTGGTCGCAGGGCAAAGAGGCAGGTGAATACTCGATGATCGACGTGCTGGGCCTATAAGGGCCGCAGAATCAGAAATCGATCGCGATACCCTTTTTCTCCCAGTCGCCGTAACGCACAGCTTCAAGGCCTTTGTCTTTATCGCGCCCTCCCAATTCAGGGGGGAGGTTTAACGGCTTTGCGTTCTTGCGGCGTTCTTCTGCTTCGGCCAATGCGCGGATCGCTTCGGGTGGCAGGTCTTTTTTCTCGGTCATGGGCTTTCCTTGTCCCTTGGGTTCCCTTGATATAGTCGGGGTTATCTATTTGGCCAAGAGGACGCCATGACACAGACCGGCCTTGCCCCGCGCCTAGCGGCTCACCGTTTGCTGAACGCTGTCACTATTGACGGTCGTTTGCTGTCCGAAGTCATGGGCACGCATTTGTCCAAGCTAGATTCTGATGACCGCGCCCGCGCGCAGCGACTCGTTGTTGAAACACTCCGTGGTGCCGGGCGCGCTGACCGTCTGCTGAAGCCGCATCTGCGGAAAACACCGCCCGATGCAGTTTTGAATGCATTGCGTCTCGGGGCCTATGAACTCAGCGTTGGCGGGGCAGGGCATGGCGTTGTGAACGCCTATGTTGAAATCGTCGGACGCGATCGAAAAACCCAAGGACTCAAGGGGTTGGTCAACGCAGTCCTTCGCAAGGTCGCCAGCGAAGGGCCCGAGACTTGGGGCAAGCTTCCCGTGCCGCAATTGCCTAAATGGCTCCGCAAACCATTGAATGAAGCTTGGGGACCGAAGGCGATCAATCACATGGAAAATGCCCATTTCCGTGGGGCTCCTGTTGATCTTACGGCCAAAGGTGATCCCGCTGCTGTGGCAGAGGCCACCGGCGGAACGATCTTGCCTACAGGGTCGATTCGTCTGACAGATGCCGGTCAGGTCTCTGCTCTTGCAGGATACGAGGCTGGTGATTGGTGGGTGCAGGACGCTGCTGCGGCTATGCCCGTTCGTATTCTGGCACCGCAGGCTGGTGAGACCGTGTTGGACCTTTGCGCCGCGCCAGGTGGGAAAACCATGCAGCTCTCGGCCGCAGGGGCCAAGGTTACAGCCGTTGATATCTCAGAAGGCCGCATCGCCCGTGTTCAGGAAAACCTCACACGCACTGGATTGTCGGCAGAGGTCGTTGTCAGCGATGCTTTCGAATATGATCAAGGTGGTTTTGATGCAGTCCTGCTCGATGCGCCGTGTTCGGCAACTGGCACAATCCGCCGTCACCCTGATTTACCTTTCGCCAAAGATGGCAGCGAATTCGGCGGACTTATTGCCCAACAAGAGGCGTTGATTGATCATGCGCTCTCTCTCGTCAAACCGGGCGGGCGGTTGGTTTTCTGTACCTGCAGCCTCCTCCCCGACGAAGGTGAAGTTCAGATCGAAGAGGCTTTGGCCCGTCACCCTGATCTCACTATTGATCGTGATGCGCTAACCGTTGACGGTGTCGATCCCGAGTGGATCACCGAAGAGGGGGGGCTTCGCCTTCGGCCCGACTATTGGGCGGATCGCGGTGGTATGGATGGGTTCTATATTGCCGTCCTGCGAAAGCCCGCGTGACAGGCTGAAGTTTCGCGGTTAACATCCTGCCAAAATAAGCGGACACCGCAAACTGAGGCAGACTAGGTTGGTTCATTCCATGACATGGCGTGGGAAAGTCACACGATCCATGAACCGCGTGAACGCGCGGATGGCTGCTCGTGCGCGTCCTCCCAAGGGACTCGTGTCACAGCCAGAACCCCGTTCCATCGGCCTTTTCGCCCGTGGCCGGCAGCTTTGTGCCGGTAATTTTCTTTTTGCCGGTTTTCTAGTCGAAGCGCCCGAGGCGTCGATTTGGGACATCACCGAAGAAACCTCCACCGTTGCTCCGATCTTGCAGGGCTGCACATGGCTTGATGACCTTGCTGCAGTCGGCGATCACAAGGCCCGTTCCCGCGCGCAGGATTGGGTTTATGACTGGATAGATCGCTACGGTCGTGGAAGTGGACCGGGATGGACGCCAGATATTACCGGTCGTCGTCTGATCCGATGGATTAGCCACGCATTCTTTCTTATGCGGGGACGTGAAAAAGACGATACAGACGGGTTTCTGACCAGCCTTGCCCGCCAAACATTGTTCCTGTCGCGCCGCTGGAAGTCCGCACTTCCGGGGTTGCCAAGGTTCGAAGCGCTTTCGGGAATGATTTATGCCGGGCTGTCTCTTGAAGGAATGGCAGATCATGTGGATGTGGCGCTTGCGGCGCTTACCCGTGATTGTCGTGATCAAATCGACGCCGAAGGCGGGGTAAAGACCCGCAATCCCGAAGAGCTCCTCGAAGTGCTGACACTACTCAGTTGGGTTGCCAAAGCCCTGCATGAAGCAGGAAGGGAAGTCCCCGCTGAAATTGACGCAGCAATTACGCGGATCGCACCGACGCTCAGGGCTCTGCGTCATGCGGATGGCGGGCTTGCCCGTTTCCACGGAGGCGGACGCGGGATTGACGGACGGCTCGACTATGCTCTGGCAGAGTCTGGCAACCGCGACATGCCGACTGCTGAGCGTCACATGGGCTATTCACGTCTCGCCTCTGGTCGCACCACAGTGATCATTGATGCCGCTGCACCGCCCAAAGGGGCCGCGAGCTATGATGCGCACGCTTCGACCTGTGCGTTCGAATTAACGTCCGGCCGGCGGCCATTGATCGTCAGTTGCGGATCAGGGCGGAGCTTTGGTGAGGATTGGAAGCGTTTTGGCCGTGCGACGGCCAGTCATTCGACCTTGGCCATCGACGGATATTCGTCTTCACGCCTTGGAACGCCAAGCCGTTTGAACGGTGTGCAGCGCGAACTTCTGGTCGATGCGCCGGACTACGTTCCCGCTGAACAGTCGCCCGTTAACAATGCCACCCGCTTTGAGGTTGCCCACAACGGCTACCAAATGACCCACGGGCTGACACATGCCCGAACGCTCGACCTGACCAATGACGGGCGCGGGCTTAGCGGTGAAGACCTCCTGACCACGCTAAGTGACGCGGATGAAAAGCGGCTCGACAGGGCAAAGGAACAAGACGGTGGTGGAATATCTTTCGCCTTGCGATTCCATCTGCACCCGGATGTTGATCCGTCGATCGATTTAGGTGGGACGGCCGTGTCTTTGACACTCAAAAGTGGTGAAATCTGGGTATTCCGGCATGACGGAGTTGCGGAAATTCGCCTCGAACCGTCTGTTTATCTCGAAAACGGACGTTTAAAGCCCCGTTCGACGCAACAAGTGGTTTTATCTGGGCGCGCAATGTCCTATGCGACGCGCGTCCGCTGGTCTTTGGCAAAAGCACATGAAACCCCGAATGCGGTGCGTGATTATGCCGTGGATGACCAGTCGGTGCTGGACCCAGAGTAAAACCGGAGACTCCCGATGACCGACCTTTATCCCCTGCGCCGTGCGCTGCTGTCTGTATCCGATAAGACCGGATTGATCGAACTGGGCAAAGCGCTCGCATCTCGCGGGGTCGAACTGCTGTCGACTGGCGGGTCTGCCAAAACTCTCCGCGACGCGGGTCTCGATGTCAAAGACGTTGCTGACGTCACCGGTTTCCCGGAAATGATGGACGGTCGCGTCAAAACCCTGCACCCCCGCGTGCATGGTGGCCTTTTGGCGCTCCGCGATAACGACGCACACGTCGCTGCAATGGAGGAGCACGAAATCGGCGGCATCGACCTGCTGGTCGTGAACCTTTACCCGTTCGAAGCCGCTCTGGCTCGTGGTGCCGAATATGACGAGATGATCGAGAACATCGATATCGGTGGTCCAGCCATGATCCGCGCCGCTGCGAAAAACCACGGTTTCGTCAATCGTTGATGTCGAAGATTACGATGCTCTGTTGGCCGAACTGGATGCCAACGACGGCCAGACGTCTTATGCCTTCCGCCAGAAAATGGCCCAGATCGCTTACGCCCGCACCGGTGCCTACGACGCAGCGGTTTCGAGCTGGATGGCCGATGCGATTGGTGAAACTGCGCCGCGCCGTCGCGTTGTTGCAGGTGAGATCAAACAAACCCTGCGCTATGGCGAAAACCCGCACCAGTCGGCAGCGTTCTACGTTGACGGCTCCTCGCGTCCGGGCGTTTCGACCGCTGTCCAGCATCAGGGCAAGGAACTGTCCTACAACAACATCAACGACACCGACGCAGCCTTTGAACTCGTCGCTGAATTCGATCCTGCTGTGTCGCCTGCGGTTGCGATCATCAAACACGCAAACCCTTGCGGTGTTGCCAAAGGTGCAACTCTCCTCGAAGCCTACCAAAAGGCGTTCGACTGTGATCGCACCTCGGCCTTTGGCGGCATTGTTGCCCTGAACCAGCCGCTCGATGCGGAGACCGGCAACGCGATCACCGAAATCTTTACCGAAGTTGTCATCGCTCCCGGTGCTTCGGACGAAGCCAAAGCCATCTTTGCGGCCAAGAAAAACCTGCGCTTGCTGACAACCGATGGTCTGCCGAACGTTCTGGATAAATCCATGACCGTCCGTCAGGTTGCTGGCGGCCTCTTGTTCCAGGACAAGGACGCCGGTTTCATCGGCATGGATGACCTCAAGGTCGTGACCAAGAAAGCCCCGACCGACGAACAGATGGCTGACCTTCTGTTCGCTTGGAAAGTTGGCAAACATGTCAAATCCAACGCGATTGTCTACGTCAAAGACGGTGCAACCGTTGGTGTTGGCGCCGGTCAGATGTCTCGCTTGGACAGCGCCCTGATCGCTGCCAAGAAATCCGAACGCATGGCAGAGGCTATCGGCCTCGAACAACCGCTAACCATCGGGTCGGCTGTTGCCTCCGACGCGTTCTTCCCGTTCCCCGACGGTCTGATGGAGGCTGCCGCCGCGGGCGCAACCTGTGTCATCCAGCCGGGTGGCTCCATGCGTGACGACGAAGTCATCGCCGCTGCTGACAAAGCAGGACTGGCCATGGTCTTTACCGGCATGCGGCACTTCCGTCACTAATGGCGGGGCGGGCTACACGCGAAGGCTTCAAGCTCGTCTTTTGGGCGGGCTTCTGGACCTTTCTATGCGATCAACTGACCAAGTATGTGGTGGTCCATGCGATGGATCTCCGCACCTTGGGCCGGATCGAGGTTTGGGAACCGTATTTCGAATTCCGCATGGCGTGGAACCCGGGGGTAAACTTTGGGCTTTTCTCGCGTTTTGATATGCGTTGGGCCCTAATCGCGGTGGCTCTCGTCATTGTTGCGTTTGTTCTGTGGTGGCTCCGCAAGGAAGGCGGAACCAGCCGCTGGACCTTCATCTCGGGTGGATTGCTTATTGGCGGTGCGCTTGGGAACGTGGTGGACCGTGTCCTCTACGTCCAAGGCGTTGCTGATTTCTTGAACGTGACCTGCTGCGGGATCGAAAATCCATATGCCTTTAACGTGGCCGATGCGGCTATTTTCTTAGGCGCAATCGGGATGGTGATCTTTGGCGGAGAGCGAAAGCCCGCCAAGAGTGGCAATAAGACCCCGTGACGTTGGTGTTTTCCTGCGCTAAACACGTCAGTGATCGACCGGAGGAAACCCATGCGCGGAATGTTGATAGCCTTGTGTACGACACTGGCGTTGTCGGCTTGTAGTAGCGGAAAAACGCTCCACAACACGCGTTCGCTGACGGGTGGGCCGGATGAATTCGGTGTTCTTCCCGCGCATCAATTGGAAATTCCTCAAAGTCTGTCTTTCCTGCCTGAACCTGATGCTATGGCAGGCAATCGTGCCGAACCCGATCCCGAAGCCGCAGCAGTAGCAGCGCTGGGCGGTCGCGCGAATGGTGGCGTTGCCGGAGATGCTGCCCTGATGACCGCCGTGTCACGCTACGGGACCGAAGCGCACATCCGCGAAACGCTTGCCGCCGAAGACGCAACATTCCGTCGCCGTAAAGGCGGTTTCAGTCTGTTTGGAGCGGCCAAAACAGGCCGGTATTTCAGAGCATATCGTGCAATGGCGCTTGATGCTTATGCTGAGTTCCAAAGGTTCCGTGCTGCCGGAGTAACGGTGCCATCGGCCCCGCCTGAACACTGACGCAAATTCGATCACAGGTCCGTTTACCTGACTTGCGGTTGGGCACTGGTCGGGTAGGGTCCTGCCATCCAACTGGAGGAAACGGATGTTCCGATCGTTACTTGTTGCTCTGTCCTTGATTGCTGCTCCTGCATTGGCCCAAGAGGTCAGTACCTACACGCTGGACAACGGTATGGATGTCGTTGTCATCGAAGATCACCGCGCGCCTGTCGTCGTACATATGGTCTGGTACCGACGGGGGTCGGCTGACGAACCGGTGGGCCAATCCGGTGTTGCTCATTTCCTTGAGCATCTCCTGTTCAAAGCCACCGAAAACATGGCTGCCGGAGAGCTTTCTGAAACTGTCGCAGCGAATGGTGGATCGGACAACGCATTTACCAATTATGATTACACCGCGTATTTCCAAAGGGTCGCGGCGGATCGTCTTCCTCTGATGATGCAGATGGAGGCTGACAGGATGGTTAATCTCCGTTTGACCGAAGCTGACATTGCCACCGAACGCGATGTGATCCTCGAAGAACGGAACATGCGCACGGAAAACAAACCGTCTGCATTGGCCCGCGAACAGATGATGGCGGCGCAGTACCTAAACCATCGCTACGGCGTTCCTGTGATCGGTTGGAAACACGAAATGGAGACGCTCGACCTAGAAGACGCTCAGTCGTTCTATGATCTATACTACAGTCCCAATAACGCGATTTTGGTTGTGGCTGGTGACGTTGAGCCGGGGGATGTCTTCCGTCTGGCAGAGGAATACTACGGTCTGATCCCTGCCGAAGAAAACCTGCCCGAAAGGCTCCGTTCTCAAGAACCACCGCAGACTGCCGCCCGTCGTTTGACATTCGTCGATCCGCGGGTGTCGCAACCATATGTTTCACGGAGCTACCTTGCGCCGGAACGCGATAGTGGTGCACAGCAAAAGGCAGCAGCGCTAGTTTATCTGGCAGAACTCATCGGTGGGTCGCCATTTTCTTCCGCACTGGGGCAAGCACTACAGTTTGATACGCAAACGGCTGTTTACACCGGAGCCGGTTATAGTGGTACAAGCCTCGATGACACGACATTCAGCCTCAGTGTTGTTCCTGCTGCGGGAGTGTCACTAGAGGATGCCGAAACGGCGATGGACGATGTTATTGCCGCGTTCCTTTCCAACGATATCGATCCCGAAAAGATGGAGGCGATCCGCATACAACTCCGCGCTTCGCAGATTTACGCTCGTGACAATGTGCAGGGATTGGCGCAGCGATACGGGGTCGCTCTTACGAGTGGACTGACTGTTGAAGATGTTCAGGCGTGGCCCGACATTCTCGACGCAGTAACTACTGAGGATGTGAAAGCGGTTGCCGCTGAGGTGCTTGATCCTCGCAGGTCGGTTACAATGTGGATTGCTCCGACGCAGGAGGACGTACAATGAACCTCAAGCCATTCCTGACCTCTGTGTTCTTCATCTCCGGTGCAGTTGCCTCTCATGCAGAGGTCGTCATTCAAGACCTCACCACAGCTTCGGGTATCGACGTTTGGTTGGTCGAAGAACACTCGATCCCGTTTGTTGCACTGGATGTGGCGTTTGTCGGGGGCACATCGCTTGACGAACCCGGAAAGCGTGGTGCGACCAATCTGATGATGGCTCTCCTCGAAGAGGGCTCTGGAGAAATGGATGCCCAGACGTTCCAGTCCGCGCGCGAAGCTCTTGCAGCCACCTACCGCTTCAACGCCTACGACGACAGTGTCACGGTCGAGGCAAAGTTCCTGACCGAAAACCGCGATGAAGCAATAGCCTTGCTGGCGCAGGCGTTGAATGAACCGCGTTTTGATGAGGACGCAATCGAACGGGTTCGGGCGCAGGTCCTGTCGAATATCGCCAGTTCGACCAAGAATCCGAACCGGATCGCGGGCGATGCCCTCTACGCCGCTGCGTTCGGAGAGCACCCCTATGGCTCTGACAGCGATGGCACGGTCGAAAGCGTTTCGGCGCTGACTTTCGATGATATGGTTGCAGCCCACGGGAACGCCTTTGCGCGGTCACGCGCATATGTGTCCGTTGTTGGTGACATCTCCCCCGAAGAGGCGATGGCGATGGTTGATGATCTCCTCGCCGATCTTCCTGAAAACGGCGTGCCGCTACCCGACCATGTTGATTTTGGTCTCTCTGGCGGTGTGACTGTTGTGCCGTATGACACGCCTCAGTCCGTCGCGCTTTTCGGTCAGCGGGGACTTAAACGTGATGATCCGGATTTCTTTGCAGCCTACATCCTGAACACGATCATCGGTGGCAACGGACCACAGTCAATTCTCATGGAAGAGGTTCGCGAAAAGCGCGGCCTTACCTATGGAGTTTACAGCTACCTCGTGCCCAAGGACCATGCAGAGATGTGGCTCGGTTCTGTCGCTTCGGCGAATGACCGAATGGCAGAAACAATTGAGGTCATCCTCGACCAATGGGCGCGGGTTGCGACAGTGGGTGTAAGCCAAGAAGAACTGGATACCGCAAAGACCTATCTGACCGGGGAATATCCCCTGCGGTTTGACAGCAATCAGGCGATTGCATCGATTATGGTTGGAATGCAGATGGAGGGCCTTCCGGTTGACTACGTCGTAAACCGGAATGACTACATAGACGCGGTTACGCTTGAAGACATCAACCGTGTGGCGAAGGATATTCTTGATCCGGAGGCGCTGCATTTTGTCGTCGTCGGCCAACCCGAGGGCGTCACCTCGACTGAGTGATGTTCACGAAATACCCCTGTTAGAATCGCTGTGGGCCGTGCTAAACCTTGTGGCATGGCCTACGCAGACCCCAAAATACCCGAAAACCGTCCACATATTCGTCAGTTGGACGATGCCGCGATTAACCGTATCGCGGCGGGTGAGGTCGTGGAACGTCCTGCTTCTGCCGTCAAAGAGCTCATCGAAAACGCGATTGACGCGGGTGCCCAGCGGATTGAGGTCGCAATCGCTGACGGCGGCAAAACGCTGATCCGCGTAACAGACGATGGCTGGGGTATCCCCGCAGACGAACTCCCGCTGGCACTGTCGCGTCACGCGACCTCCAAAATCGACGGGTCGGACCTGCTGAATATTCATTCCTTCGGTTTTCGGGGGGAGGCTCTCCCCTCGCTTGGCGCGGTTGGGAGGCTGACAATTACGTCCCGCGTTGCAGGTGCAGAAGCCGCAACGATTTCCGTTGCGGGTGGCCGGATCGAGCCTGTGAAACCTGCGGCGTTGTCCGCTGGAACAGTCGTTGAGCTTCGTGATCTATTCTACGCGACCCCTGCACGTTTGAAATTTCTCCGCACCGATCGGGCTGAGATGCAGGCAATTAACGACGTGGTGAAACGGCTGGCAATGGCAGAGCCGTATGTGAGTTTCACGCTCGTCGACGCCTCTGGCGGTAACAGGCGCGAGGTTTTTCGCGCTGATGCTCAACAAGGCGAGATGTTCGATGCGCTGAACGGGCGGCTCGCCACGGTTCTGGGACGTGAATTCGCAGACAACGCGCTGCCAATTGATGCCGAACGCGACGGGTTCCACCTGACTGGTTACGCTGCCCTGCCGACCTATTCGCGCGGCTCCGCTGTAGCCCAGTTCCTGTTCGTAAACGGGCGGCCGGTGCGGGACAAACTGCTGATTGGTGCCCTTCGTGGCGCGTATATGGATTTCCTTAGCCGTGATCGCCATCCGGCGGCTGCGCTTTTCGTGGACTGCGATCCGACGCTTGTTGATGTGAACGTACATCCCGCAAAGTCCGAGGTTCGTTTCCGTGAGCCAGGTATCGTACGTGGTTTGATCGTATCGGGTCTGCGCCATGCGCTGGCCAATGCGGGGCACCGTGCCTCAACAACTGTCGCTGCTGATACTCTTGGC
>JBNKUW010000041.1:17686-17960 GCA_050298835.1 Marivivens sp.
ACGTCCAACGGCACCGATCTATCAGATGGACCGCCCGTCGGTCGGTGCACGGTCGATGACCTATCAGATGCAGGCCCCCGTGCCGCAGCCAATAGGCTTTGCCGAAATGTCCGCCCCCTCCGCCCGTTTCGAAGAAGTGGTCGAGGAAGAGGCGAAACCGCTAGAGGCACTCCCTCTGGGGGCCGCTCGTGCGCAAGTGCATGAAAACTACATCATTGCCCAGACCGAAACCGGCATGGTCATCGTTGACCAACACGCCGCGCACGAACGTCTG
>JBNKUW010000042.1:0-17218 GCA_050298835.1 Marivivens sp.
AGCAGGCGATGTGGTTCGCGTTACCGTGACCGAAGTAGACGTGCCCCGTAAGCGCATCGGTCTGACCATGCGCAAAGACGGTGGGGCAAGCGCCAAGGAACAGCGCAACGAACGTGGAAACGACCGCCCCCGTGGTGGACCGAAGGGAAACAACCGACCCAGAAATCCTACAGCGAAACCCGATGCCGGAAACGGCGCGTTGGGGGCCGCACTACTCAACGCGATGAAGAAGCGCTGAAGAAAACAGTCTCTAATATGGCTAAAATAGGTCATTCCACAGGGTTCCATCATAGCAGCGCAGCTTGGCTGACGTGTTGTCAAAGTAGATCATTCCTGCCGTCGGGGACGTTGGTTCGGCCCCCGGCGGTAGGCATAACGCCCCTGACAAAGTGACCACGCCTGTTGTGCCGTCCGCTGTCAGCGCTGAAACCCAATTCCCCCCATCCGGACTGACTTTGATCGAGAAATCGTCACTTCCATTCAAACCGATCTCCGCTCTGCCGGACCAGTTTGATTGATACAGGAGGCTCGCTGTGTCCGTAGGGTTCGCCTTATTCACCTTGATCTGATGGCCAGAACCTACATGCGTCAAAAGCGTCGATGGTGAAGCCACAGCCAATTTGTTGGTTGCATCAGCACTCGCCCCCACTCCCAAACCCGGTAAATTGTTTAAGACCACAGTAGAGCGGGCATCTTTCCAATCTCCGAGGTAGACAAGCGGTTCGCCAGAAACCGTCGTCGCACGCCAACCGTCTTTCGGAGCCACAAACACCCATCCGGCGTTCTGAAAAACTGCGATTTCACCGTCATGACCTGCCCACTCATCTTTCGCACCGCTGCCCAGCGCAAAGGCTGTGCCTTCTACCGGCGCACCGGGCGGCGAAACTGCATCAATTTCCGTCAGAGTGAGCTGAACAACGATGTCCAGCAGGTCCAACGCTTCATTATGAGTGATGTGTTTTTGTGCCTGCGCCGGCATCAGATAGGGTAGCGACAGTTTGGGGGAAATATCGGTCATTTCTCTTCTCCGTTTTGGAACTGGAGAACAAACTACCGAAAAGGAATTGAAGAAGTCCTAGGCCACCGTACGGTCCATTTTGCGCTGGTTTAGGGTCGAAAATCGTTGGTTTCGCTTAAGTCCGGGATCACATCAGCGGTTCCCTTTCGGGTTACCATCAACGCCGCCGCTCGCGTGGCGAGCGTGATTGCCTGCTCTATCGGTAAGCCGCGATCCAGCCCAGCCAGCACATATCCGGTAAATGTATCGCCTGCCCCAGTGGTATCCACGGGCTCAACAGGAATTGCTGGAAATTCCTTCCGATCGCCACCTTCGATCAAGAGCGCCCCTTTGGAACCCATTGTGACAATGACCGATGCGACACCGAGTTCCTCTGCCTCTTTTCCCAAACTGTCGCGTAGCTGATCCATCTCGACTTCGTTCAGGATCAGAAAATCAAGGTAAGGGAGCACGCGTTCAACCGCTTCGGCAGAAAACGGTGCAGCGGCATATGCAACTTTGAGTCCCAGTTCTTTGCCCAGCGCGAGCGCATCTTGCTGACCATTGGTTTCGTTCTGGGTAACGATCCAATCTCCGACCGACGCTTCGGCCAAAGCCTGTTGGATCAGAACATCCGGAACCGCGATATTTGCGCCCTGATGCAAGATGATCGCATTCTCACCATCGTCGGCAACCATCACAATGGCCTGCGCCGGATCTGCATCGATGATGTCTATATTACGCGTATCTACACCGTATTCGGTTAGCCGGTCTCTGGTCCAAGTGCTTTCTTCAGCAATTGCACCAATATGACGAACGTGAGCACCAGCCCGTGCTGCCGCCACGGACATATTGGCCCCCTTACCGCCTAGAAAAACCTGTCGCGCGGTAGAGGCCAGCGTTTCCCCCGGAGCCGGAATATGCGGCATGGAATAGATAATGTCGGTGTTGATCGACCCCAAGTTCCATACCGTCATGTCATTATCCCACGTTACAGGCCGCCAGAACGGCCATGTTCACGATGTCATTCACCGAAGACCCTGTCGAACAAATCTGGATCGGCTTATCCACACCAGCGAGGATCGGGCCGATTACAGTTGCACCACCCATTTCCTGCATAAGCTTAACCGAGATCGAGGCAGAGTGCCGCGCCGGAACAACGAGGATGTTTGCCGGTCCAGTAAGGCGACTGAACGGATACATCTCTGCCGCGACCGAGTTCAGGGCAACGTCAACGGTCATTTCGCCTTCGTATTCAAAGTCCACTCCGCGTTCGTCCAGAACACGCGGCGCGATATTCATCTTCTCTGCCCGCTCTGACACCGGATAGCCAAAGGTTGAGAAGGAAACAAAGGCAACTCGAGGTTCGAGTCCAAGGTCTTTTGCCACCGTTGCGCTACGTTCAGCAATATCGGCAAGATCGTGTTCTGTCGGCCATTCGTGTACCAATGTATCGGCAATCAGCACGATCCGGCCTTTGTTCAAAACGGCCGAAACACCAACCGCGCCTGATTTGGGCGACGCATCGAAAACGTGGTTGATCGCCTCAAGAACATGCGCGGATTTCCGTGTCGCGCCGGTTACAAGTCCGTCACCATGTCCGTGCGCAACCATCAACGCGCCAAAGACGTGACGGTCACGAGACGCAAGACGGGTGATGTCACTCCGGTCAAACCCTTTACGCTGCAACCGCTTGTAGAGGAATTCCTTGTAATCCTCGAGGTACGGAGTGTTGCGCGCGTTGACGACCTCAATCTCATCAATCGCATCGGCCATACGCTCTGCACGCATAAGGGCTTCGACGTCTTTTTCGCGCCCGATGACCAGCGATTTACCCATTCCGGATCGCTGGTACTGGACGGCGGCACGCAAAACACGCGGATCGTCGCCTTCGGCAAATACAATCGTCGCCTGATTGCGGCGCGCACGTGCGTTAAGAGACCGGATAATCTGATAGGTCGGGTCCATCCGCGATTTAAGTTGCGCGGTATATCGCTCCATATCGATGATCGGGCGGCGGGCAACGCCGCTTTCTATACCGGCCCGAGCAACAGCAGGCGGAATGGTGTAGATCAATCGCGGATCAAACGGTGTCGGAATGATATAGTCACGCCCGAATGTCAGCTTCTTCCCATAGGCAACCAGCACTTCGTCCGGAACATCTTCACGGGCAAGCTCTGCAAGCGCCTTTGCTGTCGCAATCTTCATTTCGTCATTGATTGCGCGCGCATGAATATCAAGAGCTCCGCGGAACAGATACGGAAAGCCCAGAACATTGTTCACCTGGTTCGGGTAGTCCGAACGGCCGGTCGCTACGATAGCATCTTCGCGAACGGCATGTGCTTCTTCTGGTGTGATTTCCGGATCGGGGTTCGCCATGGCGAAAATCACGGGATTGGGCGCCATTGACTCGACCATCTCGGGCGTAACCGCACCCTTGGCCGATACACCAAGGAAAACGTCCGCGCCTTCCATTGCCTCAGCCAGAGATCGTGCATCTGTTTCAATTGCGTGTGCCGATTTCCATTGATTCATACCTTCGGTGCGCCCCTGCCAGATCACCCCTTTGGTATCGCACATGATGCAGTTTTCGTTCCGCGCGCCCATTGCCTTGATCAGTTCAAGACATGCAATCCCCGCGGCACCGGCACCGTTCAGAACGATTTTGCAATCTTCGATTTTTTTGTCAGACAAATGAAGCGCATTGATCAGGCCTGCGGCGCAGATAACTGCCGTCCCGTGCTGGTCATCGTGAAAGACCGGAATATCCATCTCTTCTTTGAGACGCTGTTCGATAATAAAGCACTCGGGCGCTTTGATATCTTCGAGGTTGATCCCGCCAAACGTTGGCTCCATCAATCGCACGGCGTTGCAGAAAGCATCCGGATCTTCGGTGTCGAGTTCGATATCGATCGAGTTTACATCGGCAAACCGCTTAAAAAGGACCGATTTCCCTTCCATCACCGGCTTACCGGCCAATGCACCAAGGTTACCAAGGCCGAGAACCGCCGTACCATTAGACACAACCGCAACAAGGTTTCCCTTGTTCGTATAATCATAAGCTGTCTCTGGTGTTTCCGCGATTTCTTCACAGGGCACCGCAACGCCAGGAGAATACGCAAGCGACAGATCACGTTGGGTTGTCATCGGTACGGTCGCCGTGACTTCCCACTTGCCGGGATTGGGTTCCATGTGGAACTGAAGTGCTTCTTCCCGGGTAACCTTTGTATTAGACATTATATTTCTCCGTCAGCGCCCTAACCACTTAGCGTTCCTTTACTATTGCCCGCAACGGCATTGTTTTGGACTTTCGTCGCTAACATTGGCTGGTTAGGTATATCAGGACCGACTTTCTGGGGGACCGCATGGCAAACGTCACGCCGATGATGGCGCAATATCTCGAAATCAAGGCAGCTCATCCGAACGCATTGCTGTTCTATCGCATGGGCGATTTCTACGAGATGTTCTTTGACGATGCTGTTAACGCGTCCGAGGCGCTGGACATCGCCCTGACCAAACGCGGGAAACACGACGACAAAGACATCCCTATGTGCGGCGTTCCGGTCCACGCTGCCGAAGGGTATTTGCTCACTCTGATCCGCAAGGGTTTTCGCGTTGCGGTCTGCGAACAACTCGAAGATCCATCTGAAGCAAAAAAACGTGGCTATAAAGCTGTGGTGAAACGCGATGTTGTCCGGCTCGTTACACCTGGCACTCTGACAGAGGACAGCCTGCTCGACGCGCGGCGCCACAATTTCCTCGCTGCGTTTGCCGAAGTTCGGGATGAAGCCGCTCTTGCTTGGGTGGATATTTCGACCGGTGCGTTCCATGTGATGCCTTGTTCCCCAACGCGTCTTGGGCCAGAGCTCGCCCGCCTCACACCACGCGAAGTGCTGTTGCTAGACGAAAGCCCGTTTCGCGATGCCGTCGAAGAAACCGGAACTTCGGTCACAGAGCTGGGTAAATCTGCATTCGACAGCACATCCGGTGAAAAGCGCCTTTGTAGTCTCTATTCTGTGGCCTCACTGGATGCATTCGGTAGCTTTACGCGCGCTCAGGTCTCAGCCATGTCGGCTGTTGTCGAATATCTTGAGATCACCCAGAAGGGAAACCTCCCACTGCTACGGCCGCCGGTTTCGGAAGGTGAAACCGCAAACATGCAGATCGACGCAGCGACCCGTCGATCTCTGGAACTTACTCATGCAATGGCCGGCGGCCGCGCAGGATCCTTGCTTGCTACTATTGATCGGACACTGACCGCGGCAGGTGCACGATTGCTCGAACGTCGGGTATCGTCCCCATCGCGAAATGTAGACACTATTCTGTCCCGCCAGAACGCTGTGAGCTACTTCACCGAAGATGTGAAACTGAGGGAGGATTTGCGTAGCGCCCTGCGGGGCGTCCACGACGTTGATCGCGCGTTATCGCGCCTTGCTCTTGATCGCGCGGGCCCTCGGGACATGGCTGCGATCCGAAATACACTGGAGCAGTCAGAACAGATTTCGGAACTGCTTCCCCACGATCTACCAGAGCATCTGGCAAAAATGACGGCCGATTTGACGGGTCACTACGATCTCCTCGGCCTCTTGGAACAAGCATTGGTCGCCGAGCCACCTCTTCTCGCACGGGACGGTGGTTTCATTGCGCCCGGTTACGATGAAGAACTGGACGAAGCCCGCACCCTTAGAGACGAGGGCCGTGGTGTCATCGCCGCAATGCAGTCGGAGTATGCGTCGCTTTCCGGCGTGCAAAGCCTAAAGATCAAACACAACAATGTACTGGGCTATTTCATCGAAACTACCGCTACCCATGCAGAGAAGATGATGAGTCCGCCGCTGAATGAAACCTTCATCCACCGGCAGACAACTGCAAATCAGGTACGTTTCACCACCGTTCCACTAAGCGAGATTGAGACCAAAATCCTCAATGCTGGAGGACGCGCACTCGAAATTGAAAAGCGTCTCTATTCCAGCCTCAAGGATGGGATTATCGGAAGGGCCGCCCCGCTGTCTCAACTCGCGCTCGCGCTCGCCGAACTTGATGTTTCGAGCGGTCTGGCAGAGCTTGCCGTAGCTGAAAACTGGACGCCACCAAAAGTCGACACAACTCGCGCTTTCGACATTTCCGGTGGACGCCATCCTGTCGTGGAACAATCGCTAAAATCTACAGGCGAACCTTTTGTCGCGAACGATTGCGGTTTATCCGAGTCAAATATCTGGCTGCTCACCGGTCCCAACATGGCGGGTAAATCTACATTTCTCCGTCAGAACGCACTCATTGCAATTCTTGCGCAGATCGGCGCGTGGGTTCCCGCAAAATCGGCCCATATAGGCCTTGTTTCGCAGATATTCAGCCGCGTTGGTGCTTCTGACGACCTCGCCAGAGGTCGCTCGACCTTTATGGTCGAAATGGTAGAGACCGCTGCAATCCTTAATCAGGCGGATGATCGCGCGCTCGTAATTCTAGATGAAATCGGCCGCGGCACAGCGACGTATGATGGTCTTTCTATTGCCTGGGCAACGTTAGAACACCTTCACGACGTAAACCGTTGTCGCGCCCTTTTTGCGACGCACTACCATGAAATGTGCCAGCTTGCTGACAAACTCTCGGGCGTCGCGAACGCTACTGTCACGGTCAAAGAGTGGGAAGGTGAAGTAATCTTCCTCCACGAAGTCAAACGTGGAACGGCAGACCGGAGTTACGGCGTACAGGTCGCCCGACTTGCTGGTCTTCCATCAACGGTTGTTGAGCGGGCTCGCATCGTTCTTGAAGCGTTGGAAAAGGGCGAACGTGAAGGTGGAAATGCACAGAAAGCATTGATCGACGATCTCCCGCTGTTTGCAGCAACCCCACCCGCTCCCGTCGTGAAGACCAAAGAATCCCCGGTAGAAAACCGCCTGAACGATATCTTTCCGGACGATCTGACACCAAAAGACGCCCTAGCCCTGCTTTACGAACTAAAAGAGCTGGCGCAATCCTGACGCCAGCTCCTCTATTTTTTTCACCGATGGGGCTGCCCCAAACAGTCTCCGATCAGGAGGCAGGCGTTGAGGAAACACCAACCTGTGCCGGACGCAGCAGACGGTCATGCAGCAGGAACCCGTGTGCGGACACCTGAATGATGTCGCCAGCTTTGGTTCCCGGCAATGGCGCTTCGAACATCGCCTCGTGTTGTTGCGGATCAAACCGATCACCAACTTCGGGTGAGATTTTGGTGATCCCGTGCTTTTCGAATACACCGATCAACGCCCGCATGGTCAGTTCGATCCCTTCGATCAAAGCAGCTTGTGCCTCGCGTTGATCCTCGGAAATTGCTTCGATTGCACGTTGCATGTTGTCATACACAGGCAGGAGATCACGTGCGAGTTTCGAACCACCGTAGTTTTCAGCTTCACGACGGTCACGGTCAGCGCGCTTGCGCATATTTTCTGCATCAGCAACAGCCCGCATGAAACGGTCTTTGAATTCGTCACGTTCGGCAGTCAGTGCGGCAACGATGTCTTCGTCGCCTGCTTCGCCTTCCGAGAACTCAATGCCCTCATCCAGTTCCATTTCGTCACCCTCAGCAGCCAGTTCATCAAGGCTTTTCGGTTCGTCGATCATTTTCTTTTCCTCAACTCTGACCGGACAGGACACGCCCGACCAGTTGCGCAGTGTAATCTACTATCGGAACGATCCGCCCGTAATTCAGACGAGTCGGTCCAATGACGCCCACGGCGCCAATAATCTTTCGGTCGGCGTTCATATAGGGAGAAACGACCAAAGATGAACCCGAAAGTGAAAAAAGCTTGTTTTCGGAGCCGATAAAAATCCGAACTCCCTCGCCATCTTCGGCAAGTTCCAGAAAATCCGCGATATCCTGCTTGCGTTCAAGATCATCAAATAGCGTTCTAATACGTTCTAGATCTTCGGAGTTTTCGGAATCCTGCAACAGATTTCCGCGCCCCCGCACGATCAAACGTTCGGTCGATTCGCCTTTGTTTTCCCACGTCGCAATTCCACTTTCGACAAGCGAAGCAGCGAGAACATCAATCTCTTGCCGTCGAGAAGAAACCTCGCGTTGCATAACGACCGCAAGTTCACTTAGTGTTCGACCTTCGGCGAATGCATTCACAAAGTTTGCGGCTTCGCGCATGGAACTGGGCGTTTGACCTTGTGGCGGTGTAAAGAGCCGGTTTTCAACCCGCCCGTCAGCAAAGACCAGCACGATCAACGCCCGATCAACACCAAGAGACACAAACTCTATGTGCTTAATTGGTGCTTCGTGTTTCGGCGTAAGAACCAAGGACGCACCGTGGGTTACGCCGGAAAGCGCGGAACCGACACGATCAAGCATGCTGTTTACGTCACCCGACGAACCACCAAGCGTCTGATCGATCTTTTCACGATCCTCGCCGCTCATGTTGACTTCGAGCAACCCGTCAACAAACATCCGTAGACCTGATTGGGTTGGAATACGGCCTGCAGAAACATGTGGACTGCCCAGCAACCCCATGTATTCGAGGTCCTGCATAACGTTCCTGATCGTCGCGGCGCTCACTTTTTCGGACATTTCCCGCGATAGAGTACGCGATCCAACCGGAGTGCCGGTGTCCAGATAGCCTTCGACAACGCGGCGAAATACTTCGCGCGATCTATCGTTCATCTCACTCAACAGTGGCTTTTCTGACATTGCAGTACTTCCAACGGGGCGGAACAATTAAAACGAAGCGACGGGGCGCGTCAATCGGGGTTGGTTTTTACTCTCCCCCGTCGTATCCCCATTCCGAAAATTACAGGAGATACCCATGCGCCCCTCTGGTCGTCAGTTAGATGAAATGCGTTCGATTTCCATTGAAACCGACGTAACGAAACACGCCGAAGGGTCGTGCCTGATCAAAGTGGGCGATACCCACGTTCTTTGCACTGCTTCTTTGGAAGAGCGCGTTCCGCCGTTCATCAAAGGATCCGGCCTTGGTTGGGTCACCGCTGAATACGGAATGCTCCCCCGTTCAACCGGTTCGCGGATGCGCCGCGAAGCTGCCAGTGGAAAACAAGGTGGCCGTACCGTAGAAATCCAGCGCCTGATTGGCCGTTCCTTGCGTGCCGGCGTTGATCGCGTCGCACTTGGCGAACGTCAGATCACTATCGACTGCGATGTTCTTCAGGCCGATGGCGGCACCCGTTGTGCTTCGATCACTGGTGGCTGGGTTGCCTTGAAACTCGCGGTGAACAAACTGCTAAAGTCGGGCGCGATCACCTCTGATCCGCTGATCGATCCGGTCGCCGCAGTTTCTTGTGGTATTTACGCCGGTCAGCCGGTGCTTGATCTTGATTACCCCGAAGACTCCGAAGCCGGCGTTGACGGCAACTTTGTCATGAACGGTAATCGCCTGGTAGAAGTTCAAATGAGCGCTGAGGGTGCAACGTTTTCCCGCGATCAGATGAACCAGCTCATGGATTTGGCTGACAAAGGGAACGCAGCCCTAATGGCAGCCCAACTTGAGGCAGTAAAATGACCCGTCGTTTCGAAGGCAAAGAGCTCGTCGTTGCAACACACAACAAAGGCAAGCTTGAGGAGATCATCGATCTCCTCTCGCCCTTCGGGATTACCGTCACTTCCGCTGCAGACCACGGCCTGACCGAACCGGAAGAGACGGAAAATACTTTTGTCGGCAACGCCCGTATCAAGGCACATTACGCTGCAAAAGAGACTGGTTTACCCGCGCTCGCCGATGATTCTGGCCTTGAAATCGATGCGCTTGATGGTGCTCCCGGTGTTTACACTGCTGATTGGGCCGAAACTCCGAATGGCCGCGATTTCGTTATGGCCATGAACAACACTTGGGCAAAACTGGAAGAAGTGAACGCACCCTACCCGCGCACATCCCGTTTCTGCTGTACTCTGGTTCTGGCGTGGCCCGATGGCCATGACGAAGTGTTCCCCGGCGTCATGCCCGGTCAGCTGATTTGGCCGATGCGCGGAGACCAAGGTCACGGCTACGATCCTATCTTCCAACCCGATGGCTACGACATCACCTTTGGTGAAATGGATCGCTGGGAAAAAAACAAAATCAGCCACCGCGCTGATGCATTTCAAAAGTTGGTAAAGGGCTGTTTTGCCTGAGGATTGG
Source organism: Marivivens sp. (assembly GCA_050298835.1). GTDB lineage: Bacteria > Pseudomonadota > Alphaproteobacteria > Rhodobacterales > Rhodobacteraceae > Marivivens. The sequence continues at coordinate 10,111 of JBNKUW010000042.1, forward strand.
CAGAACGGAGGCTTCGGTCTCTATATTCACTGGCCCTTTTGCCAGTCGAAGTGCCCATATTGTGACTTCAACAGCCACGTCGTCGCGTCCATCGACCAAGACCGTTGGGCGCGCGCCTACCTTTCGGAAATCGAACGCTATGGTCAGGAAACCCGTGGTCGTATCCTAAAGTCCGTTTTCTTCGGTGGAGGAACGCCGAGCTTGATGGACCCTTCGTTGGTTCACGCGATATTGGACAAGGTTCGTTCAACATGGCCGATGACCAACAACCCGGAAATCACCCTCGAAGCAAATCCGACCTCTGTTGAAGCTGGACGCTTTCAAGGATACCGGGACGCAGGGGTGAACCGCGTTTCTATGGGGATTCAGTCTCTAAATAACCATGATTTGCGTGCTTTGGGCCGTCTTCATACCGCTGAAGAGGCCATGAAAGCGTTCGATATCGCACGTTCGGTTTTTGACCGAGTGAGCTTTGATCTGATCTATGCGCGGCAAAACCAGACACTCAAAGACTGGGAAGCAGAGCTAAAACAGGCTCTAAATATGGCGATTGACCATCTTTCGCTCTACCAACTAACGATTGAAGAAGGCACAGCTTTTGGGGAACGCTACGCCGTCGGGAAACTTCGCGGACTTCCGAATGATGATAGCGCCGCCGATATGTACGATCTAACACAAGACATTTGTGGTGAGATGGGCTTTCCGAGCTACGAAGTCTCAAATCACGCCCGCGAAGGCTCGGAAAGCCAGCATAACCTTATCTACTGGCGCTACGGAGATTACGTCGGGATCGGCCCCGGTGCTCACGGCCGTATCACTGCTGGCACAGCAAAATACGCGACTGAATCACACCTGATGCCCCAGATGTGGTTATCCGCTGTTGAAACCAATGGGATTGGTGAAAGCGTCAGAGAAGCACTTTCCAAGGACGATTGCCTTGTTGAATTTCTCCTCATGGGTCTTCGTTTACAAGAAGGAGTTTCTCTCGAGCGAATGAACGCGCTCGGCGGTGAAAAATACTCTGCGAATGTGGTGCGCTTGACGGAAATGGGCCTGGTTGAAACAAAAACGGGCCGCCTCTGCGTCTCAGCACAGGGGCGACCCGTCTTGAATGGTGTCCTCAGAGAGCTGTTGGCCGATTAACCAGCAGACAAAATTCTCAGAAGATCGTCGAGTTGGTCCAAATCTTTGTAGCTGATCGAAACCTTCCCACCCTCACCACCAGACTGGTGATCGATTGAGACCTTCATCTTCAAAGCGGCGGTCAGCTCCTGTTCAATCTGAACTGTATCTGCGTCTTTTACTGCAGACCGGACCCGTTCATGCTGCACCGCTTTGGCCTTATCAGGGTCTGATTTTGCCAATTTTTCAGCATCGCGAACAGACAATCCCTGCTGAATGATCTTCCTCGCTATTTCAGAGGCGCCATCATTTCCCACAAGTGTCCGTGCGTGTCCCGCACTTAATTTTCCTTCAACAACAAATGTCTGAACATCGTCCGGAAGATTCAAAAGACGCATAAGGTTTGCGATGTGACTACGGCTTTTACCCAAGGCCTGACTCAGCTGCTCTTGAGTGTGGCCAAAGCGCTCCATCAGCTGCTTGTAACCCGCTGCTTCATCGATTGCATTCAGGTCAGCGCGCTGAATGTTTTCGATAATCGCAACTTCGAGCACTTCTGTATCGGTAAATTCCCGCACAATCACCGGAAGTTGGTGCAAATTCGCAATTTGCGACGCCCGCCAACGACGCTCCCCCGCGACAATTTCGAACTTCTCATCGTCGTGCGGGGACTTCCGTACGATCAACGGCTGAATGTCGCCTTTTTCTTTGATGGAAGAGGCTAATTCTTGTAGTGCTTCTTCGCTGAACGACCGACGAGGCTGATCCGGGTTCGGTACAACCTTCTCAATCGCGACCATCATGTCAGGCGAACGGGCTTCTGCCGCACTCTCGGTTGCTGTCGTTGCTGTCACATCTGACATCAAAGCAGAGAGACCACGACCCAAGCCTCGATTTCTATTCGGTTTTTCGGCCATTTCGCTCTCCTTAGCTTGCTTCCCGCGCAATCAATTCTGCCGCAAGAGACCGGTAGGCCTCACTGCCACGCGAAGCGGGATCATACTCCATAATTGTCATCGCGTAAGACGGCGCTTCGCTCAGACGAACATTACGTGGAATTACCGTCTTGAACACCAGGTCCCGCAGATTTTCGCGCGCGTCGTCTTCGACCTGCTGAGACAAATTGTTGCGTCTATCGTACATGGTCAACACAACACCTTCGATTGCGAGCTTCGGATTCGCGGTTTGGCGAACCTCCCGAACTGTCAACATTAACTGCGACAACCCTTCGAGAGCGTAGAATTCACTTTGCAGCGGCACGATCACGGAATGCGCCGCGATCATCGCGTTCACAGTCAGAATGTTCAGCGATGGCGGGCAGTCGATCAAGATGTAGTCGAGCGCAAAAGCATCCATTGCAGGCTGACGAAGCGCATCGTGGAGGAGGAAACTCCGCTTTTCGTTGGAAATGAGCTCGATGTCGGCTGAACTCAGGTCGGTTGTGGCGGGAATCAGCATCAAATTCTCGACCTGTGTCTCCCGTATCGCCTCGTAAAGCGATTCTTCACCGACAAGGAGTTCGTATGTCGTAACTGTCCGATCCTCAGGTTCTACACCCAAACCTGTTGAGGCATTTCCTTGCGGATCAAGATCCACCAGAAGCACTCGCCGTCCCTGAGCAGAAAGCCCAGCGGCAAGGTTAATGGCTGTTGTAGTTTTCCCGACACCACCCTTTTGGTTGGCGATCGCAATAATTTTCGGCGCTGTTGTGCGGCTCAAATCAGACACGGGAAAGTCCTTTGATAGTAATCAGGTAGGCGTCAGACTCGGTGATACTTTGCTTCGTTTCGTAGTCAAAGGTCCAATCCACCTCTGCATCAGAAATTTCCTGAAGTGCCGTGCGACCTTTCTGAAAAACGCACATTCCGTTTGCAGAAAGGTGTCGCTCTGCAAACCCCAACAGGACCGAAAGAGATGCTAGCGCACGTGCCGAAAGAATATCAGCATTCTGCGGTTCCACCTTTTCAATCCGGTCAGATAGAACGGTGACGTTCAAATCCAGCTCTCGCGCAGCCGTTCTCAGGAACGCACCTTTGCGCTGATCACTTTCTATGAGCGTGAACCGCGACTCTGGCCGTTTTTATTTTGCGATACACGCGAGAACAATTGCAGGGAAACCACCGCCCGACCCAATATCTACCCAATGGGACCAACTCTGATCGACAGCGCTCCAAACCTGCGCCGAATCGACAATATGGCGATCCCAGATGTCTTTTGTTGTCCCCTTGGCGATCAAGTTGATCTTGGCCGTCCACTTTAAAACCAAAGCTTCAAACGATTCCAAGCGCTCCAATGTTTCACGTGAAACATCAACTCCAGCAATCATGCGGACTTCGCCTTTTCCAGTTTTCGAACCTGCGCGAGCAATAAAACAAGGGCGGCAGGTGTCATCCCTTCGATCCTAGAGGCTTGCCCAATGCTCGTTGGTCGGGACTTTTCAAGTTTCAGTCGGAGTTCATTCGACAATCCCGAGATACCTTCATACACAAACCCGTCAGGAATTTGGAGCGCCTCATCCCTTTTCAGGCTTTCAATATCCTTCTCCTGACGAGAGATATAGTGCTCATAAAGGGCGTCCCGCTTCACCTGCTCACGAATTTCGAAATCAATGTTTGCAGCGTCGGGCACAAGCGACAAGAGCTGTTCATCTTCAAACTCAGCCAATGAAAGCGCATCAAGTGCTGTTCGTCCCGGCCCGTCTGGGTTCAACTTAACTCCCGTCCCTGCAATGGATCGTGCAGAGAGGTTATGCTGCGAAAGCTCTTCCTTTGCAGCAGCAAGCGCTTCTCGCTTTTGTTCGAACGCTATCCAGCGCGTATCGCCAACGATACCAAGCTCCCGACCCAATGCAGTTAGCCTTTGATCAGCATTGTCGGCACGCAGCGACAGTCGGAATTCAGCGCGAGACGTGAACATCCGATACGGTTCCGACACGCCCCGAGTAATTAGATCGTCAATCATCACACCGATATAGCTGCTCATCCTGCTAAAGGTAGCCGGCTCTTGCCCTTTTGAAGCTCGGGCCGCATTCAGCCCTGCAACCAGTCCCTGTGCAGCCGCCTCTTCATATCCTGTGGTCCCGTTGATTTGACCCGCAAGATATAGTCCCGGAACATCGCGAAGCTCCAACGTAGGTTTCAAAGCCCGAGGATCAACGTAGTCATATTCAATCGCGTATCCGGGTTGAAGAATTTCTACGTTCTCAAGGCCTTTGATCGAACGGACATACGCTTCCTGAACATCAACCGGTAATGAGGTCGAAATACCATTCGGATAAATCGTCGGATCATCAATCCCCTCCGGCTCAAGGAACACCTGATGAGAGGTCTTGTCAGCGAACCGCACGACTTTGTCTTCGATCGAAGGGCAATATCGCGGACCAACGCCATCGATGTGACCACCATACATAGCTGATCGCGAAAGGTTTTCCCGGATCAGATCGTGGGTCTTTTCATTGGTATGAGTAATCCCGCACGATATTTGCGGCGCACTCACCCCTTTCGACAAGAAGGAAAACAGAACCGGATCTTCATCACCTGGCTGTACTGCAAGATCACTCCAATCAATCGTTCGGCCGTCTAACCGGGGCGGAGTTCCTGTCTTTAGTCGACCAAGAGGAAGCCCAAATCCATCCAATCGCTCTGCCAGCTTTACAGATGGCCGATCCCCCATCCGCCCGCCTTGGCGCTGAACGTCCCCAATATGAATAATTCCACGCAGAAAGGTACCCGTCGTCAGAACAACCGCGTGGGACTTCAACTCTGAACCATCTTCAAGAACGACACCACAAACCCGAGTCCCGTCCATAATCAGGTCGGTGGCTTCACCCTCTACGACAGTCAGATTTGGTTGGGCCCTCGTAAGGCTTTGCATCGCAGCCTTGTACCGTGCGCGATCAGCCTGTGCCCGTGGCCCCTGAACCGCTGGACCCTTCTTTCGATTCAATAGCCGGAATTGGATACCCGCCTTGTCAGCGGCAACCCCCATCACTCCGTCTAGCGCATCTACTTCACGAACCAAGTGACCCTTTCCGAGCCCGCCGATCGCGGGATTGCAGGACATTACGCCAATAGTATCAAAGGTTAATGTGACAAGCGCTGTCTTCGCACCGGTGCGGGCCGCTGCATGGGCCGCGTCACTCCCTGCATGACCGCCGCCGATCACAACAACATCGAAATCCTGATGTTTCACGTGAAACACTCCTATTTTCCGATGCAGAAGCTGGAAAAAATTACATCCAGCAGGTCTTCTACATCGACACGACCAGTGAGCGATTCCGTCGCTCGCGCCGCAGTCCGAATCTCTTCTGCGATAAGATCGGCCAATCCAGTGCCGGAGTCCACCAACGCAATTGCCGTCTCAAGTGCTTCACAGCCCTTAAGCAAGGCAATCCGGTGCCGCTCACGCATAGCAATCCCAACCCGGGCAGAACGGCTTCTCAGAATCTCTTCGATCTTCTGAACGAGCCGATCGATGCCAGCTCCGGTCTTTCCGGATACACCAAACACATCATCTTGAAGATGATCTTGCTTTGCCCTCACAATGATGCAGTCAGCCCCAAAATCATGGGAAGCATTCTGATCTTCCGTCACCATATAGATAACAAGGTCAGCCATCTCGGCCCGTTTCCGCGCCAATTCGATGCCAAGCCCTTCAACCACGTCGTCAGTTTCGCGCAATCCAGCGGTATCAAGAACCGTTACAGGAAGACCGCCAAGGTTCATGCGAACCTCAATCACATCGCGTGTTGTTCCCGCAATTTCTGAAGTAATTGCCGCTTCTCGTCCGGCAAGCCGGTTTAATAGCGTGGATTTTCCTACGTTCGGTGCACCAACGATGGCGACCTCAAACCCGTCGCGGATACGTTCAGCAATCCTCACACCGTCGGCTTCAATCTGCATTTCTGCACGAACACCCTCGAGGAGTTCGCTCACCTCAGGCATCACATCAACCGGAACATCCTCGTCCACGAAATCAATCGTGGCTTCGACAAGTGCTGCGGCTCGTACCAGACGATCACGCCAGCTAATAACCTTGTCGCCCAATGCGCCTTGAAACACGCGGAGTGCCTGCTTTCGTTGCGCCTCGGTTTCAGCTTCGATCAGATCGGCAAGTCCCTCGACCTGCGCCAGATCCATCCGTCCGTTTTCCAACGCGCGGCGGGTGAACTCCCCCGCCTCAGCCATCCGGAGGCCATCCATACCACCAAGCTCAGCCAAAACGGCAGCGACAATCGCGGGCGATCCATGAAGCTGAAGCTCTACAACACGTTCACCGGTAAAGCTCTGCCCTTTTTCAAAGGACAGGACCAATGCTTCGTCGATCAATTCGCCTTGTGCGTCTACAATCCGACGTACACCACGTCCGCTAGGTAAAGTTCCGCACAACTGAATTCCCGCCTCGAACGCCTCCGGCCCCGAGACGCGCACAATAGCAACGCCCGCTTTCCCCGGCGCTGTGGCCAGGGCATAGATGGTGTCCATGACCGCCCTCCGCGGATCAGGTGTTCATAGAATCGAAGAATTCGCCGTTGGTCTTGGTTTGCTTGAGTTTGGAAATCAAGAACTCGATCGCATCTGTGGTCCCCATCGGATTCAGGATGCGGCGCAGAACGAATGTCTTCTGTAGATCTTTCGAATCGACCAGAAGATCTTCTTTCCGTGTACCGGATTTGAGAATATCCATCGCCGGGAACACGCGTTTATCTGCAACCTTACGATCCAGAACGATTTCAGAGTTACCGGTCCCTTTGAATTCTTCAAAGATAACCTCGTCCATACGCGAACCGGTATCGATCAAGGCCGTCGCGATGATCGTCAGAGACCCACCCTCTTCGATGTTCCGTGCGGCACCAAAGAAACGTTTGGGGCGTTGCAGGGCGTTCGCATCCACACCACCTGAAAGAACTTTACCGCTTGACGGTGTTACGGTGTTGTAGGCACGGGCAAGACGGGTGATTGAGTCGAGCAGGATCACGACGTCTTTG
>JBNKUW010000043.1:0-17213 GCA_050298835.1 Marivivens sp.
CAAGACGATGTTGCGGCGATTTCCGCCACATCAAACGTCGTGCTGGCCTATGTGATTACTGGCGATACTCGGGTTGATGAAACGTCGGCGGCGGGTCTTTCGGGGTTGTCCGACACCCTGTACCGGCGGACATCTATCGAACCCGGCACCCCTGTCGGAGTTGACCTTTCGACCGACGAACTGGCCTTTTACCCCTTTCTTTATTGGCCGGTGACACCAGACCAACCCACACCAAGCCACGAGGCCTATGCAAGGCTCAACGCCTTTCTTCGGTCTGGCGGCATGATCCTGTTCGACACGCGGGACGCTGATGTTGCGCAATATGGCACCAGCACACCCGAAGCCCGCAAACTGCAGGTAATCGCTGCCGGACTCGACATTCCGAGGCTCGATATCGTTCCCGAAGATCACATCCTCACCCGCTCGTTCTATCTGCTGCAGGATTTCCCCGGACGCTACAACGGTCATGACATCTGGGTCGAAGCGGCCTCTTCTGGCACAGAACTTGTTGATGGCATGCCGTTCCGCAACCTCAATGACGGTGTGACACCTGTGGTGATCGGAGGAAACGATTGGGCCGCCGCATGGGCAACGGATGACATGGGGCGCTGGCTTTATTCTGTCGGGCGCGGCATGGCGGGGGAACGTCAGCGCGAAATTGCCCTGCGGTTCGGGGTGAACTTGATCATGCACGTGCTGACCGGCAACTATAAATCCGATCAGGTCCATGTGCCTGCGCTTCTCGACAGGTTGGGCAAATGACGAGCATCCTATTTGATCCGATCCTGAGCTGGCCGCTGTTCTGGGCGGTTTGTGCCCTTGGCGTCATATCCGTTGGTTTGGCCTATTGGCGCGGTCTGCGGGGATGGTGGCTCCGCGCGCTGGGGGCATTGGCCGTACTTTTGGCGATCGCAAATCCCGCTTTGCAACGCGAAGACCGCGAAGCTCTTTCAGATATCGTAATCGCTGTTATCGATCAGAGCGCGAGCCAGACGGTTTCAGATCGAGCGGAGCAAACCTCTGCTGCCCTCGACACGATCCGGCGCGAGGTTGCTGCCCTGCCGAATACCGAACTGCGCGAAGTCACCGTTCGCGATGGCGAAGGAGACGCGGGGACCCGCGCGATGACGGCCTTGTCCGAAGCTCTCGCCCAAGATCCGGCCGGTCGGATTGCAGGGGTTGTTTTGCTTTCAGACGGGCGCGTTCATGACATGGAACGATTGCCCAATGTCGAAGCACCGGTTCATCTGGTTCAGTCGGGCCATTCGGACGACTGGGACCGGCGTCTTGTCATCAGTAATGCGCCTGCTTTTGCTATCATCGGGGAACCCGTCACACTCACCCTCAGGATTGAGGACCAAGGAACCCCACCGACCCAGTCCGACTTTGTTCGGTTAACCATTGCGATCGACGGTGATCCGCCTATGCCGTTTGACGTCCCTGTCGGTCGTGACATCGACCTTCCGGTTACTTTGCCCCACGGCGGAATGAACGTCCTGCAGTTTTCGGTTCCCGAAGCAGACCGAGAGCTTACCGACCGGAACAACGCCGCCGTTGTGCAGATCAACGGCGTTCGGGATCGCTTGCGGGTTTTGTTGGTTTCGGGGGAACCCCACTCCGGCGAACGGACATGGCGGAACCTGCTGAAATCCGACAGTTCCGTCGACCTCGTTCACTTCACGATTCTACGCCCGCCCGAAAAACAGGACGGCGTGCCCGTGGACGAACTGTCCCTGATCCCCTTCCCGACCAGAGAGCTGTTTCTGGAAAAGATCGATGATTTCGACCTCATCATCTTTGACCGCTATCGCCGTCGCGGAATTCTGCCGAACAGCTATCTTGAAAACATCCGCAACTACGTCGAACAGGGCGGCGCGCTTCTGGTGTCCTCGGGGCCGGAATATGGAAGTGCCGACAGCATCTACCGTTCTGCTCTGGGGAGCATCATTCCCGGAACGCCCACCGCGCGGGTCTACGAAGAAGGCTACGTGCCGGAAGTCACAGAACTGGGCCAGCGTCATCCAGTGACCGAAGGGCTGGATGCCTACGCCCCGCAACGTGACGACGGTAGCCCCGGATGGGGTCGTTGGTTCCGCTTGATTGACGTTCTTCCCCCCGAAGAAGCAACCATCGCCATGACCGGCATCGACGACAAACCGCTATTGGTCCTCAACCGGATCGGAGAGGGGCGTGTCGCGCTCCTTGCCTCGGATCAGTCGTGGCTCTGGGATCGCGGTTACGAAGGTGGCGGGCCACAATTGGAACTGCTACGCCGTCTTGCCCACTGGATGATGAAAGAACCCGACCTCGAAGAAGAAGCCCTTTGGGCAGAGGTAACAGGTCAAAACCTGAGGGTGATCCGCCGGACCCTTGGTGACACCGTTGGCGATGCGACTGTCATCGCCCCCGATGGAACAGACGGCCGCCTACAACTCGAACAAACCGCGCCTGGTCGGTACGAGGCGACCTATGATGCAATCCAAACCGGTCTTTACCGCATTCGAGAAGGCGAACAGGAAACCGTTATCGGTGTTGGTCCCGCCGCCCCGCGCGAATTCGAACAGACGATCGCAACAGGTGACGTTATTGCCCCGCTTTTGTCTGCGACGGGTGGGGGCATTCACCTGATGGAGGATGGTCCTGTAGACCTGCGGACGGTTCGGGCCGGTCGTGTTGCTGCGGGGCGTGGTTGGCTGGGCATCACCCCAAGAGGCGCTTACAGAACCACAGACGTGTCTGTCGTTCCGCTTGTTCCTGCATGGCTATTCCTGCTTCTTGCCGCTCTTTTCACTCTTGCCGGATGGCTTAGAGAGGGGCGGCGATAGCAATCGCCCCTAATGCTGAATTGGGCGTCCACACGGGAAATCACGCAACCCCACACTTTGCTCCGATCATCACTATACGGAAAAAACCCAGCAATGGGTTTGACTCCCGCCTGTGTTCGGGTTGTTGTGAAACAAAGACCAACCTCCGGATAGGCCATGCAGATTTACCTGCCGATTGCTGAAATTTCGGCGAATATCTATTTACTCCTCGGGATCGGGGGGCTGGTTGGTGTGCTATCTGGCATGTTTGGTGTCGGTGGCGGCTTTCTGATTACTCCCTTACTGTTTTTTGTTGGCATCCCGCCTGCTGTTGCAGTTGCGACGTCAGCCAACCAGATCGTTGCATCATCTGTTTCTGCGCTTATGGGACACATCAAACGACGGGGCGTGGACTATTGGATGGGCAGCGTCCTGCTGATCGGCGGCCTGATCGGATCAGCGCTCGGCGTTCAGGTGTTCAATTTGCTCAAGGCGCTTGGTCAGGTCGATCTTCTGGTCAACCTTTGCTACGTCGTGTTCCTCGGTATTGTAGGCGGCTTGATGCTGGTTGAGAGCATAAACGCCCTTCGGCGGAGCAAACATTCGGCGCCCAAACGTCGGCGTCATAACTGGGTGCACAACCTGCCGCTCAAGGTCAAATTCCGTGTCTCCGGCCTCTATATCTCGGTCATTCCACCGCTGATGGTCGGAATGCTCGTCGGTGTTCTGGCTGCTATCATGGGCGTCGGCGGCGGCTTTATCATGGTGCCTGCGATGATCTATGTGCTGGGCATGCCGACCAAGGTGGTTATCGGCACCTCGCTTTTCCAGATCATCTTTGTCGCTGCATTTACCACGTTCATGCACGCGGTCACGAACCACACGGTAGATATTGTTCTTGCGCTTCTCCTCCTCATCGGCGGCGTGATCGGAGCGCAAATCGGCACACGGATCGGCGTCAAACTTAAGGCAGAGCAGCTCCGTATCCTGCTGGCCTCTCTGGTGCTCATCGTCTGTTTGAAACTCGCACTCGACCTGCTCATCGAACCTGCTGAGCTCTACTCGATCGGAGCGATAGCAGAATGATCCGTCTCTTTGCCCTGCTCCTGACCCTGATCCCTTTCGCAGCCGTTGCTGACGAAAAGATCATTCTTGGGCTCAGTCAGGACGAAGTTGCGATTACTGCCAGTTTTACCGGCTCCGAGATTTTGATCTTTGGTGCGATCCGCCGTGATGAACCCCCGACCGAAAACTCTGACCTCGGGGTTATTATTACCGTGGCCGCACCGAACCAACCGGTCACCGTCCGGCGCAAGGAACGTGTCGCCGGAATTTGGGTGAACACACAGACCTCAGACATTGCAATCGCTCCCAGCTTTTATGCAGTAGCGACTTCTGGTCCGATGAATGACGTTCTGCTCCCTCTTGAAGACCTGCAACGCGCTATTTCGTGGCAACGGATCGTCCGCGCAGAAGGGCAAGACGCCTATAACACCACCGAATTCACCGAGGCCTACGAACGGATCAAAGCCGGTCAGGGCATGTTCCAAGTTCTCGAAGGGGCGATCGATGTCGAAGACGAGACATTGTTTCATACGTCGATCTCATTGCCGTCGAACCTCACCGAAGGGCATTATAGCACCCGGATTTTCCTGACACGTAACGGGCAGGTGGTCGACACTTTCGAAACCCATATTCCGGTTTTCAAAGTTGGAATCGAACGTTGGCTTTATAATCTGTCTCAGGATCAGGCAGCGCTCTACGGTATTTTGTCGTTACTGATTGCAGCCATTGCCGGATGGGGAGCATCCGCGATTTTCTCCAGACTGCGGCAATAATTATTCCGGCGCGTCGAGCGTGAATTTCAACTCTGCCGGTGGGGCTTCCAGATCACCAACACCCAGAGGGGCGGACGGTCGTGCCAGACGGTTCCGCACCACCCAACGCAGTTCGTTTTCCGCCCGTGTAATCGCGACATAGGCCAGCCGTTTCCAAAGCGGCTGCCCCGCTTCAACCCGTCCCATTTTGGCAGCAATTTCGATGTCAGGTGCAAAGACCTGTACCTTGTCCCACTGCGACCCCTGCGCCTTGTGGATTGTCACCGCAGCCCCATGCAAAAACACAGCGCCCATGCGCGCGGCATAGGGAATAAAGGGTTCTTCTTCGCCTTCTTTCTCAATCTTGACGATACTGGCCGCAGCGACCTGCGGATCCTCTGCCCCCATGATCCAGAGTTTGGAAAAGCCAGGGCGTGTCCCCGGTCCACGATAAATCACCTGCGCCCCTTTGATGAGGCCACGCGCCTCAAGATCGAGCCGTTTTTTGCGGTGCTTCATGGGCAGTTCGATGCCATCGCAGATCAGCGGCTCTCCGGGAAGAAGCTGATCGTCGGGCGCATCGTAGGCCGCACGAAACGCATGGATCAGTCGGATGCGCGTAGCGTTTCGCCAGACCAGCACCGGAGAGCGGGCCATCAGGTCAGCTTCGACCCTTGGGGCAAGAACCACGCGGGGATCACGGGCTGCGGCCTCTTCGACCATGCGTTCAAAGCGGTAGAAATCCACCATTGGATCGGCTAGCGCATGGGCAAGATCAAGGATCGGGCTGTCGGCCTCTTGCCGGTGAATGCGGCTCAGAACCAAACGGTTCTTGTCCGGCAACTGTTCAAAGACCATCCCGCCGGTACCCTGAACGGGCGGTAACTGTGCCGGATCACCGAACAGAACAAGTGTCGGAAAAATTTCTTTGAGATCGTCGAGCGCTTTCTGATCCAGCATGGAGCTTTCGTCGATAAACCCTATGTCGAGCGGGTCTTCACGGCGCTTCCAACCGGTAATGAAATCCGATCCGCGCAGCCCCGCAGCGGCAAGTGCGGCAGGGATCGACGCATTCACCTGATAGGATGCGTAGGCCCGCTCCAGTGCGACATCGCTCAGACCTTCGATATTCGGGCGCTCCCCGTTTTCAGCCAGCCATTCAGCGATCTTTTCGTACTCCGGATCATAGACCGGCGTGTAGAGGATGCGGTGGATGGTCGTGGCAGGTACGCCGCGATTTCTGAGGACTGAGGCCGCTTTGTTCGTTGGAGCCAAAACAGCCAACGTCCGGCGATCTTTCTTTCGCTTGCTTTCCCAATCGCCCGAAACGATGGAAACGCCTGCCTCTTTCAGCGCTTTGGTTAGCTCTGCCAAAAGCAGTGTTTTGCCCGAACCAGCCTTGCCAATAACGGCCATCACCGAACTGCTATCGCCTTTGGGCGGGGTCAACAAAGCATCTGTAAGATTGACACCACTCGCGGCCAAAACATCGGCAAGAGTATCCCAGGCTTCGGCCTGATCGTCAGAGAACTGGAGGGCTGGTGTCGTCATGGCGCGACACTACCGTCAAGTTCCCAGAGGTGCCAGCGGAGTTAGCCAGTCATCTGCAATTGCGGCGTAAAGCCAAAGCTCTGTTCGAACCAACTTTCTGAAAGGGAAGATGATATTCCCGCACTTTCGATCACGCGATCACGCGCTTCGGCACTGTAGTCCCATAGGCCAACACTGATTTCTTCACGACCGCGACCGACGCTCCCCAACACTTCAGGTGAAGAACCAATCATCCGGTAGATGCGTACCATTCGTGCATCGAACACCCCGACGAAATGGCGAAGACCAAAGGCGCGCATGAGCTCCCCCCCTCCGAGCATTAGTCCTGCGGCGACCTGCCCCGCAGCTTTGGGGGCAAGGCAAAACCGCGTGCATTCCCAGATGAGCGGGCTTGCGACCGGTCCGGTCAACAAGTGGGAAAAGTGTTCGTTGACCATGGTGCGACCCGTCGTCGGTAAAAACCGCATGGAACCACCGTGCCGCCCATCCGGTCGCTCCCAAATTACATAGAGCGGATTGAGGTCATCGTATTGGTCCCTCTCCCATCCGCGTTCATCGACCGACACATCCCAGCCAAGCCGGGTTTTGAACTGGGTCGCCCTGTCCCTAAACATCGAGTCCGCAAGAACACGATATTGGTCGAGTTGATCACCGTAGATATATCGCAGCATGTCTGCCCCCATTTCCGATCACGAGAACAAAAGTGAACGAAAATGGTTAAAACAGTCCTTCCGGACCGTACGTTACCCCAGTTATGGGTCTCGTCCGGGCCAGTCACCTGCTGATCCGCGGGCAGCGCCACCCAAAACAATCAGGCCTTCGATAAGCGCCTTGGCAACGGCATGGGTGGTGTTGATGGCGTTCAATTTGAACCGCGCGCTTTCAATGTAGACCCGCAGCGTATGTTCCGAAATCGACAGCATTTCGGCCACCTGACTGCGGGCATATCCCATCGCGAGATAGGTCAATGCGTCCACTTCGCGACGCGACAGCGGCTTAACAGGTTCTGGCACCCGTCCCCCCGCGATACCTAATGCGCGTTGGTTAAAGTAGTGCGCGATCAGGATAAGATCTCGCTGGAATTCTTCGATGAACGCGGCCCAAGTCTCATCATCGCAGGTATGTGATACAGTAAACAGGGCGAATTGTCCGTTGGGGCCCCTGATCGGCACGGTAAAACCTTGATTTCCAACGCCAAACAACAATGCCTCGGCCTGCAAGGATCGCGCTTGTTTGGAGGACCAGTCCAGACGTTTCCAGTCAACGGGATGAAAACGTTGATAGCAGCCGATCACCACGGGATCGACGCGGATGTAGTCTTTATCAACGTAGTTCTGAACCCAATCTGTGGGGTAAGTTCCGCATCCGAACTGTTCACCATCAGAGCTCACCCAATGGTAAACCGTGTGGTCTACACCGCAGATATCGCGCAATTCGACGATACGGTCCTGAAGATCCCCGAGCGTTGCCGCGTGTTCAAGTCTTTCGATCAGTTTCTGTATTGCCTGCGACATGCCCAGCCAGCACTGTTTGTGCTGTCCCTTTTGAGGACGCCAGCTCGGCCTTGGCTACGTCGGAGGTCCGGTCAAGCTCTTGTGCGAGCGTTTCAAGACCGTTCAATTCCGCAAAAGTCCGAAGATCTCCGAGGACGTCGATTATCCACATTTTTCCCATGAACAGACTCCTCTCTGAATGGTTAACGATTCATTAACAACTCATCGTACCACACAACTTCTGAAGGAATTATTCGCACTTCTCGGCTCCCCAGAAATAGTGAGGGGGTATTTTGCCAAGTATTTGTTTCAAAATGGACGCATAGAGAAAGGGCGCAGACAGTATTGTCTACGCCCTCTCTATTTCATGTTTTCCGAATCAACCTTAAGCTTTGGAGCGCTCGATCACTTCGGCAAAGGTTTTCATACCGGTCTCTTGCGCCTGAACGAGCACGGCCATGTTGCCGGGTTGGTGCTGGTTCTTGAGCATCTTCTGGTGAGCAACGGGGATATCCTCCCATGTGAAAACTTCGGACATGGTCGGGTCGATTTTGCCTTCGCACATCAAGCGGTTCGCTGCCGCAGCCTGCTTTAGGTGCGCAAAGTGGGATCCCTGCAGGCGCTTCTGGTGCATCCAGACGTAGCGAACGTCGAACGTGCAGTTAAAACCAGAGGTTCCTGCGCAGATCACAACCATGCCGCCCTTCTTGCAGACAAAGGACGATACAGGGAACGTTGCTTCGCCGGGGTGTTCGAACACCATGTCGACGTTGTTACCCTTGCCAGTGAATTCCCAGATTGCTTTGCCGAATTTGCGGGTTTCGTTGAACCACTCTTTATACTCCGGTGTGTTGACCTTGGGCAGTTGGCCCCAGCAGTTAAAGTCTTTGCGATTGATGACGCCCTTGGCACCCAGCTCCATAACAAAATCGCGTTTGCTTTCATCGGAGATAACACCGATCGCATGGGCCCCTGCCGCTTTGGCGAGCTGGATCGCAAAGGAACCGAGTCCACCCGAAGCGCCCCAAACCAGAACGTGCTGGCCGGGTTTGATGTCGTGCGGTGCGTGACCGAACAGCATCCGGTATGCAGTAGCCAGCGTCAGCGTATAGCAGGCTGACTCTTCCCAAGTCAGGTGCTGCGGACGCGGGAGGAGCTGCTGCGCCTGAACACGGGTGAATTGTGCGAACGATCCGTCGGGCGTTTCATAGCCCCAAATCCGCTGCGAGGGAGAGAACATCGGGTCGCCGCCGTTGCATTCCTCATCATCGCCGTCGTCCTGATTACAGTGGATGACGACCTCGTCCCCGACTTTCCAGTTTTTGACCTTGTCACCAACGGCCCAAACAATGCCCGCCGCATCGGAGCCGGCAATGTGGTAGTCCTCTCCATGGACGTCGAACACCGATACGGGTTCGCCCAGTCCGGCCCAGATACCGTTGTAGTTCACACCAGCCGCCATCACGAGAACCAGAACCTCGTGACTGTCGAGCTTGGGTGTCGCGACGACTTCCAGCTTGAACGATTTCTCAGGTTCGCCGTGACGTTCGCGGCGGATTGCCCACGCATACATCTTTTCAGGCACGTGGCCGAGCGGCGGAATTTCACCAACCTCATAGAGGTCTTTTTTCGGGGCTTCGTAGTCGAGGGCCATGCGGATCTCCATCGGTCACAACAGTCAAATTGCCGCGTCGCAGAATCGACGCTACACCGCAGAGATATAATCTTGCGCGAAACTTTGCAATCACGAGAAAGGTATTATTGTAATTTTATTTCTTCTGCGACGCAGCGTTTCGCGCATTTCTTTTGGACCTTACCTGACGATGTAGGATGACATCTGACAGACGTTATTGTTGTAATCGGAATACGAAGTGCCATCGGCGAATACGACTTTGAAGTCGAAATAGCAGTGTCCGGTTCCGTCATCGAAATCGATCGCGACGCTCTCACCCGACGGTAAAACATCAGAGCCGAGGATGTCTTCTTCCCACGTTGAGGCATCCACATTGGATCCGTAGAATCTGTAAACCATACGTCCCGAGTGGTTCATAATCATCACAACACGGTTCAATCCGTCCGACGAATTTCCGTAGGTCGGGCCACCGGTGGTATCTACGCAACCTGTCAGGGCGAATGCGGCGGCAAAGGCACCCGCGAGGAATTTCATATTCATTGCAATTTTCCTTCTGTCTTTCCTGCACCTCTCCAAAAGGCACAGACCAACTGTGGGAAAACCTAACCGCGATTCGCCTTGAAACAGCGCAAATTTATTCGAAATGGTGTGCGATTGACGCGGAATAGTAGGAGAGAAGCGGTTTTTCCCCTTCCACAACCCGCAACGAACTCCCTTGCTGGAGCAAAGCTTTACGGGCCAACAAAAGGTCTATCCCTTCTCGGGCCAGTTTCTCTGCCGGTCGCTTTGGTAAACCCACGCCCTTTTGGCCAAGCTCTTCTAGCCAATTGCCGATCACCGTCGTCACATCATGTGGTGTGGAGGCTCCCTCCAGAATGGCACGTGACACCAACGGAACCGGGACCAAAGGCATCACATCCTCGATCCGAGCCATAAGAGCATCAGATAGGCGATCAACCACGTTCTTCTCTTTGGTGGTTTCCAGAAACTCTGACAAAACGACCGGCGACCCAAAGCCAACAGATGCTGTGCCGAAGGGTGTGAATTTTAGCCTGATCGCCCTCCATAGTGTAACCGGTGTGGCCGTAATCGCTGCCCACCAGGACGGTCGGAATTTGCGTTCACCCGTTATTGCAGCACGAATGAGTATCCGGTCTTCGGGAACACGGTCGTAGTTCAGCGCGACAGGAACAAAAACAACTTCGCGACCATCTGGTTCCCATGCATCAACCATATAGCTCAGCAGACCAGTTTTGGCCCGTGCAGGAGCACCGGTCAGGCTTAACCCTCCTTCGGGAAAGAACGCTTGAGTAACGCCGTTTTCCGTCGCCATCCGTACGTAGCGCGCAAGAATCGTCCGGTAGAGCTGCCCTGAATTGCCGCGACGTACAAAGTAAGCCCCCATACCGCGCACCAACCAAGACAACGGCCAGACCCGAGCCCATTCTCCTGCCGCATAAGCCACAGTGCTTGCACTACTGAACAGATGCGTGATGAGCACATAGTCCATATTACTACGGTGATTGATGACGAAAACCAGCGTGGCGTTGCTGTCAATTTTGTCGAGAGCACCTTGATCGAGCGACCCTAGCCGAATTTTGTAAATC
Organism: Marivivens sp.; assembly: GCA_050298835.1. Taxonomy (GTDB): domain Bacteria; phylum Pseudomonadota; class Alphaproteobacteria; order Rhodobacterales; family Rhodobacteraceae; genus Marivivens. Next base: position 10,906 of record JBNKUW010000043.1, read on the forward strand.
GACTGGGACAGCCAGCGCGTCACCCGTGCGCCAACTCCGAAATACACCATAGCAGAGAATGACGGCACAATTTCACGCGCCATTTTCTTTGCCCGCTCGAACGCCACGTTATCCGGAATACCTTCGACGCGAGCCGTGCGGTAAATGGCTTTGGCAACTTCGGGATCGTAGATCAGGCGTTGGATTGTGTCATAGCGACGTGCCAGCTTGAACGGCTCGATCGGGCGGGTCAGGCGTTCATTCAATCGCCGGACCGCACGCTCCATCCGTTTACGAAAAAACCACCGGACTGACGGAAACAGAAAGTGGGACGCAAACGTTACCGCCGCGAAGAGCACTATAAGCACCAAAAGCCAGAGCGGTAGAGTCACTGGTGTCGTCATGCACGGACAATGAACGTATCCACGAAATAGGACAATAGGGTCACGCCGCAACGCAGCGAATTGACAGAGACGCAATCTTTCCGTTATTCCATCACTGACGAAATATTATTACCCAACCGGATTCTCTGGAGGCCCCTATGTCGCAGACGCAGAAAGACCGCCCGTGGCTGTTCCGCACCTACGCAGGTCACTCGACCGCAAGTGCATCGAACGCGCTCTACCGCTCGAACCTCGCCAAAGGTCAGACCGGTCTTTCAGTGGCCTTCGACCTGCCGACCCAAACCGGATATGACAGTGATCACCGGCTCGCCCGTGGAGAAGTCGGCAAAGTCGGCGTTCCTGTTTGCCACCTCGGCGACATGCGCACGTTGTTCGACGAAATCCCCTTGGAACAGATGAATACGTCGATGACGATCAACGCGACGGCTCCTTGGTTGTTGTCACTCTACATCGCCGTGGCCGAAGAACAGGGCGCGGATGTGTCCAAACTGCAAGGCACCGTTCAGAACGACATCATCAAAGAGTACCTTTCGCGCGGCACCTACATCTGCCCGCCAAAACCCTCGTTGCGGATGATCACCGACGTCGCCGCCTATACCCGTGAACACCTGCCCAAATGGAACCCGATGAACGTCTGTTCCTACCATTTGCAAGAGGCTGGCGCGACACCGGAAGAAGAGCTCGCCTTCGCACTGGCGACTGCGACTGCCGTTTTGGACGACCTCAAAGAAAAGGTCCCCGCAGATCAGTTCCCGAACATGGTTGGCCGGATTTCGTTCTTTGTAAACGCCGGCATCCGTTTCGTGACCGAGATGTGCAAAATGCGCGCGTTTGTGGAGCTATGGGATGAAATCTGTCAGGAACGCTACGGCGTCGAAGACCCAAAGATGCGCCGGTTCCGTTATGGCGTTCAGGTGAACTCGCTCGGCCTGACGGAACAGCAGCCGGAAAACAATGTCTACCGCATCCTGATCGAGATGCTGGCGGTGACGCTGTCGAAAAACGCGCGGGCACGCGCTGTCCAGCTCCCCGCGTGGAACGAAGCGCTCGGCCTGCCCCGCCCGTGGGATCAGCAGTGGTCGCTCCGTATGCAGCAGATCATGGCCTATGAGACCGACCTATTGGAATACGACGATCTGTTCGACAACAACCCCGCTGTGGAACGCAAAGTCGCTGCCCTGAAAGAGGGCACCCGCGAAGAGCTCGCCACCATCGATGGAATGGGCGGCGCCGTTCAGGCCATCGAGTACATGAAATCGCGACTGGTCGACTCCAATGCCAAGCGGATCAACAACATTGAAGGCGGCGGCACTATCGTCGTCGGCGTGAACAAATGGGAGCACGGTGAACCGTCTCCGCTCACCTCTGGCGAAGATTCGATCATGACCGTCGATCCGGCGGTTGAAGCAGAACAAATCGCTCGCTTGAACGAGTGGAAAGCAAGCCGCGATGCGGATGCTGTTGCCAAAGCACTCGCCGATCTGTCGGCAGCGGCCAAAGACGGCACCAACATCATGATCCCGTCCATTGCAGCCGCCAAAGCTGGCGTCACCACCGGCGAATGGGCCGAAGCGATCCGCCAGACATTCGGCCAGTATCGCGCCCCAACCGGCGTTTCCCAAAACCCGAGCAACCGCACAGAAGGGCTGGATGATATCCGCGACCGCGTTGCCGCTGTTTCGGGAAAACTCGGCCGTCCGCTAAAGTTCATCGTTGGCAAGCCGGGACTCGACGGTCATTCCAACGGTGCCGAACAAATTGCCGCCCGCGCGCGCGATTGCGGCATGGATATCACCTATGAAGGAATCCGCCTTACCCCCGACGAAATTGTCGAAGGCGCAAAGCGCGACGACGCACATGTTGTCGGCCTTTCGATCCTTTCCGGATCGCATTTACCGTTAATTTCTGAAGTTATTGAGAAAATGAAAACGGCAGGGCTTTCACACATTCCTGTGATTGCTGGCGGAATTATTCCCGACGAAGATGCAAAAAAGCTCCTCGAAATGGGTGTTGCCCGTGTCTACACACCGAAAGACTTCGAATTGAACCGGATTATGGGTGATATTGTCACCCTTGTTGACCCAACGGAAAAAGCCGCCTGATCCTTCTTGATTGAATTCAAGATTAATGCACCCGATTGCCAATTTTCAAAATCGGGTGCATATTCCGTTTCGTTTCAGATGGGAAAAGGAAGCGAAATGGATTTCGATCTTGATAGTTTGTCGCGTAAAGAGCTGGAAAAGCTAAAAACCGACGTTGAAAAAGCACTAGATCGCGTTGGCGCTCGTGAACTCAAAGCTGCTCGCGACGCTGCCGCCAGAGCCGCAGCTGAATATGGCTTCTCGCTCGAAGATCTTGCAGGATCCCCCAAATCTGCCAAGGCGAAAACCGCAGCCAAATACCGTAATCCCGAAGAGCCCTCGCAGACATGGTCCGGTCGCGGTCGCAAACCACAATGGATTAAAGATGCCGAAGAGGCGGGCACAGACATCGCAACATTTGCGATCTAAGGACAGGTTGGCAGGCGCGGGGTTTTCCGCGCCTTTCTTTTATCCGAGGTAAAACATGACCGTTCATATTGGCGCTGAAAAAGGCGACATCGCTCCGACCGTTCTGATGCCAGGGGACCCCTATCGGGCGAAATGGGTTGCTGAAACATTCCTCAAGGATGCAAAATGCATTAACAAAACGCGCGGAATGCTTGGCTATACCGGAACATGGAATGGGCACCCCGTTTCTGTTCAGGGATCCGGCATGGGAATGCCGTCATTGTCCATTTATGCAAACGAATTAATTCGTGACTACGACGTTCAAACGTTGATCCGCATCGGATCGGCTGGTGCAATGCAGGAAAAAGTCGCCCTTCGCGACGTCGTTCTTGCTATGTCGGCGAGCACAATCGGTTCTCCTTCGTCTGCGATTTTCAAAGAAATGAAATTCGCGCCTACTGCGGATTACACACTTCTGGCTGCGGCTGCAAAAGCTGCACAAGAGATGGACGTTCCCACACATGTCGGCGGTATCTTCTCGACCGACACCTTCTACGATGAGCGCAATGATTTAACCGAACAACTCATGCGCCATGGCGTCCTTGCCGTCGAGATGGAAGCGGCAGAGCTCTATACGCTTGCTGCCCGCTACGGGCGTCGGGCGCTGGCCGTCCTGACCATCTCGGATCATCTGATAACGCATGAGGCGTTGCCCGCCGAGGACCGCGAAAGCAGTTTTGGCGACATGGTCGAAATCGCGCTCCGCGCCGCATTTAGCGACTAGCACTTTCATCTTTCTGAAAATACTCGAAATCCCGAACCGCTTTTGCGGTTCGGGCTACCTACCGTGGCTTCGATCGTAGGGATTGACCGGCGGTGATTGCCACCCGTCCAATGCTCCGGCTTCTGGTGTTAAAACCTGCATCGTCAGGGGGGAACAAACCGCCGTATCCGAAGAGTGTTCCGCCCCGCAGTCTCCTCCTGGGCAGGCGCTCATCACCGCCAATAGATCAATCTCAGCAAACAGATTGATGTAGTCACCCGCCCGCACTGGACTGGCTTTCATAAAGTACTGTCCTGTATCGCGGGTAAAGCCGGTACACATGAACACATTGAGCACGTCATGCACGTGCGCCTCTGCCTTAGAAAGCGGCAAACCTGTTGCGTCAGAGAGTGCGCGTGTCAGGTTCGAATGGCAGCAATAGTGGTAGTCATCCCCTCCCAAGGCTCGCCCAGTATAAGGATCGCAGCGTGTTCCGATAACGTCGTGTACGCGACCGCCAAATTCGTCAACGCCATACCAGTCAAGCGTATCTGTCACCACCGTCGCCATTGGCCGCAGAAACGGGAAACAAGACCACAGCCTGTCCCCCACGCTCACATGGGTTCCGTGCAAAGCTCTTGTTTTACCTGAAAAAAAGCGTTCGGTCAGATTGTCCGCCGCAAAGAGGTTCAGATCCCCTACTTGCGCACTGCTTGGGCAGCCGATCCGAAGAAAAGCCCCCGCAGGAACCCGAATTGATGCTGCATCGCGCGGGGGAACAACGACTTCTTTGCCGGCCTTGGCGCCTTTCAGGGCGGCCGAATAGAGCGCCATATTCGCCGCGGGCAAAGTGTCGTTCGGATAGCAAATCACCGGTGCAATGGCACGGCGGTCCGCGGCATCAGGCGGGCTGTCGGTTCGGGTCATACGGTCGAAGTCCTATCTCTGAAATACCCCACGCCGGACAGAGTGTCCTTGTTCGCAAGGTCAGACAATAGGTTTCCAGTGTTTGCCACGAAACCGGTCAATAAATTTGGTCTTTGGCCTAGAAGGTCAGCCGCAAGAGCCCTTACACCTCGTAGTAGGCGTACATCTGCTCCAGAGCGGACAAGGGGCGGTCAGCCTTCGTTTCTGTAAGCGTAGGTGCGGGTGAGTAGTATGAAAGCCAATCGGAAACTTTGCTTGTCTCCACTTTGTTCGCTTCCGTCTTCGGGTTCAAAACTGCAACAGTCATATCAGACTCCAAAATCGTTGCCCCTTCCCTGTCGTCAGTTTTACACCCTATACCAATGCCACAGAACCACTTCTTTTGCATATGCAGCATGACATTGCTGCATGACAGCACCCCAAAGGTTGAGCCACAAAAAAGGCGCACCCCAAACAAGGCGCGCCTTTCGGAATTTAAAATTCCAGAGTGTCTTAGTGCTGACGGTTGACCAGCATTTTCTTGATGTTGGCAATCGCCTCAGCGGGGTTGAGCCCCTTCGGACAGGTCTTTGCGCAGTTCATGATGGTGTGGCAACGATAGAGTTTGAACGGGTCTTCAAGCTCGTCCAAGCGCTCACCGGTGTACTCATCACGGCTGTCGATAATCCAGCGATAGGCGTGCAGCAATGCAGCCGGTCCGAGGTAGCGGTCAGAGTTCCACCAATAGCTCGGGCAGGACGTCGAACAGGACGCACACATGACGCATTCATATAGACCGTCGAGCTTCTTACGATCTTCGATCGACTGCTTCCACTCTTTTGCCGGACGGTTGGTTTTGGTTTCCAACCACGGCATGATCGACGCGTGTTGTGCATAGAAGTGGGTGAGATCGGGGATGAGGTCCTTAACCACCGGCATGTGCGGCAGCGGGTAGATTTTCACATCGCCCTTGATCTCATCCAGACCATAAATACAGGCCAGCGTGTTGATCCCGTCGATGTTCATCGCGCAAGATCCACAGATACCTTCACGGCAGGACCGGCGGAACGTCAGTGTCGGATCAATGTTGTTCTTGATGTAGATAAGTCCGTCCAGAACCATCGGGCCGCAATCATCCAGATCAACGAAATAGGTGTCGATCTGGGGATTTTTCCCGTCATCGGGGTTCCAGCGGTAAATCTGGAACTTGCGGGTGTTGGTTGCGCCCTCGGGCTTGGGCCAGGTCTTGCCCACCGTCATGCGGCTGTTCTTGGGAAGGGTCAGTTGGACCATGGGTCAGCTCCTGCGGTATTAGGTTCCTGACAGACCAGTCAGCGCCCCTGTGGCGCAGGTGGTCGTCGAAGAACGGCTAAGGATGTTGGACACCATATAGCTGGTGTCGGCGGTTGCTCCGGTCACGGCGGCGCCTGCAAGGGCATCCAGTTCCGCATCCGTCGCGTTGTCTACAATGCAGTCAGTCATCAACACAGCAATGTCATGTGACAGCGTTGCCCCACCAGGTAGCTCGGTTTGCGTGACGATCGGAACGATCACAGCTTTGGCCATGTCCCGTTTTGCGTCGACGGTGGTTTCCGTCAACGTATCCGTCATTGTGCAACCGGCGACTGCTAGTGCGAAAGCGCTTGCCAGGAACGTTGTGTATTTCATGCCTTTGTCCTTTCCTTACCGCAGGTTGGGTTGCCGGATCGGCGACTGACCAGTGAGGTTAACGACACAGCGTTCGTAAACCGTCATCGGGTCAGCCCC
>JBNKUW010000044.1:0-17142 GCA_050298835.1 Marivivens sp.
CCAAGTCGTACCAATTTCTTTTGGATGCGCTCCTGCTCCAGCGTATTCTTGGTCCAATACGAAACCAGGGGAGCAGGAGTAATCAACGAAACTTGACAACCCTGCTGAACAAGCAGTTCGGCCAGAACACCGGCATAACACGACCCATGCTCTACCAGCGCAACCATAGACCGCGAGGTCACATCGATCCGCTTTAGCAGACGTTTCCAGTACTGGAGAATTTCGTTTGCGAGCCAGTGATCCTTGTTCGCAGTCAACAGTGCTTCGTGAGCAAGCAACGCCTCCGGATCACCCTGTGTGCGGAACACCAAGAGGCCTGCCTCCATCTCGTTCAGGCGCAGATGCAGGATCGCATCATCCAGCTCGCGCGCAAGGCAGAGCATGTATCCCTCAGCGCCTTGCGCTTCGACATCGGCCATCGACGACGGCACAGCCCCGTCAGGGCCAGACAAGGTAATCGTTGCCTTTCTTCCGCTTCGGTCGATTTCGACATCAACCAGCGTGTAAGACAAACCGTTTTCAGTCACGGACTTATTGAGTGCAGGAAGTGTAATTCCTTTACCCGTCGCTTTGGTCGAGGCATCCGCAAATTCACGAGCGCGCTCTGCTACGACCTCATTAAAACGAGAATTGGGAACGATCTCATCGACCAGCTTCCAGTCTTTGGCGCGTTTGCCTTTTACGCCCTCTTCCATCGCGCAAAACACGTCCGCGAGGTCGCGACGCACCTTACGCTTGTCGGTCACGCGCGTGAGACCACCGGTCCCCGGCAGAACCGCAAGAAGCGGCACTTCGGGTAGTGCGACAGAAGACGAGCTATCGTCCACCAACATGATGTGGTTGCAGGCCAACGCAAGTTCATATCCGCCACCAGCGCAGGCACCCTGCACTGCTGCAATCCACTTCTGACCACTGTCTGCTTCGGCAGCTTCAAAGGTGTTGCGTGTTTCATTGGTGAACTTACAGAAGTTCACCTTATGCGCATGTGCAGCCCCACCAAGCATCCGGATGTTTGCACCCGCACAGAACACGCGGTCCTTAGCGGATTTCATCACAACAGTCTTGACCTCGGGATGCTCGAAACGCATCCGCTGAACCACATCAGCCAGCTCTATATCGACACCAAGGTCATAGGAATTGAGCTTGAGCTGATAACCGTCGAACAAACCGCCGTTTTCATCCACATCCATTAGGACAGTGGCGACATCTCCGTCATACTCCACTTTCCAATGGCGATATTTCGACGGGTCAGTCTGAAAATCGATAACTTGGGTCACGCGCACCCTCCCCTGGCTTTCGTGATGATCTATAGATTAGTGCACTATTCCGCTTCGGTAAAGGGCGTTGTGCAAGATAATGCCAATCTATTTATTTGTTAAATATCAATTACTTTACTAGATTTACTCGGAAGTTTGCACAAATGCGTTGTGCATTATGTTGCACCATCCCACCGAATCTCCCCCCCGTTCGAAAAGAAAACACCCCTCCATGGGGAAGGGTGCGTAGTAGCTTGCTGGATCTGCGATTAGCTTGTGCTGACGTCTTCGCGTTCAATCCGCTCCAGACGAGTGCAAAACCCAGCAATGGCAGAAAGCACCACATCTGGACTTTCGAGATGCGGGCTATGCCGACAGCCCTCAATCATCGCTACCTCAACAGGTGCGTAGGAGCGCTGCTCCAACTCATCTATTTGCGCTTTTGATCCGTATTGATCCCGCGTCCCTTGGATAGCCAGTGATGGCACCCGAAGATAATCGATCACGTCAGCGACATTCCAATCTTTAAACTCTGGATCAAGCCAAGCATCGTTCCATCCCCGAAACGCATTGTCCGGATCTGCGTGATACTTCCCCAATCGATCCCGAAGATCGGTATTCACATAGGCTTCTCGTGCTTCGGAAATTGCGGCCAAACCCATCGTTTCAGTAAAGAAATGTGGTGCTACGAGGACCAATCCACGAACCCTGTGATCAACAACGCTCCCCGCATAAATCGCCGCAATCGTCGCACCGTCAGAATGCCCCAGAAGTACCCCGCGCTGGAAACCAACTGCATCCAGAACATCCGGCAGGACCTCAACGGCCTCTTGGGTCATATAATCCAGCGGACGTGGTAATTCCGTCGGGTCCGATAGCCCGTATCCGGCGCGACTATAGGCGACAACGCCAAAACCGGTTTCCTGAACCAGCTTTTCCGGAAATTCGCGCCAGAGCGCTACGCAACCCAGCCCTTCGTGCAGCAAAACAATCGTTGGCGCTTGGTCCGGAGCCGGACCGAAGCAACGATACTCCAGCTCCTTACCTCCAGCGTCCAATCGTCCCGCATCAACCCAAGCGGTCATGCCATCTCGCGAAGTTTAAAGCGTTGAATTTTTCCGGTCGCAGTTTTCGGCAAGTCCGTCACCGCTTCAATCCAACGCGGATATTTCCATTTGCCTATTTTAACCTTCACGAATTCCTTGATGTCGTCAGGCACAACATTTCCGGATTTGAGCACAACGAACGCCATCGGCTTTTCGAGCCCCTCTTCGTCCCTTTTGGCTACAACTGCAGCTTCGAGGACGGATGGATGCGCGATGAGCGCCTGTTCGATTTCAAAGGGACTGACCCAAATGCCGGACACTTTGAACATGTCGTCCGTTCGGCCACAGTAAATAAACCGATTGCCTTCGGTCAGTTCATATTTGTCGCCCGTACGGGTCCATTCACCTTCGAACGTGGCGCGGGTCTTTTCTCGTTGGTTCCAATACCCTTCGGCGGCAGACGGCCCACGAACTAGCATTTCACCAACACCGCCAACCTCGACCGACTCTCCGGTCTCATCCACAAGCCGAACTTCGTACCCGTCCACCGCTGTTCCGGAGGTTCCGTAGACAATGTCACCCGGCTTGTTTGATAGGAAGATATGGAGCATCTCGGTCGAGCCAACGCCATCCATAATATCAGCCCCCCAAAGGGACGCCCATTTATTCCCGATCTCTGCGGGCAGCGCTTCACCTGCTGAAATACAGGTCCGCAGAGGGGCGTCCGGATGGCCGCCTTCGTTTTCCCAATGGTGGATCAGCGCAGCAAAAAGCGTCGGCACCCCGCAGAATACCTCGGGCTTTTCGTTTTCCAAAACGTCGCTCACACTCACCGGAGTAGGACGTCCGGAAAGCAATACAGTCGTCGCCCCGGCAGACATCGGGAATGTCATCCCGTTCCCCAATCCATATGCAAAGAACAGTTTAGCTGCCGAAAAAACGGTGTCCGTTTCCTGAACTTTTAATACAGACGAACCATAAGTATCAGCTGTCGCCTTTAGGCTGCCATGAACATGGCGCACGCCCTTTGGAGTGCCTGTTGATCCCGAAGAATACAGCCAGAAGGCAACCTCATCCGCGCTCGTTTCCAGAGTGTCTCGCGGCTTCGCACCTTCCATGAACTGGTCCCAAGCGATCGTTCCGGGATATCCGGCATCCCCGATCACAACCACTTCGCGCAGATCACCGCATTTCTCCAATGCTGGTACAATTGTCGGCAACAGTACTTCGGAAACAAAGAGCACAGCCGCGCGACTATCCCGCAAGATTGTCTCATACACAGACGATGACAAAAGGGTATTCAAGGGGATCGGAACGACGCCGGCTTTCATTGCACCCCAGAAAATCTGGGGGAACTCGATCTCGTCCAAGACAATCATTGCAGCACGTTCTTCGCGGCGAATGCCCGCACGCTCTAGCGCTCCGGCGACACGTGCAGTTGCGTCCCCCAACTCTCCGTAGGTAAGCTGTCGCTTTTTATCTGTAGCCTCCCGAAAGGCAATTTTCTCCGCACGCCCCTCCCGCAAATGTCGATCAACGAAATATTCTGCGGCATTTTGATTTTTTGACATAAAAGCCCCTCCCCGAGCCATTGTCATTTGCCTTACTTACCGGTGAACTCTATGGCTCCTTCCGGCAAGAGATAGACAATATAAGCATCCCCATCGGTCACCGTGGGATGATGGTCCGAACCGGGACCGTAAACATACCACCCCGGAGTGAACCCATCGAATTTCGGAGCTCCACTGATCGGAATAATCGCGCCGATCTCTCCTGTGGTATGAACATGATGAGGTCCGGCAATATCCTTCATCCGGACAACGTCGACACTAAACTTTGCTGCGTGTGTGTGCGGCTTGACCGGTCTTCCGAATTTGATACCGCCGTGTTCGCGGGCACAGAGCCAGCCCTCGGCTTCACCCTGCTCGCAAAGTGATGTTAGCAAAAGGAAATCTTCCCCACCTTCGGGGAACAATGTGTTCAGTTTTTCGGCAAGTGCATCGTCGAGCACGTCGTTGCCAATTACAGCCGCAAAACGCGCCATAAGGTCGTTGAATGCATCAACAGACATAGAGCCCTCCCCTGCCCTGAGTCGTTTGCATTATCCTGCACTATTTTTCACCTGATGCAAGATAATGCTTAATCTCAGAGACAGGAATCGCTCACAAAATCGAATGAAACTCTGCCAGAGCAACTGGGAAGCGACGCGCGGCACGATCTGCAAGCCGTTTGATCCGCTCCGGCTGGGAATGCCGTTCTGCCGCGGCCCGCAAGCGGTCCCAGACAATCTGGTGAACCAATTCTGCGGATAGTCCCATAAACGCCGTTGCGACCGGTGTCGGATCATCCATCTCCTCAACTACTACGCGCGCTTCCTGCCATGTTTCCAGAAGGTCGGGGCGATCAGCCGCCAATTCGGCCAGCGCATCAATCGGCCCTTTCATCCGCATAAGCCGCGTCGCCAAAGCAATCGCGTGAATACCGTTCGTACCTTCGTAAACACGGGTGATCCGCGCATCGCGGGCGATCTGTTCCATCCGGTATTCCCGAAGGTAACCGTAGCCACCAAGGGTCTGGATACCCAAATCAGCGGCCTTTGATGCTCCATCAGTACAGAAAACTTTGGCAATCGGCGTCAAAGCTTCCACCAGATCGGGGTTATCACCACTTTCCATCGTCACCAATGACAGATGCGCAATACCACGGCCTCCGACCGCGATGAGATCCATTTCGTCAATCATCCGCGCAACGTCAGCATGCTGATCAATCGGCTTACCGCCCTGCACCCGTTCTGCTGCATAGGAGCGTGCGATGTCCGTGGCACGAGCCACCAACGCAACCCCCTGCAGAGAAACGTCCAAGCGGGCATGGTTCATCATTGTGAACATCGCCTTGAGGCCGCCACCCAATTCGCCAACCAGCTCCGCTTCAGCTTCATCAAACGCAAGCTGACATGTCGGCGAAGCATGGAGGCCCATCTTTTCTTCAATACGGGTGACGGTTATCGCATTCCGGCTTCCGTCTTCTTTTTCTGACCGCGCAAGGAAAAGCGAAAGCCCCCTAATCCCGTCGTCTGAGGTCCGCGCAAGGATCAGGTGGAACACCCCTTTGGACATGTCCTGATCTCCGCCGGAGATAAAAATCTTCTCACCCGTGATTTTCCAACCGTTGTCGTTTACGGCGCGCGTTCGCACCCGCGACAAATCAGACCCAGCCCCGGGTTCAGTGAGGCACATGGTTGCCAACCATTCACCAGACGTCAGTGGCGGGATATTCCGAGCTTTTTGGTCGTCTGTTCCGAAGAGCATTAGCGTACGGATCGCGCCGGGAACCAATCCCACCACCATCTGCAAGCTAATATTCGCGCCCGAGAAAACCTCGGAGGTGAGCCCCAAGTAGGCTGCACTCACACCCTGCCCACCAAATTCCTCCGGCGCGGTCAGCCCAGGCCACCCCTGTTCGACATATGAGTCATAAACAGGCTGGAAAACCGGCGGCATCCGAACCCGTCCGTTTTCGAGCGAGGCTCCAACTCGATCACCTTCTTCATCGACGGGTCCGATTTCTCCTTCTGCGAAGGCAGCAAAGTGACCGGTAATTTCCGCAGCCAGTTCGCCGTCCCAGTCGGGAATTTTTTCCGCTCCAAGTGCATCAATCGTAAACAGGATATCTTCCACTGGCGCGGAAAAAGGCTTCATTCCGTGAACCCCAAGAGCTTGGCTGCGTTATTCTTGATGATGTCAGGTCGGATTTCGTCCTTGATATTGATCTTCTCGAAATCCGAGAGCCAACGTTCCGGTGTGATCATTGGCCAGTCCGATCCGAACAGAACTTTTTTCCGAAGGATCGAATTGCAATACTTCACCAGAATTTCGGGGAAGTACTTGGGACTCCACCCCGAAAGGTCGATGTAGACGTTCGGTTTGTGCTGCGCGACCGAAAGAGCCTCTTCCTGCCAAGGGAAAGACGGGTGTGCGAGTATGATCTTCATATCCGGAAAATCGACTGCAACATCGTCGATATACATCGGGTTCGAGTATTTCAGGCGCATCCCATTGCCACCACGCATACCAGAGCCAACGCCCGTTTGACCGGTGTGGAAAAGGGCGATCCCACCTTCTTCGGCAATCGCTTCGTAGAGCTCATAGGCAAGACGGTCGTTCGGGTAGAACCCCTGCATTGTCGGGTGGAATTTAAACCCCTTTATGCCAAACTCCTTCATCAGGCGGCGCGCTTCTCGGGCACCCATTTTACCCTTGTGTGGGTCTATGGACGCGAACGGGATCAGAACGTCATCATTTTCGGCAGCCAACGCCGCAACTTCTTCGTTCTTGTACCGGCGGTAGCCTGTTTCACGTTCGGCATCGACCGGAAAGATAACAGCAGCGATGTTCTGTTCGCGATAATGGGCAGCCGTTTCAGGAATCGTCGGCGGATGCGACCACGGAGCACGAAAATACTTTGCCATTGTTGCCTGGAGATCGTCATAGCCATCATCTGCATGGCAACCGCACGGCTCTTCAGCGTGGGTGTGGAAATCGATCGCGCGGACCTTTGAAATATCAACCATAGCTGACTCCTTACAGATGGATCACTGCTGGATCGTTGTCGTCATAAAGCCGCTCAAGCAGGTCCGCGCGGCGGGTCTGGATTTTGCGGAAGTTCAGGTTGCCCTTGGCTGTAATCTCACCATCAGCAATCGACGGCGGTTCAGCCAAAACAATTGCGCGCCAAACCTTGGTAGAAGACCCTTCATCCGGACGGGCGTGCAAGCAAGCGCGGATTTCGTCATAGGCAGTCGGGATCGTCAATGCTCCATTGTCGTTTGTCGCATCTTCACGTGAACGCAGCTTTTCAGACGGAATAATCATCATACCGATCTGGTTCTTATCAGCGCCGGTAATCACAATGTCTTGGGCAAGATCGCCAAGATGCGACATAAGGTCGAGACGAAGATTTGCGGCACGAACCCAAGTGCCCGTCAGAAGTTTGAAGTCTTCGGACACGCGCCCGTCAAACTTCATCCCCTTCTGGATGTCATCGGGATCAACAAACTTCATCGCGTCACCGGTACGGAAGAATCCTTCTTCGTCGAATGCTTCAGCAGTTTTCTCTGGATCGTGGAAATATCCCTTCATGATGGTCGGACCCTTGACCAGAACCTCGCACCGCATGTCTTCATCAGGAAGAAGCTTCACCTCAACCCCCGGAACCGGCACACCGACAATTCCCGAAAGCAGAGTCGGCTCGTGCTGGATCATGCAGGCAGGTGCCGTTTCGGTCAGACCCCAGCTTGACGTAAAGAGCGGCATGTCACCACGGACTTCACGCGACATATCTTCAAGGTCGGTCCAAACATCCTGCGGCAGCGACGCGCCGGCATAGAACAACATGTCCAGATCGCGGAAGTACGTTTCACGAAGGGCCTTATCCGTTTTCAGCGCATCGCGGACCATCGCAAAGCCCACTGGTACGTTGAACGCCAGAGTGCCGGAAATCATTCCGAGGTTTTCGATGGTTTTCGAAACCAAAGCAGGTGTCGGTTTGCCGTCGTCGATATAGAGCGACCCACCGTTCGCAAGCATCATATTGAAGTTGTGAGATCCGCCGAAAACGTGGTTCCACGGAAGCCAGTCAACAATACGCGGCGGCTTGGTCTTTAGGAACGGAAGCGTCGTACGCAATTGTTCCTGATTGGTGCACATCATGCGGTGCGTGGTCAGAACCCCCTTGGGGTTGCTGGTTGACCCAGAGGTCATCAGGATTTTCGCAACAGTGTCCGGCCCAACGGTTGCCAGTGCGGCCTCAATATCAACAGATGTATCGCCCTTGAGCAGATCGTCGAATTTCAACCCGCCGGGATAGTCCCCCTTGGTCACGAGCTTTTTCACACCAGAGAACAGAGGCAGATCAAGCGCATCGAAATACCGCTCGTCCTCGGCATAGATCATGGCCGGTTGGATAAGCTGCTGGATGTGGTCGAATTGAACACGCGCGGCGGGGATAAGTGCGTATTGCTCTGCAACAGGAACAGTCGGTACTCCGATATATTGTGCTGCAAGGGTCAACAAAGCATGGTTCACAGAGTTACCTGAAATAATCAGGATAGGCGTTTCTGGCCCCATTCCCTGCGCCAACAAACCGGCGGCAAGGCCACGAACCAATTCTAGTCCCTGCGCGTAGGTCACTTCGCGCCAACCAGCCCCGCTCCGCTCTGCAATCATAACGGCATCAGGAGTGCGCACAGACCAATCGACAACCCAATCGATCGTTCGGTCCGCGACCTTTTCCATTTCCAAATTTGACGTAAGGATTATCGAACCGTCGGCACGAACTTCCTGTGAAATATCATGATGTTGGTAGCGATCCATTGGCATTTCCTTCCAAATCACCGTTGATTTCGATCTTCCTCAGCATCGAAATCAGGGTTTCGCGCTCCTCGTCGCTCAACCCGCTTGTCATTCTTTTGTCGTGTTCTCGCATCGCAACGAGCGCTTTTTGATAAAGCGCCTCACCTGCGTCCGTCAGGTTCAAACAATAAGCCCGCCGGTCTTCGGCATCCCGATCGCGGCTAATCAGTTCAGAGCGCTCCAATTGGTCCACAAGAACCACGAGATTTGGACGCTCGATTGACAGGATGTCGGCAAGCCGGCTCTGCCGAAGACCCGAATTCTCTCGGATCACCGAAAGAGCCGACCAAGTTACCATCCGCAGACCGAATTCATTCAGCGTCGTATTTACGTCGTGTTGAACAACGTTAAACGCCCGCTTCATGTTGTAGCCGGCAAACTGCCTAAGATTGGTATCCTTGTCGGCCATTGATCACCTGAACGTCGGGTTACGTTTTTCCAGAAACGCCGCCAATCCTTCGACCGCGTCGCTGCTCGTTTGGGTAAGCGCTGCACAAAGGCTTTCGGTAAACAAACCGTCCTGTTTCGACATATCTTCGATCCGCGACAAAGCTTGAATCATGACATAGTTCGAAAGCGGTGCGTTCGATGCGATTTTGCGCGCCATTTCCATTGCCAAGGGCAGAGCTTCGCCTTCACCAACAGAATAGTGCGTCAACCCTAGGGCCAGTCCTTCCTCAGCAGAGTATTTGCGGCCTGTGAGCATCATTTCGATCATACGATCTGCTCCCAGAATGCGGCCAACCCGGACAGAAGCGCCACCGCCGACAAAGATTCCGCGGCGACCTTCGGGCAACTGGAAGATTGTCGACGGTTCAGCGATCCGCACATGCGTGGCGGTTGCCAACTCAAGCCCCCCACCAATCACGGCGCCGAACATGGCAGAGACAACCGGAAGACCACCAAACTGGATACGGTCCATCACAGCGTGCCAACCACGCGAATGACGCATCGTCCCTTCAGCGTCACGTTGTTTGTGCTCAGCAAGATCAAGACCGGAACAGTAGTGTCCAGCCGTACCCGTCAGAACAACGACCTTCACCTCCTCAGGAGGATTGGAAAAGAACGCATCCAGTTCCGCTAACAGCGGGTCGGACATTGCGTTCCGCTTTTCAGGACGGTTCATCGTCAGGACGGCGATGCCGTCATTGATTTCGATATTTACTAGGCTCATAGGATTTCCTTAGCGCGGCGGCAAACGCGTCGCGCCGTCGAGGCGGATTACTTCGCCATTTAGATAGGGGTTTTCAACAATCTGGCTGACCAATAGCCCGAATTCTGCCGGCTCACCCAAACGCGCGGGGAATGGGACGTTTTTCACAATTGCCGCAGTGGTTTCAGGCGGAAGCCCTTCCATCATCGGCGTGTTGAACAACCCCGGAGCAACGGCATTCACACGGATACCATGCTGCGCCAGCTCCCGTGCGACCGGTAAACACATCGAAGCGATGCCACCTTTGGAAGCGGCATAAGCAGCTTGCCCCAACTGGCCATCCTGATAGGCAGCAGAGGCCGTATTTACGACCACACCCCGTTCGGTATTTTCCAAGGGCGGTAATTCCATCATCGCCCGAACGCCATGAGACATGACATTGTAAGAGCCGATCAGGTTCACGCGTAGGGTCTTTTCGAACAGGTCAATCGATAGCTTTCCCTCACGACCAACAACGCGCGCTGCCAAACCGATACCAGCACAGTTCACAACCACGCGCGGTGCTCCGATCTCTGCGACGACTGCGTTGACCGCGGCTTCGACATTTTCAGCATCACCGACGTCGACCTTTACGGACATTCCGCCGATGTCTTTTGCGACATCTGCTCCGCGTGCCTCGTCAAAATCAAGAATGGCAACCTTTGCGCCTTTTTCCGCCAACCTACGCGCAGTTGCAGCACCAAGACCGCTACCACCGCCCGTCACAATTGCTACATGACCGGAAACATCCATGAGTCCTCTCCCTAAAATATTAGGTATCCATCATAATGATTATGACGAATACCTTTATTTGTTACAAGAATTATTTCCTTAGATCAGGAAAAGAGTAATACCTGGGAACAGCACCAAAAGGACAACACGGAACAGATCCGAAGCGACAAAGAACATCACTGCCTTATATGTCTCAACAATCGAGGTACTACGGTCCATCGCATTGATAATAAAAAGGTTCATCCCAACGGGTGGTGTGATCAAACCGACCTCAACAACGATCAGGACAATGATGCCGAACCAGATGGAGACCTGCTCTACTGTCATGCCACCCCAATCCATCGCAATGATCGCCGGATAGAAAATCGGGATCGTCAGAAGGATCATTGAAAGGCTATCCATCAGGCAGCCCATGAAAAGGTAGAACAACAAAATAATCGCCAGCACCACGAGCGGAGCCAACCCGAGACCAACAACCCAGTTGGACAGTTCCTGTGGTACATTCGTCCGGGCAAGGAAGCCATTGTAGAACCCTGCACCAAGCACAATGAAGAAAATCATTGCTGTGGAGCGAGCGGTCGCCAGAAAGCTCTCAATTAGGGTTTTCCAGGTTAAACCGCCGTTGAAGTAGGCGATCAAACCAGTGCCCATCGCACCCACAGCCGCACCTTCGGTGGGGGTGAAAATGCCCATATAGATACCACCGACAACCGACCCAAAGACCAGCAGAACAGGCCAAACGTCAAACAGCGCCCTGAACCGTTCCATCATCGGCATCGGCTCACGTTTACCTGCAGATTCAGGATACAGGCGAACATAAATCGATACGACGGCGACATATGTCAGCGCAGCAAGAATACCGGGAATAAAGGCTGCCGCAAAAAGCTTTGCAATGTTTTGCTCGGTCAGAATGGCGTAGATCACCAGAACGACGGACGGCGGAATCAGAATGCCCAAGGTGCCGCCGGCAGCCAAAGTCGCTGTGGAGAACCCACCTGCATATCCGTAGCGCTTCAGTTCGGGCAAAGCGACACGGCTCATTGTTGCAGCAGTCGCCAGCGACGAACCACAGATTGCTCCGAACCCGGCGCAAGCCCCAATCGCGGCCATTGCTACGCCACCTCGACGGTGGCCGAGCCAGCTTTCGGCGGCTTTAAACAGCGCTTGCGACATCCCCCCAAGGGTCGCGAAATATCCCATCAAGAGGAACATTGGCACGATAGAAAGAGAGTAGCTGGAGAAGGTTGTGTAGGTCTCCGACTTTAACTTAGCGAGGGACACATTCAGCCCCCCAGGTAGAAGGGCCAATCCTACAAAGCCCGCAAGAAACATTGCCAAGCCGATCGGCAAACGCATGAAGATCAGGAGCATCAATATGGGGAATGACCAAAGGCCGATTTCTACAGGTGTCAATGGTCTGCCTCCGGTCCTGCGGGTATTAGATCGTGGCCGTAGAGCGCTTCAGCCACACGTACGAGCCCCATGTAGACACCTACAATAGCGGCTACGATCGCTCCGATTAGTGCGCCTGCATATGACCACCAAAGTGGAAACTGCAGAAGGAAGGTCGTGGTTCCTGAACGCTGTTTGGAAAGCATCCCGTCATAGAGCTTCCAAGCGATCACAACCAGCACCACGGCAAAGACCACTTCGATCACCGCACCAAGCCAACGCTTTGCGCTCATGGGCAGGAAATCCGTAAAGATATCCACGGTGGCGTGCCCCGCGCTAACTTGGCAAAGCGGAATAAACGCGAAGATACCGAACGCCATAAAGGCTTCGACAAGTTCATAGTCCCCGTTTACCGGCCCGAGACCGGCATCCAGTGCCCAATCGGCAAAACCCGGGATGACATTTTGAATGAAGTCCGAGTGCATGATAGTTGCCCCGGTTCTGCCCAGAATGGACAGACAAACGATAAGGATCATTGCCGCGAGCGCGATACCGCCAAAAATGGCAAATAGCTGCGCGAGACCCATCATGAAACGCTTCATGGTGTCCTGCTGCTCTTTGTGTGAAAGTTCACAGAGTGAATGGGCCGCGCGAGATTGCACCGCGCGACCCGTCTCTGAATTGGATTAGTTGTTGGCTTCGTATTCAGCCATCAAAGCGCGAGCTTCGTCGATCAAAGCCTGACCATCGATGCCCTTGCTGTCCATGTCAGCAACCCAAGAGTCGTAGATCGGGGCAACCAGATCACGCCATTCTTGGGTATCAGCTTCTGCCACGGTGATGATGTTGTTACCAAGGTCAACTGCGATTTGGCGAGCCGGACCGTCTGCATCGGATTGAGTGCCACCAGCAAAGACCGAGAATTCCAGACCGGAGTTCTGATCGATAATAGCTTGCAGATCAGCAGGCATACCTTCGTAACGGTCTTTGTTCATCGCCAGAATGAAAGTCAGCGTATAAAGTGCCGGGCCTTCCATTTCGGTGTGGTTATGCACGAGCTCCGGAACTTTAAGTGCTGCGGTAACTTCCCACGGGATGGTTGTCCCGTCGATCACGCCTTTAGACAAGGCTTCGGACACGGCCGGAACCGGCATACCGACCGGAGTTGCTCCAACCAGTTCAAGCAATTGGTTCACAAGACGCGAACCACCGCGAATTTTCATACCTTCAAGGTCGGAAGGATGAACAACGGGTTCGTTGGTGTGGAACATGCCCGGTCCATGGACCCATGTACCCAGAATGTGCAGATCTGCAAATTCAGTGTCCTTCATGTGCTCTTCGAACATAGTGTAGAAAGCGTAAGACGCAGCGCGTGCATCATCTACCATGAAGGGCAGTTCGAAAACTTCGGTCGACGGGAAACGACCCGGTGTGTAGCCAACAACGGTCCAACCGATATCAACGATACCATCTTGAATATGGTCTGCCAGCTCCGGCGGAGAACCACCGAGCGACATTGCGGGGTAGCGATCGATTTTGATGCGGCCATCAGAATCGGCTTCAATTTTGTCAGCCCATACGTCCAGAATCTGAACCGGCACGTTCGCCTGCGCAGGCAAGAAGTGCTCAAGGCTCAGCGTGACTTCCTGCGCGAACGATGCCGTTGCAGACACGCCCAGCGCAAGAGCAGAAGCAATAGCGGTTTTCATAAACCCTTTGCGAGTGATGGTCATGTGGTCTCCTCCCTATTTGACCCGGTACCGGTTCCCCGGCACGCAACCTTTTAGACTTTCGCATCCTTCGAATTCTGTGTCTGTCTCCGGCTCCTCCGCCAAAATCAGACTATCGATTGGATACGTCGCCTATTTTATTGCAAGTGCAACGATATCAGATTTCGCCCCACCCACAACCGAATCTTTCCATATTGATATTAGTCATAACTATTATAAAACGTCACTTTATTTTTCAACACCCCTACTTTTCCTTCATCTCCTCAGTGAGATCACAAAGGATAGGTCCGTGACGTGCAGCTCTTCAGCTTTGCAAGGCATTTCCTACCGCCGAGTCCGCTAGCTGATGCGCTCTCTGAAAAGATTGAAACGCCTTATGCGAAATATTGCAACATTTGTTTTGTCTATTGCATACATTTAGTTTGCTCACCTGCATCGGTCGTTCGAAAGGCTCTCACCACCCGAATGCCGAGTTTCTGCAAAATATTGCCAGACAATGACGAGCGTTCAGCCGTCAGCCAATGCTGCCTCAATCTCAACCAAGCTCGGGCGACCCAGCCTCACTAAAAGCTGAGAAACGAGTGTCCTGCACGCCAGTGGGGCCGCGTCAGGAGGCAGCAGAGCTTCGGCATAGGCATTCGACCTCAGAACCAAACGCCGCCAGTTGTGCAGAACCAAGAGCCGAAGAGCCGCCCTTTCAATCACAGGCATCGACTCCAATTCAGCCTCTAGCGAAATCTGCTCAAGCATTTCGGAAAGCGCCTTGTATTCATCCACCTTCGCCAGCCGTGATACCTCGGGCGCAAGCCAGTCAGGCAAACTCTCAACACCAATCGGTGCCACAAGACTTTGTTCGGTTGCATCGGTATTCGGCACTCCGGCGTGCAGATAGACCCTTGGCAGAACTTCAAGAAAACCATCGCCACCCGTTGATTTCGCAACCGATGGCCGCCCGATCACAACGTACCAATTCTCTACGCTTTCCAACGATGGAGCGTATACCCGTCCAAGAACAGCCTCAGTTCTTTCGCGCGCCATTCTGGTAAAACGATAGGTACTGTTGCGCCCCGTTCGTTCGCTTTCGACCCAGCCATCCTTTTTCAACCGATGGAGCGCAACCCGCATCGCTTGCGACTGCAGGCCAAATCGTTCGATGAGTTCGGTCAGCACAGGACCACTTAGCCCACTTTCAGGTGCCAAGTCCCCTAAGATGGTCACTATCACCGACCAGACCTTTAACTCCGATCGCTTTTGGAACGGAGCTGCAAGTGTTTGAAAACTGGGGGCGGTTGATATGTCCATACGACACTATAACCGCCCCTCAGCGCCACCACTAGTGAGCGACCATCGTCAGGAGCTCATAAGTGGCGACGGTGTCACCATCCTGATTGCGAACCACAACTTGCCAGCGCACTTCACCATACTGGGCATTCCGCGGATGCTTCGATTTGACCGTCAAATGGGCCGAGATTTCTTCTCCGGCGGTTACCGGTTTTTCAAAGGACAAATTATCCAACCCAGTGTTGGCCAAAACCGGACCCTCTGACGGCTCAACAAACAATCCCGCCGCAAAGGACAACAACAGATACCCATGCGCGACACGCTCGGGGAAGAACGGATTCCGCTTGGCCGCCGCCTCATCCATGTGCGCGTAGAAGGTATCGCCCGTGAACTCCGCAAAATGTTCAATGTCGTCCATGGTCACGACGCGTTTCGGGGAGTTATAGGTCTCACCCAGTTCGAGCTCATCATAGCGGCGGGTGAAGGGATGCTCTGTTCGCACAACTTCTCGCGCCCCAGGAACCCAAGAGTTTCCAACCGCAGTGATTATGTCGGCACTCCCCTGCACCGCTGTCCGCTGCATAAAGTGCTTCACGCCGCGAATGCCACCCAGCTCTTCACCGCCACCGGCACGCCCTGGACCACCATGAACCATATGCGGCATCGGAGAGCCGTGACCCGTGGAATCTCTCATCGAATCCGCGTTGTTGAAGTAGAGGCGACCGTGCCAAGCTCCAGCCTGTTCGACGACCTCACGCGCAACGCCACCATCGCGGGTTACAACTGAAGCAACGAGGCTCCCTCCGCCACGATTGGCAATCCGGATAGCGTGAGACAAATCACTGTAGGGCATGATTGTGGATACCGGGCCGAAAGCCTCGGTTTCATGAACTTTCTCCGCGGTATCTGGATCCGCGCAATGATAGAGGTGCGGTGATACGAACGCGCCTTTCTCTGCGTCCGCTCCCGTGACCGACAGATTGTCTTGTCCGCCCCAGACCAGTTCTGCCTCCGATCCGATGATCGCGGCTTTGCCCAGCACATCCTCGCGCTGCTCCAAAGATACGACCGCCCCCATACGAACGCCTTCCGCCTGCGGGTCACCAACTACCGTCTTCGCCAAGCGTGCAGAAAGCGCCTCAATAACGGGTTGGACCATTCCGTCGGGCGTCACGATCCTGCGGATTGCGGTGCATTTTTGTCCGGCTTTGACCGTCATTTCACGGTGAACTTCCTTGATGAACAGATCGAACTCCTCTGATCCGACCTGAACATCCGGCCCGAGAATTGTTGCGTTCAAGCTGTCCTGTTCGGCCGAAAAGCGAACCCCTTGTTCCAACAACCGTGGGTTCGACCGCAGTTTAAGAGCTGTGTCCGCAGACCCCGTAAAGCTCACCACATCCTGCGCACCAAGTTGGTCTAGCGTATCCCCCAAACCGCCGGTCACTATCTGCAACGCACCCTCAGGAAGGATACCGGAGTCAATCATCATCCGGACGCAAGCTTCAGTCACATAGCAAGTCGCAGTCGCAGGTTTTACAATCGACGGAACACCCGCCAACAAGCTCGGCGCAAGTTTTTCAAGCATACCCCATACTGGGAAGTTGAAGGCGTTGATGTGTACCGCAACACCTTGCAAAGACGTGTAAACGTGCTGCCCGACAAAGGTGCCCCCCTTTCCGAACCGCTCGACCTCCCCATCCCGCAGAATGGTATCGTCAGGTAGTTCTCTGCGGCCCTTGGAGGCGTAAACAAACATCGTCCCGATTCCGCCGTCGACGTCTATCATATGATCCGTCAGCGTCGCGCCAGTCGCAAAAGAGATGCTGTATAATGCATCCTTTCTCTCATTGAGATACCCCGCCAACGCCTTGAGCATTTTTGCCCGTTGATGGAACGTCATCTGGCGCAGTGCGGGCCCACCCTTAGTCCGCGCAAAGTCGAGCATCGCACTTACATCAAGGTCACCGCCCGCAACCCCGATCAGATCGCCGGTTATTGCGGAATAGACTTCTCTGGCACCGTCATTGGCGTCGATCCATTGTCCAGCGACATAGCTCTGGATGTTTTGAATAGTCATTTCTTCCTCCCTTTATCGCCTGA
>JBNKUW010000045.1:0-16892 GCA_050298835.1 Marivivens sp.
CCGGAGCGGCAATGATTTCGCGCGCAGTGCCGCATTGAACAATCCGGCCCCCTTCCATCAGGGCAATCCGGTTGCCGATCTTGAAGGCTTCATCAAGGTCGTGGGACACAAAGATGATGGTCCGTTTGAGTTTGTCCTGCAGATCAAGCAGTTCGTCCTGCAGTTTCGCGCGGATCAGAGGGTCCAGAGCCGAGAAGGGTTCATCCATCAGCAGGATCGGTGCGTCGGTTGCAAAGGCGCGGGCAAGGCCGACACGCTGCTGCATACCGCCCGAGAGTTCGCCAACAAGACGCTCCGACCAATCCGCGAGACCAACGAGGGTGAGCTGTTGGTCAACAGCGTCGCGGCGTTCGGCCGGAGTTTGGCCGGCAAGTTCGAGGCCGAGACCCACGTTTTCGCGCACCGTGCGCCACGGAAGAAGGCCGAACTGCTGGAACACCATGGCAACGCGGGTTTGGCGGATCCGGCGAAGCTCTGCCGGTTTGGCGTTTGTAACGTCAACCAACTGGCCGTTTTCACGGACGCGCACGCATCCCCTCACAACAGGGTTGAGGGCGTTTACGGCCCGTAGCAGAGTGGATTTGCCCGAGCCGGAAAGCCCCATGAGGACGAGGATTTCCCCTTCGGCGACAGAGAGCGAGCAATTGTGCACGCCCAGCACTTGGCCGGTTTTTTCCTGAATGTCAGGGCGGCTCATGCCCTTGTCCATCAGAGGAAGCGCACGTTGGGGGTTTTCCCCAAAGACAATCGACACGTTGTCGAATTCTACAGCGATGTTCGAAGTCATTGTTTGCGCTCCATCCGTAGCATGCGATCCAAGATGATCGCGACAACCACAATTACGAGGCCGGATTCAAAGCCGAGGTCGGTTCGAACCTGTCCCAGAGCCCGCATCACCGGCACGCCAAGGCCGTTCGCGCCAACGAGGGCTGCGACAACAACCATGGAGAGCGAAAGCATGATGGTCTGGTTCAGGCCTGCCATGATTTGCGGCAGGGCAGAGGGGAGCTCGACTTTCCACAGAACCTGCTGGTTGGTTCCGCCAAAAGCGCGTGCAGCTTCTAGAAGCGCTTGCGGGGTTGAGGAAATACCAAGGTGGGTCAGGCGGATCGGAGCGGGCAGAACAAAGATCACCGTTGCCAGAAGGCCGGGAACCATGCCGATGCCGAAGAAAACGATTGCCGGGATCAGGTACACAAACGCCGGAAGCGTTTGCATCAGATCAAGGACGGGTGTCAGGTAGCGGTAGAAATTCGGGCGGTGTGCGGCAAAGATACCGATTGGAACACCGATCCCCATACAGACCACGCAGGACGACAGGACAAGCGTGAGGCTTTCCAACGTTTCGTCCCAGTAATCCTGATTAAGAATGAACAGAAAACCGATCGCAACAAACAAACAGGTCTTCCAGCTCCGCTGGATGAACCAGGTCAGCGCGACAAAGACCGCAATGATAATCAGGGGGTGAGGGAATTCGAGAACGGCAAGAATGCCGTCAATCAGGGCTTCCATAAACCAAGAAAGCCAGTCGAACACGAATTCGAAGTTGTCTTGTAGCCAGTCAAATGCCGTTTTGGCCATTTTTCCGACAGGAATTTTGTTGTCTGTCAACCAGTCCACTCAGGGTCTCCGTTGATAAAAGCGGCAAATCCGGCCGAGGGTGTCGACCGGCTAGAAAAGGTAAAGGCCCCGAAATCGGGGCCTTTCCTTTGTGCGATTAGTAACCGAAAGCAGCGCTCAGTGCTGCAACAGCGTCGCCACCATCAGCAGTGGTCACGCCGTCAACCCAGCCCATGACGGTGTCTTTGTTTTCAGCGATCCAAGCCATGGTTGCTTCATCTGGGTCAGCACCTTCGTCGAGGATCTCGCCCATGATTTTGTTTTCCATAGCCAGCGTGAAGCTGATGTTGCTGAACAGAGCGCCGAGGTTCGGGCATTCGTCAGCGTAACCGGAGCGGGTCAGGGTTTCGACGGTACCGATGCCGCCAAAGAATTCTTCACCACCGGGCAGGTAGGACAGTTCGAAGTTTGCGTTCATCGGGTGGGGTGCCCAACCGAGGAAGACAACGTCTTCGCCTTTTTCATAGGCACGTGCGACCTGAGCCAGCATGCCCTGTTCCGAAGATTCAATAACTTCGAAGTCGGTCAGGCCGGTGCCGTCCTGTTCGGTCAGCGAAACGAGGTATTGGTTACCTTCGTTGCCCGGCTCAATGCCGTAGATTTTGCCGTCGAGGCTGTCGCGGAAGTTTTCGATGTCAGCAAAAGACTGCAGACCTTTGTCGAAGGTGTAGGTCGGAACTGCCAGAGTGTAGACGGTGCCTTCGAGGTTGGTTGCGAGTTCGTCGATGCTTGCGTCATCCAGATACGGCTGCAGAACGCCGGATTGTGCCGGAATCCATGCACCAAGGAAGACGTCCAGATCGCCGGAAGACAGCGATGCGTAGGTCACCGGAACCGACAGGATTTTCACGTCAACTTCGTAACCCAGAGCTTCGAGGACATGCTTTGAGGTCGCGGTGGTGGTGGTGATGTCAGTCCAGCCAACATCCGACATGGTCACGGTGCCACAATCGGCCAGAGCGGGGCCGGCGGCAGCGATTGCCAGTACGGATAGAGCGGATTTGAGTTTCATAGAGTGTCTCCCTGTTTG
The DNA here is from genome assembly GCA_050298835.1 of Marivivens sp. Classification (GTDB taxonomy): domain Bacteria; phylum Pseudomonadota; class Alphaproteobacteria; order Rhodobacterales; family Rhodobacteraceae; genus Marivivens. The sequence goes on from JBNKUW010000045.1 coordinate 2,651, forward strand.
CGTTTTTTTGTTGATTGACGAGTCAATAAACAACCAACTAGTGTCACTTGGCAAGTTATTTTGGATGGAACAATGCCCAAGCTCGGTATGGAGCCTATACGTCGCGCGGCCCTAGTTAAAGCCACGATCGCAGAGATCGGGGCGGTGGGTTCACTTGATGTAACGGTTAGCAGAATCGCTAAACGGGCGGGCATGTCTTCAGCACTTGCTCACCACTACTTCGGTGGAAAAGAACAGATTTTTCTTGCCGCAATGCGACATACTTTGTCCGTTTACGCCGCAGAGGTCCGCGGGGCATTGGCGATGGCAGGGCCCCCAGAGGAACGGCTAGAGGCCATAATCCGCGCTGGTTTTGGTCGTTCAAATTTTCGTAGGGAAGCCGTTGCCGCGTGGCTTAATTTCTACGTTCTCGCACAAACCTCAGACGAAGCACGGCGGCTTCTCAACGTCTATCAGTGGCGTTTGCGGTCGAATCTGTTGTCCAATTTACGGCCGCTCGTCGGTGACAAAGCCGAAGAGGTGGCCAGTCGGATCGGTGGGTTGATCGACGGAATTTACCTGCGTGAAGCGCTTGGAACAAAAACGCCTGACGGGCGAGCGGCAGCAGACTGTGTGCTGGCTGCGCTGAAACTTGAGCTTGGAGACACTAAGTGACCCAACCGAATATCCTGATTATCATGGTTGACCAGTTGAACGGTACGCTGTTTCCCGACGGTCCCGCGGATTGGCTGCATGTGCCCAACCTGAAAAAGCTGGCGGCCCGCTCCACCCGTTTCAAAAACACCTACACGGGATCGCCACTGTGTGCTCCTGCGCGGGCGTCGTTCATGGCGGGGCAGCTCCCCAGCCGGACGCGCGTTTATGACAACGCTGCTGAATATGCGTCTGACATTCCGACTTACGCGCACCATCTGCGCCGTGCGGGGTATCACACGATATTGTCGGGCAAGATGCACTTTGTCGGTCCCGACCAGATGCACGGGTTCGAAGAGCGCCTGACCACCGATATCTATCCCGCCGATTTCGGCTGGACTCCGGATTATCGCAAGCCGGGTGAGCGGATCGACTGGTGGTATCACAACATGGGGTCGGTGACGGGCGCTGGCGTGGCCGAAATCACCAACCAGATGGAGTACGATGACGAGGTGGCGTTTAACGCAACCGCCAAACTCTACGATCTGGCGCGTGGTCACGATGATCGTCCGTGGAGCCTTACCGTTTCGTTCACCCACCCGCATGATCCCTATGTAGCTCGCAAGAAATTCTGGGACCTCTACGAGGATTGCGAACATCTGGAGCCGACGGTTCCGGCGATGCCCTATGAAGAGCTCGATGCGCATAACAAACGGATCATGGATGCGAACGACTGGCGCAGCTTTGACATCACGGACGAAGATATCCGCCGGTCCCGTCGGGCCTATTTCGCCAACATCTCTTATCTGGATGAAAAGATCGGTGACATTCTGGATGTGCTCGAACGGACACGTCAGACTGAAAACACCATCGTTATGTTCGTATCCGACCACGGCGATATGCTGGGCGAACGGGGTATGTGGTTCAAGATGTCCTTCTTCGAAGGCTCTGCCCGTGTGCCACTGATGATCGCCGCTCCGCAAATGGAGCCGGGTCTGGTGGAAACGCCGGTGTCCACCATCGACGTGTGTCCGACGGCTTGTGATTTGGCTGGCGTCAGCATGGACGAAGTTATGCCGTGGACCGATGGCGAAAGCCTTGTTCATCTGGGGCAGGGCGGTGTGCGGACCTCTCCGGTACTGATGGAATACGCTGCCGAAGGGTCTTATGCGCCGTTGGTGTCGATCCGTGAGGGTGATTTCAAATACACCCGCTGCGCGCTTGATCCCGATCAGTTGTTTGACGTTGCAAACGATCCGAACGAGCTCACCAACTTGGCCCAAGATCCCGCGCATGCGGACACACTCGCCGGACTGAAGCAGAAATCGTTGGAACGATGGGATCTGGACCGTTTCGACGCCGCAGTCCGCGAAAGTCAGGCCCGTCGCTGGGTCGTGTACGAAGCGCTGCGCAACGGCAATTACTACCCGTGGGATTACCAGCCGCTTCAGAAAGCGTCCGAACGCTACATGCGCAATCACATGGACCTCAATGTTGTTGAAGAACGTGCACGGTTTCCCGGTGATTGATCCGGTCTGACACGCGCAAATCTCCTCCGAAAGCGAAACAAATGCCTTACGATATTCAACCCGTTGCCAGTCATTTCATTGACGGCGAATACATCGACGATCCCAATGGGGACCTGATCGAGGTGATCTATCCTGCAACCGGCAAGGTGATCGCCAAGGTCCATGCAGCCACGCCTGCGATTGTGGACCGTGCGATTGCATCGGCCAAGGCCGCGCAAGCAGACTGGGCCGCGATGAGCGGGACAGAGCGGGGCCGTATCCTTCGTCGTGCGGCTGATATCATGCGCGACCGGAACTACGACCTGTCTGTTCTGGAAAGCTATGACACCGGTAAACCGCTTTCAGAAACCACAGTGGCGGACGCGACATCCGGTGCGGACGCGCTAGAGTATTTCGGCGGGCTGGCGGGGAGCCTAACCGGCGAACACATCCCGCTGGGTGGTGGAGACTTTGTCTATACCCGCCGCGAAGCGCTGGGCGTTTGTGTCGGCATTGGCGCATGGAACTATCCGACGCAGATCGCTTGCTGGAAGGGCGCTCCGGCGTTGGCCTGTGGCAATACGATGGTGTTCAAACCGTCCGAAACAACACCGCTTTGCGCGCTCAAGGTCGCTGAAATTCTGATCGAGGCGGGTGCGCCCAAGGGTGTCTACAACGTCGTGCAGGGGATGGGCGCTGTCGGCGGGCAGCTTGTGACCGATCCGCGCGTCGCCAAAGTATCGCTTACGGGGTCCGTTCCGACCGGTCGCAAGGTCTATGCGGCGGCTGCGGCAGAGATGAAGCACGTCACGATGGAGCTTGGCGGGAAATCCCCGATGATCGTTTTTGACGACGCGGATGTCGAAAGCGCGATTTCCGGTGCGATCCTCGGCAATTTCTATTCGACCGGCCAGGTTTGTTCCAACGGCACTCGTGTCTTTGTCCAGAAAGGGATCAAGGAGAAATTCCTGACCCGTCTGGCAAAGCGGATGGGCAATGCCGTGATTGGTGATCCGATGGATATGGCAACGACGATCGGGCCGATGGCGTCAGCCCGTCAGTTGGAAATCGTCGAAGGCTACATTCAGAAGGGTGTCGAAGAGGGTGCCCGTCTTGTTGCTGGTGGGAAACGTCTGGGCCACGAAGGGTTCTACATCGAACCGGCCCTGTTCGCTGACGTGACCGATGACATGACTATTGCGAAAGAGGAAATCTTTGGCCCCGTCATGTCCGTCCTTGATTTCGATACCGAAGAAGAAGTGATGGAACGCGCGAACGCGACAGACTTTGGTCTGGCGGCGGGCGTGTTCACTGCCGACATCACCCGCGCGCACCGCGTGGTTGCTGGGTTCGAGGCAGGCACCTGCTACATCAATACCTACAACCTCGCGCCGGTGGAGGCCCCGTTCGGCGGTTCCAAAGCATCGGGTGTGGGGCGCGAAAACTCGAAAGAGGCGATCAACCACTATTCCGAAGTGAAGACCGTCTATGTGTCCATGAATGAATGCGAGGCTCCGTTCTAAAATGCGTGCAGATTACGTAATTGTCGGCGCAGGGAGCGCCGGTTGCGCACTGGCTTATCGCCTGTCCGAAGCAGGGAAGTCTGTCATCATCGTCGAGTACGGCGGCACCGATGCAGGTCCGTTCATCCAGATGCCTGCGGCGCTGTCCTATCCGATGAACATGGGGATCTACGACTGGGGGTTCCAATCCGAGCCAGAGCCTCACTTAGGCGGGCGCCGGATGGCGACCCCGCGTGGTAAGGTCATCGGCGGGTCATCGTCGATCAACGGGATGATCTATGTTCGGGGTCACGCCAAGGATTACGAAACCTGGGCCGAAGGCGGTGCCGCCGGTTGGAACTATGCCGACGTGCTGCCCTATTTCAAAAGGATGGAAAACTGGCACCACGGCGGTCACGGCGGCGACGAAAGCTGGCGCGGCACCAAGGGCCCTCTGCATGTCACCCGTGGCCCGCGCACCAACCCGCTGACCCGCGCCTTTGTCGAGGCGGGCCGCGAGGCAGGTTATCCGGTGACGGGCGACTATAACGGCGAACAGCAAGAGGGCTTTGGCCCGTTTGATGCGACGATCTGGAAAGGGCGCCGCTGGTCGGCGGCCAATGCCTACCTGAAGCCGGCATTGGCACGGGACAACTGCACGCTGGTTCGTGGCATGGCTGAAAAGGTCATCATTGAAGAAGGTCGTGCCAAAGGTGTTCAGATCAACAAGGGCGGCAAGTCCGAGGTGATCCACGCCAATGCCGAAGTCATCATCTCGGCCAGTTCGATCAATTCGCCCAAACTGCTCATGCTTTCGGGCATCGGTCCGGCGGCCCATCTGGCCGAACACGGAATCGACGTTGTCGCGGATCGCGCGGGCGTCGGGCAGAACCTTCAGGACCATTTGGAGATGTATATCCAGATGGCCGCAACCCAGCCGGTGAGCCTCTATAAATACTGGAACCTCTTTATGAAGGGGTTGATCGGGGCGCAGTGGCTGTTCACCAAAACCGGTATCGGTGCGTCGAACCAGTTCGAAAGCGCGGCCTTTGTCCGGTCTGCGGCGGGGGTGGAATATCCTGACATCCAGTACCACTTCCTACCGATTGCCGTGCGCTATGACGGGCAAACCGCTGCTGAAGGCCACGGGTTCCAAGCGCACGTTGGACCGATGCGGTCGCCTTCGCGTGGAGAGATCACGCTGCGGTCGGCTGATCCCAAAGAGGCTCCGAAAATCCTGTTCAATTACATGTCCCACGAAAAGGACTGGGAGGATTTCCGGACCTGTATCCGTCTGACGCGCGAAATTTTCGCACAGGACGCGTTCAAACCCTACGCGGGCAAGGAAATCCAGCCGGGTAAGGATTGCCAGTCCGACGACGAACTGGATGATTTCACCCGCCAGCATGTAGAAAGCGCCTATCACCCCTGTGGCACCTGCAAAATGGGGGCAAAGGACGATCCGATGGCTGTAGTCGATCCTGAATGCCGTGTGATCGGTGTTGAAGGGCTGCGGGTGGCCGATAGCTCTATTTTCCCGCAGATCACAAACGGGAACCTGAACGCACCATCCATCATGACGGGCGAAAAGGCCGCTGACCACATTCTGGGCCGGACTTTGCCCGCAGAAAACAGCGAACCTTGGATCAATCCCAACTGGCAGACGTCACAGCGATGATCCGTCCCCCCTCTGTTCCTTTCGGAGTAGGGGGGTGCGTTTCACAGACATAATTTTTGACGGGATTTGACGAGAGTCATGGCAGAGGGCTTGGCGCGCTTCCTACGGTGTCCTCAAAGCCAACAAGAAGGACATACCATGCCGATAACGCCACACCACCTGAGTGAAGAATTTCCGGATCAGCTCGATGAGATGAGCGCGCTGAGAGCTTCGGACGCGGAGTTTGCCGCTCTGGTTAGAAAATACGATGACCTGAACTATTCCGTCCATCTGGCCGAAACCGACGCCCAACCGACCGATGACCTACACCTGTCTAAAATGCGCAAAGAACGCCTGCATCTGAAGGATTTGATTGCAGCCGCCCTGCGGGCTGCGCAGGACGCCTGAGCAATGGAAAAGGGCCGCTTCAGAGCGGCCCTTATCGTTTAGAAGGTCTCTAGAGACAGGTTTGCTGCGCAGCTACTGCCGTTGTATGTCCCGACCCAAACGTCGAGCCAACCATCCATGCCGTTCAACTGGAGGCGCGGATCGGAGTTGCCGTTACTATCGTCGTCATAATACCAGCTACCGTTGGCATCATTGACCAGCAGCATTGCGTCGCAATTGCTGTTGACACTAATGACGAGGCTGTAGGCGCCCATACCGGACAGGTTGAACGTAAAATCGGGTGCTGTGGTCACATAACCGGCCCCGTTAAACCCGCAATTGTTCAGATTGTTGCCGCCACCAGCCGTGACACTAAAGGAACGCGCGGAGTACAAATCCCCACCGCTGTAGGAAAAAGTTGCACCGGATTGTCCGTAGTCCGGACAGGCTTGTGCAAGCGTTGCAGTACCGACCAAAAAAGCTGCACTGATTAAAGTTTTGAAATTTACCATGTTCCCTCCTCGCCCGTCTGCTTAGATGACGGGCTAATGTTTGAAATTGTAATAGAATCAATTGCTCGGCACTATGGTGCTAAACGACGCGGAGGGTGTAAAGCCAGCGATAGTTGCCCCTAGTTTCTGCGAAATTATTCCACTTTATACGGCAGCGCCCCTCTGGTGTCCGGATCGACGCTCAGTTTTCGTTCAAGGGGCGGCACGGATCGCTGGTGGCAGTTCTTGCGATCGCAGATACGGCACGAAATGCCGATCGGTTCAAAGGCTGCCGTTGTTTCGGTGTCCATGTGGTCGGCATAGACCAGCGCGCTTGCGTGTTTCACCTCGCAGCCCAGACCGATGGCAAAGCGTCGGGTGGGGGCATGGAACGATCCGCCGGACTTTGTCACGTCACGAGCAAGACAGAAATAACGGACGCCATCCGGAGTTTCTGCCAATTGTCGTAGCCAACGGTTGGGGTTTTCGAACGCACGGTGCACATTCCAAAGCGGGCAGGCACCGCCGTATCGGGCGAATTGCAGCGTCGTGGCAGAGTGGCGTTTGGTGATTGTCCCTGCAGGATCGACCCTGACAAAAAAGAACGGGATACCCTTTGCGCCAGGGCGTTGGAGCGTGGACAGCCTGTGCGCCACCTGTTCGACTGACGCGCCGAACCAGTCCGCCAGCCGTTCGAGGTCGTGCCGACAATCCTGTGCCGCATCCAGAAACCGCCCGTAGGGCATGAGCGCGGCACCGGCGAAATAATTGGCAAGGCCGAGCTTTGCGATAGAGCGCGCTTCGGGGGATTGAAAGCGGGCGAGGTCGAGCGTGGCTTCGAGCAACTGGTCTTTGGTCAGAAGCGCGAGTTGCAAGAGAAGCTGGAACGTCTGCGTCGCTTCGGCCTGTCTGCGGGACAGTGTCAAACGACGGCTTTCTGCGTCGTAGTGGCGGATCACATCGCTATCGGTGAAATGGACAGAAATGCCGCGCCCTTCGAGGGTTTTGACAGCCATGCTCCGGATTGTCAGCCCGCCAGCCTGTTGTGCGAAAATTTCGGCCGCACGGTCAACGGCATCTATGTAGTTGTCGCAATAATGGAAAAAGTCCCGCACCTCTTCCCAAGGGGACGGTTGGAGACGGGCGTCTTCGCGCCCCAATGCTTCGTCCAGTGACGCAAGCCGTTCGTGCGTTTGCCGGTAAGAGGCATGAAGATCAAGCAGCGCCCGCGCCATAGTGGGGGCATTTGAGGCCACAAGCCTGAGATCTGCGACCGACGGGGCAGCGCCGGTAAAGACGGGATCGGCCAAGGCTTCGCGCATGTCGGAAATCAGGCGGGCTTCGTCACCGGACTGGAGTTCGGTTACGTCAAAGCCGAATTCTTGGGCCAGCGCCAACACGACCGCCGTAGAGACCGGACGGTTGTTGTTTTCCATCTGGTTCAGATAGGGCAGCGATACACCGAGCTTTTCGGCAAAGGATTTCTGCGTCAGGCTGAGCCGTCCGCGCAATTCGCGGAGTTTGACACCGGCATAAAGTTTTTGGACAGCCATGGGGTACCTTTGCAGATCGGGTTACTTGCAAAGGTATGTTTGCAAACTCAGTTGACCAATTGCAATCCTAAGCGTCGTTCGCGGCGCATAACCATGACGATTGATGCCAACGCGAGCACGGCACACAGGCTCATCAGCATTGACAGGGCGAGGGCGCCGTATCTCGGATCAAGAAAATTGCCTGCCAGACCGGAAATACCTGCACCTGCTGCCATCATAATAGCAGCACCGAGGCCGGAAGCTGTACCCGCGAGCTGCGGACGCACAGATAACGACCCTGCGGTTGCATTGGGCATGGTGAGCCCGTTCCCCAAACCCATGATGGTCAGGAGGCCGAAATAGAGTGACGCATGCGAGATGCCTGCCAAAAGGAAAAGCCCCGACGACAGCGGGCCGACAAGCGTAATGGCGCAGCCCCAGAAGATCAGCCGATTGATACCGTAAGTCACGGAGTATCGCCCCGACAGGAAGTTCCCCAGCATGTAGCCGATCGCTGGTGCGCCAAGGGCAAGTCCGGTCATGGACGGAGAGAGCCCAAAGATCGTACCCGCGACAAAGGATGCGCCGCCAAGAAACGCGTAGAACCCGCCTGCGGTGAAGGCTGAACAGGCAACATATCCCCAGAACCGGACCGAGCGGAGCAGTTCGGGATAGTTCTTGGCCTGATCGCGGAAGCTGTCCCCTTTGGAGGTCGCGGTTTCGCCAAGGTCGAAATAGGTCAGAAGCCACAGCAAAGACCCCGCGACGACGAGGAAAGCAAAGCTGGCCTGCCAGTTGAACAATTCGTCCAAAGTGCCGCCAATCATCGGGCCGACCATCGGGATAAGGGACATGCCCATGGTGATGTAGCCGATTTGCGATGCGGCTTGATCGGTCGGATAGATGTCGCGCACGACCGCACGGCTGAGCGACATACAGGACGCCACGGCGGCTTGGATCATCCGGAAAACAAGAAACACCCAGACATTCGGTGCGAAAATCGCCCCGAGGGTTGCCACGACGAACGCACCCAAAGACCACAGGATCACCGGACGGCGGCCATACCTGTCAGACAGGGGACCAATAAAGAGTGTCAGGATTGCGGTCATCAGGAAATATCCGGAAACCGCGATCTGCATGACGCTATAATCGGTTTCAAAATACACTGTCATACCGTTTAGGGACGGCAAGAAAATAGACAGGTTCAACGCAGACACACCGGCCAGAAGGACCAGCGTAATAACATGCGGCGGGGTGGTGCGGTCGAGAATCCTGACCGTTCGATCAATGCTCATATTCAACCGCTATTCGGGAAAACGCGTTCTGTCTATGTTCATATTTAGCGGGATATCTGTGCATCAGGTGATTTGCACATTTGCAATTGCAAATTCATGCAAAGGCAACGATTTGCAAATTTGCCCGATTTCAATTGTCGCGAAATAATGTTGCGCGTATGGTCTGCCCAACGACCTTCGGAGGGGACCAGACATGAAAGATATCCTGCAAGAACTCGAAAACCGGCGCGAGGTTGCGCGTCTGGGTGGCGGGCAGCGCCGGATCGACAGTCAGCACGCCAAAGGCAAGCTGACAGCACGCGAGCGGGTGGAACTGCTGCTCGACGAAGGCAGCTTTGAAGAATTCGATATGTTCAAAGCCCACCGTTGCACTGACTTCGGTATGGAAGAAACCCAGATGCCGGGTGACGGTGTGATCACCGGATGGGGCACGATCAATGGCCGTATGGTCTATGTGTTCTCTCAGGACTTTACCGTGTTTGGCGGGTCGCTGTCCGAAACCCATGCGGAAAAAATCTGCAAAATCATGGACATGGCGGTGCAGAATGGCGCGCCGGTTATCGGTCTGAACGACTCGGGCGGGGCGCGTATCCAAGAGGGCGTTGCGTCGCTCGCCGGGTATGCGGACGTGTTCCAGCGCAATATCATGGCGTCCGGTGTGGTGCCGCAGATTTCCGTCATCATGGGACCGTGCGCCGGTGGTGCCGTGTATTCGCCTGCGATGACCGACTTTATCTTTATGGTCAAAGACAGCTCTTACATGTTCGTCACCGGTCCTGACGTTGTGAAAACCGTGACCAACGAACATGTCACCGCAGAGGAATTGGGTGGGGCATCGACTCACACCAAGAAATCCTCGGTCGCGGATGGCGCGTTCGAAAATGACGTAGAGGCGCTGGCCGAGGTTCGCCGTCTGGTCGATTTCCTGCCGCTCAACAACCGCGAAAAACCGCCGGTGCGTCCGTTCTTTGACGACGTTGCGCGGGTCGAGGACAGCCTTGATACGCTGATCCCTGACAATGCGAACTCTCCTTACGACATGAAGGAACTGATCCTGAAGGTCGCGGACGAAGGCGATTTCTTTGAAATTCAGGAAGACTACGCCAAAAACATCATCACCGGTTTCATCCGCCTTGAGGGACAAACCGTGGGTGTTGTTGCGAACCAGCCGATGGTTTTGGCCGGATGTCTGGATATTGACTCATCGCGCAAGGCAGCCCGTTTTGTCCGCTTCTGCGATGCGTTCGAAATTCCGATCCTGACGTTCGTTGACGTGCCGGGCTTCCTTCCGGGGACGTCGCAGGAATATGGCGGCGTTATCAAACACGGTGCGAAACTGCTGTTCGCTTATGGCGAAGCAACCGTTCCCAAAGTAACCGTGATCACGCGCAAAGCCTATGGTGGTGCCTATGACGTTATGGCCTCCAAGCACCTGCGCGGCGATTTCAACTACGCATGGCCGACTGCGGAAATCGCGGTGATGGGTGCCAAGGGTGCAGTCGAAATTCTCTATCGCAACGAGTTGGGCGATCCCGAAAAAATCGCCGCACGGACTGCTGATTACGAAGACCGTTTTGCCAACCCGTTCGTTGCGGCTGAAAAGGGTTTTATCGACGAAGTGATCCAGCCCCGTTCGACCCGCCGCCGTGTATCCCGCGCGTTTGCGAGCCTTCGGAACAAGAAGCTCGAGAACCCGTGGAAGAAACACGACAACATTCCGCTCTGAAGAATTGACCACCGAGGCCAGATGACCCGTAACCGCTGGCATATGCTCCGTGACGAAGGCGTTGTAACGCACGCCCGTCGTCTTCCGGCCCGTTTCGACGTTTACGCCGAAGCGTGGTTTCCGGACCTGAGGCAGGGGCGGCTTGCGGTTCAGATCCGACAGGATTTGTGGCGGAGGCTGCAACATCTGCGCGGGTTTTCTCCGGTGGTCGAGGTCCGCACCCAAGACGGAGGACTTGTGGTGCGGGCTGGTGGTTCGGTCGATGGCGTCTTTCCAAAGGGTGCCACGACCGAGCTGATCCAGACGCTTCTGGACGATCCGGCAAAACGCACCCGCTGGATCGGCTATTCGAAATTGAAAGACACCGCGTAGGGCAGGGAGGACAGCTTGCGCACACTTGCGATCATATTTGCAGGGCTTCTGGCCTCACCCGCTGCTGCAACCGATGTTGCACTGGCATCGGGATTGTCTGTGCGCCTGTTTGACGTGATCGACGAAGGGGCGCTGCTCCGCTACCGGTTTGTTGCGCCAGAAATCGCGGAAATCGCCTATGACAGCCTCTCGGACGACATCCAAACACTGTGTGACGACGTGGTTCTGCCAGCACTTCCGCACGAAGCAGGAGAGGTCGTGATCTCTCTTTCTTCGGAAGAACTGCCTTTTGGGGACACTGCCCCTGAAATTGTCCAGTATTTCGAGCCTTTCTCGATTGAAGACGGCCGCTGCATGTGGGAGCCATTCTGATGACTTCCAAACAGCAACAAGGGCTGATCTTCATGACCGATTTCCATTCGGCTGTTTTCCTGATCACACAGGAGGCCAAACGATGATTAAACACCGTGGTTTCCCGGGGCGCTATCCGGGCTCGGAATTCCAGTTCACCATCCGCCGTGCCAACCCGCGTGGGGTGACACCTCTTGTAGCCCGCGAACGGTTCCGTGACCGCAAGGCAATGGACAAGCGCGTGGACGAGGCGTTCATGGCAGCACTCTGGCATCACTTCGGATATGACGAATTTGAACGCGGCAATCTGGACGCAGGTCGTCTGAGCTGGCTGTTCGGTCGGGAGGTCGTCGCGGCTGATCCCGAAAACTTTGATCCCGAGGATTACGAGGCGCTTCTGCGTATCGACGTTGAAAAAGCTATGATTAGTTTTCCCGACGCCTTTGATCCCAACAATTCGATGTTCGAGTAGGGGGATTAAGTGGTTTTGATCGGCACGAATTTGCGCATGGCAAACCGGATTTGGCGAGAAACGGCCCACTGGGTTGAGGCTCTGCAATCTGGCTTTGGCAAAGTCGCGGGCTCGTGCCAGTTTGTCCTTGTTCCGTTCGGATCCAACCTGCCGACGGAATGTCTTAGTCAAGACAGTTACCCTTCCCCTTGTCGACCCGGGTATCCCCAGACCGGGTCGGCTTCGGGGTGGGCACTGTCGCGCTGTCGCAAAGCTGCTGCGAAATTCCTTGCGCAGAATGCTTTCTGGAGCGAGGCTAGGGCTACGACCAACCAACCGAAGGGCAGACTGATATGTTTAAGAAACTCTGGATTCTCGCCGTTGTCGCAACCGCCGGTCTCTCGGCTTGTATCGACAGCGACCTTGAGCGCGGACTCGCTGGCGCAGCAGCCGGTGCAATTGCCGCTGATGCAATGGGTGTCGATCCCGTTGTCGGCGCAGCAGCCGGTGGCGCAGTTGGCGCAACTTGCGACAACTATTCGTCGATCTGTAACTAAACATTTTCGCCCCGTTTCGGGGCATCGAAACCACTTGAACCGCCGTGGGGTGCATTTCGCCCCTGCGGCGGTTTTGCATTCAAAGGACCCCTGCACATGTTCAAGAAGATCCTGATCGCCAACCGCGGTGAGATCGCATGCCGTGTTATCAAAACCGCCCGCAAGATGGGTATCAAAACGGTTGCCGTCTATTCCGACGCTGACAAGCACGCGCTGCATGTGCAGATGGCGGACGAGGCCGTCCACATCGGCCCGCCGCAGGCGAACCAGTCCTATATCGTGATCGACAAGATCATGCAGGCGATCAAGGATACCGGCGCAGAGGCCGTCCACCCCGGTTACGGGTTCCTTTCGGAAAACCCCAAGTTTGCCGAAGCTCTGTCCGCCGCTGGTGTTGCCTTTATCGGACCGCCGGTCGGTGCGATCGAGGCGATGGGGGACAAGATTACCTCAAAGAAGATCGCTCAGGAAGCGAACGTCAACACCGTTCCCGGGTATATGGGGCTGATCGAAGACGCTGACGAAGCCGTCAAAATCTCGAACGAGATTGGTTATCCGGTTATGATCAAAGCCTCTGCCGGTGGTGGTGGTAAGGGCATGCGGATTGCCTGGAACGACGAAGAAGCCCGCGAAGGGTTCCAGTCCTCCAAGAACGAGGCCGCAAGCAGCTTTGGTGACGACCGTATCTTTATCGAAAAATTCGTAACCCAACCGCGTCACATCGAAATTCAGGTTCTGGCCGATACCCACGGCAATGCGGTGTATCTGCACGAACGCGAATGTTCGATCCAGCGTCGGAACCAGAAGGTCGTCGAAGAAGCGCCTTCGCCGTTCCTTGACGAAGCCACCCGCAAGGCCATGGGTGAACAGTCGGTCGCGCTGGCCAAGGCTGTGGGCTATGCCTCTGCTGGTACGGTTGAATTCATCGTCGATGGCGAACGGAATTTCTACTTCCTCGAAATGAACACCCGTTTGCAGGTGGAACACCCCGTGACCGAGCTGATCACCGGTATCGACCTTGTCGAACAGATGATCCGCGTGGCCGCTGGTGAAGAGCTGCCGATGAAGCAAGAAGACCTCAAGATCAACGGTTGGGCGATTGAAAACCGCCTGTATGCCGAAGATCCCTACCGCAACTTCCTGCCGTCCATCGGTCGTTTGACCGCTTACAAACCGCCGGTTGAGGGAAAGACCGCAACGGGCGGCATCGTGCGGAATGATACCGGCGTCTATGAAGGCGGTGAGATCAGCATGTACTATGACCCGATGATCGCCAAGCTTTGCACATGGGGTGAAACCCGCGAGAAAGCGATCGAGGAAATGCGCGTCGCGCTGGATACCTTTGAAGTCGAAGGGATTGGTCACAACCTGCCGTTTGTTGCGGCTGTCATGGACCACGAACGCTTTACCAGCGGAAATATCACCACGGCATTCATTGCCGAGGAATACCCCGACGGGTTCGAAGGTGTGACCTTGCCCGAAAGCGATCTGGTAAAGCTGGCTGCCGCTGCGGCCGCGATGAATCGCGTTGCCGAAATCCGCCGCACCCGTGTTTCGGGCCGTCTGGGCAACCACGAACGCCGTGTTGGTACTGATTGGGTCGTTTCGCTTCAGGGTGAAAGCTTTGGCGTTGGAATTGAAGCAGACCACGACGGTGCAAACGTCACGATCAACGGCAAAACGGTTCGTGTCGAAAGCGACTGGACGCCGGGAGACGGTATTGCCCGACTGTCGGTCGATGCTGATCCGCTGGTTCTCAAGGTTGGAAAGATCACCCAAG
>JBNKUW010000046.1:0-16828 GCA_050298835.1 Marivivens sp.
GCTATCCTTCGGGGTGGCCCTTTTGTGTTTTGCAGGGCAGGGTGGCGCCTTTCAGGAAGGAGCCCCCCCTATGCATTTGGCAGAACTAAATATTGCGCGGTTGATTGCACCCAAAGACGATCCCCGCGTGAAAGAATTCATGGACAACATCGACCGTATCAACGGAATGGCAAAACGAATGCCGGGATTCGTTTGGATCATGGAAGGCGAAGACGGGGCGGGAAACACCGAAAACAGCATCGGGAGCGACCCGCAACTGATTCCGAATCTGACGGTGTGGGAAAACGTCGAAACGCTCGAGAAATTCGTCTGGAATACTGTTCACAAGCAGTTCTTTGACCGCCGGCAGGAATGGTTCGAGATTTTGGGCGACATGCATTTCGTCATGTGGTGGGTTCCCGAAGGCCACCAGCCGACCTTGGACGAAGCAATAGAGCGGTTGGAAGACCTTAGAACAAACGGTCCGAGCGATCGCGCCTTTGGTTGGGCAGAGCTACCCGACGCACAGCTTTGGAAACAATACGGCCGTTCCGTAAAGTAAAACTGAAAGGTAGGGGGAACCTGCCTTTCGAGAGGCATCCAAAGCGCTTAGAACCGCGATCGCTGTAAAGAATTTGTGACAAACCACCACTCACGCGGGGCTGTTTGCCAGCCCTTTTTTGTCACAATGTGAGGGCGCGATCGTTTTGGCGGAAATCTGCCTCGATCGCGCCCCGATAGCGGAAAACAGGCTGTTGTTATTGAATAACTCGCGTATAGGGCGCATTTCAGGATCGTGATGCTGGAAGTCCGGCCCTACGGAAAGGTACTTTTTTGACCCGTTTTGCTTCAGTTGTTTTTGCGTCTGCTTTGCTTGCGGCCACGTCGGTGGCTGCCAACACGCCTCTCAAAGAGGTGCGGGAAATCAGTGAAGGATTGATCGCTGCTGGAATGGCAATCGAGATCGGCGACAAATGTGGTTCGGTCAATGTGCGGACGATACGCGGGATGCTGTTTCTGAACAGTCTTAAGAATCGCGCCGAAGAGCTTGGCTATTCGAGTGCAGAAGTCGACGCCTATGTGAATGATCGTGTCGAAAAGGCTCGTTTGGAAGATATCGCCCGCGGACGGCTTCGTGATTTGGGCGCTGTTCCGGGGGACGAGCAAAGCTATTGCGCCGTGGGCCGCGCTGAAATTCAGGCTGATACCACCGTCGGTCGGTTGCTGCGATAATGGCGAAAACCTTTGAAATATGCGTTTTTTGCGGGCAACCGATGCAAGAAGACGGGCAATGTGACGCCTGTTCGGTTCTGTCGAGAGAGGTTCCCGCACCACCTTTCTATGCGGTCATTTTGACGCTGCTATTGCCGCTTTTGGTGGCTGTTCCACTGATATTCTTGATCTTGCGGACATAATTCCGATCCACACGGTCATACATTTCTTGGAAATTTCCCAG
The DNA here is from genome assembly GCA_050298835.1 of Marivivens sp. Classification (GTDB taxonomy): domain Bacteria; phylum Pseudomonadota; class Alphaproteobacteria; order Rhodobacterales; family Rhodobacteraceae; genus Marivivens. Next base: position 1,436 of record JBNKUW010000046.1, read on the forward strand.
ATTTTGTTGTTGTTCATGCTGGCATAGCGCGGCAAGCCGCGTTAGAACGCCCGCGACTGTATGCCTCTTGTGCGCATGTCGCGTGGGATGCGTTGGTCGAGGCGACAAGAACCAAAAGGCTGGCCATGTCCGATTCTAAGAAAATCATCATCGACGGGATTGAGCTGGAGGTGCCGGGTGCCATGACGTTGATCCAGGCCTGTGAAGAGGCTGGAGTCGAGGTACCGCGCTTCTGCTACCACGAACGACTGTCCATCGCGGGCAACTGTCGTATGTGCCTGGTCGAAGTGGTCGGCGGTCCGCCGAAACCCGCTGCATCTTGTGCGATGCAGGTCAAAGACCTTCGCCCCGGCCCTGAAGGCCAGCCCCCAGTGGTAAAGACCAATTCACCCATGGTGAAAAAGGCTCGCGAAGGCGTGATGGAATTCATGCTCATCAACCACCCGCTTGATTGCCCGATTTGCGATCAGGGTGGTGAATGCGATCTTCAGGATCAGGCAATGGCCTATGGCGTCGACTTCTCGCGTTTCCGCGAGCCCAAGCGCGCCGTGGATGACCTGAACCTCGGTCCGCTTGTCGAAACCCATATGACCCGCTGCATCAGCTGCACCCGTTGTGTACGCTTCACCACCGAGGTCGCCGGTATCACCCAGATGGGCCAGACCGGACGCGGTGAAGATGCAGAGATCACCAGTTACCTGAACCAGACGCTCGATTCGAACATGCAGGGCAACATCGTTGACCTCTGCCCTGTTGGTGCACTGGTTTCTAAACCTTACTCGTTCACCGCGCGTCCGTGGGAGCTGACCAAGACTGAAACCATCGACCTGATGGATGCGCTTGGGTCGAACATCCGCGTAGATACCAAGGGCCGTCAGGTCATGCGTATCCTGCCGCGCAACAACGACGGTGTGAACGAAGAGTGGATTTCGGACAAATCCCGCTATGTCTGGGACGGTCTGCGCCGCCAGCGTCTGGATACCCCGTACATCCGTGAAAACGGCAAACTGCGCAAAGCATCGTGGGGCGAGGCTCTTTCGGCTGCTGCCGCTGCAATGAAGGGCAAGAAAGTTGCCGGTCTGGTTGGCGATCTCGCTCCGGTCGAAGCTGTTTTCTCGCTCAAGCAATTGATCGAAGGGCTGGGCGGTACCGTCGAATGCCGGACTGACAATGCGAAACTGCCGGCAGGCAACCGTTCGGGTTACGTTGGCAACGCCGCGATCGAAGACCTAGACGATGCTGACATGATCTTCCTCATCGGGACCAACCCGCGTGACGAAGCTCCGGTGCTGAACTCCCGTATCCGCAAGGCGTGGCTGCGCGGTGCAACCGTCGGCATGATCGGCGATGCGGTCGATCTGACCTACGACTACACCCACATCGGTAACGACCGCGCAGCGCTCGACATGCTGATGAACATGGACCACAGCGACAAGCAGGGTCTCAAGGGTGTTATGATCATTGGTCAAGGCGCACTGAACGAAGCGGATGGCGCTGCTGTTCTGGGCACCGCGATGGCGCTGGCTGAGAAGGGTAACTCCAAGTTCATGGTTCTGCACACCGCCGCTGCCCGCGTTGGTGCAATGGATGTGAACGCCGTGACCGAAGGTGGCCTTGAGGCTGCGATGGACGGTGCAGAGGTTGTCTATAACCTTGGCGCTGACGAAGTCGAAATCGGCGATGGTGCGTTCGTGATTTACCAAGGGTCGCACGGCGACCGTGGTGCGCACCGTGCAGACATCATTCTGCCGGGCGCTGCCTACACCGAAGAAAACGGCCTGTTTGTGAACACCGAAGGTCGTCCGCAACTGGCTATGCGTGCCGGATTTGCGCCGGGCGAGGCCAAAGAAAACTGGGCAATCCTGCGCGCACTGTCTGCCGAACTTGGCGCAGCGCTTCCGTGGGACAGCCTTGCACAACTCCGTTCTGCTTTGGTCGAGGCTGTTCCGCACCTTGCCCAGATCGACGAAGTTGTCGAAAACGAATGGAAGCCGGAACCCGCTGGTAAGCTGGGCAAGGCAACCTTCCGCAATGTGATCAAGGATTTCTATCTGACGAACCCGATCGCACGCGCCTCTGAACTGATGGCAGAGCTTTCGGCAAACGCCAAAGCACGCGCCGGTTCCGAAAAGGTCGCGGCGGAGTAAGACCTTGAGAGCCGTCGTCATAATGGCGCTGGCTCTTGCGGGGTGTGTCGCAGCACCCCAAAATGCCGGAGTAGGGCAGGGAGGTTCCTCCCCGAACTACCTCGGAGTAGAAACCCGGCTCTTGGACGGGGACCTTGTCGGTTTCAGGGTTGCCATGACAGGAGCAAGGGGGCGCGAAGACGTAGAAGCCTACGCCCGATGTGCCGCCGCGCAATATACGTTGATCCGTGGTTACGGATTTGCGAGACACATTCGCACTCTGGTCGAGGAAGAGGCTGGAACTTGGCGTGCGGATGCTGTTTACACCATCTCGCCAGCGCTTCCGCGCGGGCTAAGAACAATAGACGCCGAAGTGACGGTCGCCGATTGCGGCGTATCTGGCATACCGACGGTGTAAGGGGACGAATATGGTTGAATTCTTCACCACGACCAACCTTGGGATCCTGTTGCTTGTAGTGGGACAGTGCCTTCTGGTCTTGGTTCCGCTTCTCGTGGCTCTCGCTTTCCTGATGTATGCAGACCGCAAGATCTGGGCTGCAGTTCAAATGCGCAAAGGCCCGAACATCGTGGGTGTCTTTGGTCTGCTGCAATCCTTCGCAGACTTTATCAAATACATCGTTAAGGAAATCGTCGTACCGGCTGGTGCCGACAAGTTCGTCTTTTTCCTTGCTCCGATGATCTCTATCGTGATGGCCTTCATCGCTTGGGCGGTGATCCCGTTTAATGACGGTTGGGTCGTGGCAGATATCAACGTTGCAATCCTCTATGTTTTCGCAGTCTCCTCGCTCGAAGTTTATGGCGTGATCATGGGCGGTTGGGCGTCGAACTCCAAATACCCGTTCCTCGGTTCGCTCCGGTCTGCCGCACAGATGATTTCTTACGAAGTCTCGATTGGCCTGATCATCATCGGCATTATCATCTCGACCGGTTCGATGAACTTCAGTGACATCGTTGCAGCGCAGGACGGCTACGGCGTTCTGTCGTGGTACTGGTTGCCGCACTTCCCGATGCTGTTCCTCTTCTTCATCTCGGCTCTGGCTGAAACCAACCGTCCTCCGTTCGACCTTCCCGAGGCTGAATCGGAACTGGTTGCCGGTTATCAGGTCGAATACTCCTCGACCCCGTTCCTGCTCTTTATGATCGGCGAACTGACGGCCGTGGTTCTGATGTGCGCGCTGGTATCTCTGCTGTTCCTTGGCGGCTGGAACTCGCCCGTTGAATTCCTGCCCGATGGCATCCTCTGGATGCTCATCAAGATGCTGTTCGCATTCTTCATCTTCTCGCTCGTGAAGGCGATCACCCCGCGTTACCGCTATGACCAACTGATGCGTCTGGGCTGGAAAGTCTTCCTGCCGATGTCGTTGGCTTGGGTTGTGATCGTGTCCTTCCTCGCAAAATACGAAGTCCTCGGTGCCTTCTGGGCCCGCTGGACGATGGGGAGCTAATCCATGACTCAGATCGATTACGGCCGCGCGTTCAAATACTTCCTGCTTGCGGACTTCTTCAAAGGCTTCCAACTGGGCATGAAGTATTTCTTCGCACCCAAGGCGACGGTCAACTACCCGCACGAAAAGGGCCCGCTGTCCCCGCGTTTCCGTGGAGAGCACGCGCTGCGTCGCTACCCGAACGGGGAAGAGCGTTGCATCGCATGTAAACTGTGCGAAGCGATTTGCCCCGCTCAGGCGATCACCATCGACGCCGAACCGCGCGAAGACGGCAGCCGCCGCACAACGCGTTACGACATCGATATGACCAAGTGCATCTACTGTGGTTTCTGTCAGGAAGCCTGTCCGGTGGACGCAATTGTCGAAGGTCCGAACTTCGAATTCTCGACCGAAACCCGCGAAGAGCTGTTCTACACCAAGGAAAAACTCCTTGAGAACGGTGAGCGCTGGGAAGCCGAGATTGCACGCAACCTCGAAACGGATGCGCCGTACCGATGAGCAATCCAACGAACCCTTTCGAGGCCATGATGAAGGCCGGGCAGGACTGGGCGAAATCGCTCAATCCGGCGCTTGAGTCATTCATGCCCAAAGGGTTCGAGTCCATGTGGCCCACCATGTCTGCTGACATGATGGAAGCCGCGATGGGCAAGACCTTTAACCCTGAAGGTCTGGACGCCAAAACCCGCCTGCTGATTACCCTGAATGGTCTGACCATCATGGGGGCGCAGGCGGAACCACAGATCCGCCTGACTGTCCGCCACGCGCGCGAGGCAGGGGCCACGAAACAGGAGATCGCCGAGACCATCGCCCAAGCGGCCATGTTCGGAGGCGTTCCCGCAATGACCAAAGCCATGACGCTCGCCAACGAGGTTATGGAAGAGGACACTAAAAAGGACCGGGACGAATGAGTGTAGCCGATATCGCCTTTTATTGCTTTGCACTGACCACGCTCGTGGGCGGGCTGTTCACTGTAGTGAGCCGGAACCCCGTACACTCTGTGTTGTGGCTGATCCTGGCCTTCCTGTCTTCGGCAGGCCTGTTCGTTCTGCTCGGTGCGGAATTCATCGCAATGCTGCTGATGATCGTTTACGTCGGTGCGGTCGCGGTGCTCTTCCTCTTTGTCGTCATGATGCTCGACGTTGACTTCGCCGAACTCAAGGCCGAGATGGCCCGCTACATGCCGCTGGCCTTGTTGATCGGGGTCGTGATCCTGATCCAGCTTGGCATGGCTTACGGCGCTTGGACGTATTCGGACGGGTTTGAAACCCGTCTGGCCGCACCGGTCGAGGGCGGCATCCAGAATACCCAAGGTCTGGGCTACCTCATCTATGACAAATACATCATGCTCTTCCAGTTGGCCGGTCTGGTCCTGCTGGTCGCCATGATCGGGGCGATCTTGCTCACCCTGCGTCACCGTAAAAACATTAAACGTCAGGACATTCTGGCCCAGATCTACCGTGATCCGGCCAAGGCGATGGAACTGAAAGACGTGAAACCGGGGCAGGGTCTGTAATGCCACTATTCGCAAAAGAATTCAGCGAGGGACGGAACATATGATCGGAATTGAACACTATCTTATGGTGGCGGCAGCTCTGTTCGTCATCGGCATTTTCGGGCTGTTCCTGAACCGCAAAAATATCATCATCTTGCTGATGTCGATCGAACTGATCCTTCTGTCGGTCAACATCAACTTCGTCGCATTCTCTTCGTACCTCAACGACATGGTGGGACAGGTGTTCACACTGTTCGTATTGACCGTCGCCGCCGCCGAGGCAGCGATCGGCCTTGCGATCCTCGTCTCATTCTTCCGCAACCGCGGAACCATCGACGTTGAAGACGTCAACGTGATGAAAGGCTGATCCGACATGGAAAAGATTATCCTACTCGCCCCTCTTGTCGGGTCCATCATCGCAGGTTTCGGCTGGCGCGTTATCGGGGAAAAGGGTGCACAGTGGCTGACCACTGCGATCCTGTTCCTTGCCGCGATCCTCAGCTGGACCATGTTCCTTACCTTTGACGGTCAGGCTTATACCTCTCCGATCCTGACGTGGATTGAATCCGGTAGACTCAGCACCGAATGGGCCATCCGCATCGACCGCCTCACGGTGATCATGCTGATTGTTGTGACGACCGTGTCTTCGCTCGTTCACCTTTATTCGATGGGCTACATGGCTCATGACGAAAACTGGGGTGAAGGCGAAAGCTACAAGGCGCGTTTCTTTGCCTACCTGTCGTTCTTCACCTTTGCCATGTTGGCGCTGGTGACGGCTGATAACCTTGTCCAGATGTTCTTTGGCTGGGAAGGCGTGGGTGTCGCATCCTACCTTCTGATCGGTTTCTACTACAAAAAGCCGTCGGCGAACGCCGCCGCGATCAAAGCATTCGTTGTAAACCGTGTTGGTGACTTCGGGTTTGCGCTGGGTATCTTTGGTCTGTTCATGCTGACCGACAGCATCCAGTTCGACGCTGTTTTCGATCAGGCACCGCATCTGGCTGAAACCTCGCTCCATTTCCTCTGGGCTGACTGGAACGCTGCGAACCTGCTGGCCTTCCTGCTGTTCGTTGGTGCGATGGGTAAATCGGCACAGCTGTTCCTGCACACATGGTTGCCGGACGCGATGGAGGGCCCGACACCTGTTTCGGCGCTTATCCACGCTGCTACCATGGTTACCGCTGGTGTCTTCCTTGTCTGCCGCATGTCGCCGCTGTTTGAATACGCACCTGAGGCAAAGACCTTTATCATCTACATCGGCGCGATGACCGCGTTCTTTGCAGCGACCGTGGGTCTGGTTCAGAATGACATCAAACGCGTGATCGCTTATTCGACCTGTTCGCAGCTGGGCTACATGTTTGTCGCCGCCGGTTCGGGTATTTATGGCGCTGCCATGTTCCACCTGCTGACGCACGCATTCTTCAAAGCGATGCTCTTCCTTGGTGCCGGTTCGGTCATCCACGCGATGCACCACGAACAGGACATGCGCAACTACGGTAACCTGCGTAAGAAAATCCCGCTGACCTTCTGGGCCATGCTGATCGGTACGCTGGCCATCACCGGCGTTGGTATCCCGATGACCACCATCGGTTTCGCAGGCTTCCTGTCCAAAGACGCGATCATCGAAAGCGCTTATGGCTCGGGCAACCTCTTTGCCTTCTGGTCGCTTGTTGTCGCGGCTCTGTTCACCTCGTTCTACTCTTGGCGTCTGATGTTCATGACGTTCTTTGGTAAGGAACGCGGCGATCACCACGCACATGAACATGCGCACGAAAGCCCGGCCGTTATGACAATCCCGCTTGGTGTTCTGGCACTTGGTGCGATCTTTGCGGGGATGCTCTGGTACACGCCGTTCTTCGGTGACCACGACAAGATGAGCGAATTCTTCGGAATGCCGCATCATGAAGTGGCCGCCTCAGAAGAGGGTGCTGCTGCAACCGAAGGTCACGATACCGAAGCCATGGCTGAAGGTGACGCTGCCCACGGTGAAGTTGCGACCGATGCGTCCCATGCCGCTATGGCGACAGAGCATCACGCAGCCGCTCGTGGCGCGATCTACATGTCGGACGCCTCGAACGAAGTTCTTGATGCTGCACACCATGCACCGACATGGGCAAAGACGAGCCCGTTCTTTGCGATGCTGATCGGCTTCTTGCTGGCCTTCCAGATGTACATCCGCAAGCCGGAGCTTCCGGCCAAGCTCGCCGAGAACCAGCGTCCGCTGTACCTGTTCCTGCTGAACAAATGGTATTTCGACGAACTCTACGACTATGTCTTTGTTCGTCCGTCGAAAGCTATCGGTCGTTTCCTTTGGAAGCGCGGGGATGAACAAACGATTGACGGCGGGATCAACGGTCTGGCCTTGGGCATCGTGCCCTTCCTGACCCGTCTCGCAGGCCGCGCCCAGTCCGGTTACGTCTTTACTTACGCCTTCGCGATGGTTCTGGGCATCGCGGTAATTATTACCTGGGTGACGCTCACCGGGGGATCGCACTAATGGAAAACCTTCTCTCGATCGTAACCTATATCCCGCTGCTGGCCGCGCTTATTCTGGCGGTCTTCCTCCGCGGGTCTGATGACGGCGCTCAACGCAATGCCAAATGGGTGGCGATTATCGCCACAGTGGCGACCTTCCTTGTGTCGCTGTTCATTCTGGCGGGCTTTGATCCGGCGAACACCGAAATGCAATTCGTCGAAGATTACGAATGGCTCTTTGGTCTGCACTACAAGATGGGCGTTGACGGGATTTCGGTTCTGTTCGTGATGCTGACCACCGCGCTGATGCCGCTGGTGATCTGGTCTGCATGGGACGTAAGCCACCGCGTCAAAGAATACATGATCGCTTTCCTGATCCTTGAATCGCTGATGCTCGGCGTGTTCATGGCGCTCGACCTGCTGCTCTTCTACGTGTTCTTCGAGCTCGGCCTGGTCCCGATGTACTTCCTGATCGGCATCTGGGGTGGTAAGAACCGCATCTACGCCGCATTCAAGTTCTTCCTCTACACCTTCCTCGGTTCGGTTCTGATGCTGGTCGCGATGGTGTTGATGTATGCAACAGCCGGCACCACCGACATTCCGACCCTGATGACCTACAACTTCTCGACCGAGGCGTTCTCGGTTCTGGGAATTCACATCGCGGGCGGTTTGCAGACCATGCTGTTCCTCGCCTTCTTCGCGTCTTTCGCGGTAAAGATGCCGATGTGGCCGGTCCACACATGGTTGCCGGACGCACACGTTCAGGCGCCGACTGCCGGTTCGGTTGTTCTGGCGGCCATCCTGCTGAAAATGGGCGGCTACGGTTTCCTGCGGTTCTCGCTTCCGATGTTCCCGGTCGGCTCTGCCGTCATGGCTGACTTCGTGCTGTGGATTTCGGCTATCGCTGTTGTCTACACCTCGCTTGTCGCTCTGGTTCAGGAAGACATGAAAAAACTGATCGCCTATTCGTCTGTTGCTCACATGGGCTATGTGACCATGGGTATCTTTGCGATGAACCAGCAGGGCCTCGATGGTTCGATCTTCCAGATGATCAGCCACGGTTTCGTTTCCGGCGCGCTTTTCCTTTGTGTGGGCGTTGTTTACGACCGGATGCATACCCGTGACATCGACGCCTATGGTGGTCTTGTGAACCGGATGCCGGCTTACGCGCTGATCTTTATGTTCTTCACAATGGCAAACGTTGGCCTTCCGGGGACTTCGGGCTTTGTCGGTGAATTCCTGACGCTGATGGGCACATTCCAAGTGAACACTTGGGTTGCCGCGGTTGCCGCTCTGGGCGTGATCTTCTCGGCGGCTTATGCGCTGTGGCTCTACCGCCGCGTCGTCATGGGTGAGCTGATCAAGGAAAGCCTGAAGGCAATCACCGATATGACCAGCCGTGAAAAGATGATCTTTACGCCGCTGGTGGTCATGACCCTGCTGCTGGGTGTCTACCCGTCGCTGGTCACCGACATCATTGGACCGAGCGTTGGCGCTCTGGTTGAACACGTACACACCGCCATCGATGCGAGCGACCTGACCGTCGCCGCCGTGGCCGAGCCTGCCTCGCACTAAGGAGCCCGTGGTTATGATCTCTCACGATATTCAAATCGTCCTGCCGGAAATCATCCTCGCGCTGTTCGCAATGGCTGGCTTGCTGGGTGCTGTTTACACGGGCAAGGACAAAGTTGCGCCGATGCTGACATGGCTGACCGCCGGTCTGTTCGTCGTCCTTGGGGCTTGGATCGGCCTGAACGGGCAGGGGACCGAAACCGCGTTCGACGGTATGTTCGTCAACGATGGCTTCGCCCGCTTTGCCAAGGTCACGATCCTCTGGTCGGCCGCTGCGGTTCTGGTGATGAGCCTTGACTACATGGCGCGTCACGACCTGCTGCGTTTCGAATTCCCGATGCTGGTTTCGCTGGCTGCAGTTGGCATGATGGTCATGGTTTCCGCCGGTGACCTGATGACCCTCTACATGGGCCTCGAACTGCAATCGCTGACACTCTACGTGGTCGCTGCTATGCGCCGCGACAGCATCAAATCGACCGAAGCCGGTCTGAAGTACTTTGTCCTTGGAGCGCTGTCCTCCGGTCTGCTGCTCTATGGTGCATCGCTGACCTACGGTTTCTCGGGAACCACCCTGTTCTTGGGTATCTTCGAAGCTGCCGGTCACGAGGTTTCGCTGGGGCTCCTGTTCGGTCTGGTCTTCATGCTTTCCGGTTTCGCATTCAAAGTATCGGCTGCGCCGTTCCACATGTGGACGCCGGACGTTTACGAAGGCTCGCCGACGCCGGTGACTGCATTCTTTGCGACCGCACCGAAAGTTGCCGGTATGGCGCTGTTCGCCCGCGTTGTATTTGATGCCTTCGGTGGGGTTGTCGGCGACTGGCAGCAGATCATTTCGCTGATCGCGGTTCTGTCGATGTTCATTGGTGCCATCGGCGCTATCGGACAGAGCAACATCAAACGACTGATGGCCTATTCGTCGATCGCGCACATGGGCTTTGCCTTGATGGGGTTGGCTGCTGGTACCGTAATGGGTGTTCAGTCCATGCTGATCTACATGGCGATCTACGTGACCATGAACATCGGAACCTTTGCTTTCATCCTGTCGATGGAAAAAGACGGCAAACCGGTTCTGGACATCAAAGCCTTGGGGATGTTGTCAAAGCGTGAACCGCTCAAAGCCTATGCCCTGCTGATCCTTCTGTTCAGCCTTGCCGGTGTTCCGCCGTTCGTCGGCTTCTTTGGTAAGCTGGGTGTGTTCCGTGCCGCTCTGGACGCCAACCTGATCTGGCTGTCGGTATTTGCAGGTATCGCTTCGGTGATCGGTGCATTCTACTACCTCCGCGTCGTGTACTACATGTTCTTCGGTGACGATAACGAAGCCATCGACGGTCAGATGTCGCCGGTTGCATGGGGTTTCCTCATGGCTGCCGCAGCAGTCATGGTGATCGGCGTTGTGAACCTCTTCGGTATTGAGCCGCTCGCAACCGCAGCGGCCCAGACGCTTGTCAACTGACCACGATAGCGGGCCGAAATGGCCCGAAGGTGTTGACCTTGTTCAACTGGACGAGGTCGACAGCACAATGAACGAGGCTGCCCGTCGGGCGGCCTCGATCCGTGTTCCGACATGGGTGCTTGCGAAAAAGCAAACCGCTGGACGCGGCCGCAGGGGCAAAGCTTGGGTTGATCCCAAAGGCAACCTCGCTGCGACGCTCGTGATGCGTCCGAACCTGACTCCTCAGGATGCCTCACTCCGGTCGTTTCTTGCCGCTGTGGCTTTGTTTGAAACCTTGGCCTTTTGGGTGGACCGCGAACGGCTTTCGACCAAATGGCCGAACGATGTGCTATTGGATGGCGGGAAGGTCGCCGGTATCCTGCTGGAAAGCAGTGGCACTGGTGAACGGATCGATTGGTTGTCCATTGGGGTCGGTGTGAACCTTGCTACCGTGCCGCAAGGCGTTCAGGACGCTGCGTTTGCACCGGTCAGTGTGGCCGACGCTGCAGGGCAGATCATCGGGCCCAAAGAATTTCTGACCGTTTTGGCGGACAACTACGTCACGCAGGAACAGAAACTGTCCTACTTCGGGTTTGAACGTATCCGCGAAGACTGGCTCCGCCACGCGGCCCGTTTGGGTGAGCTGATCACTGCCAAAACGTCCAAAGAGTCCATTACCGGCATTTTCGACAGCATCGATGTAGACGGAAATCTTGTTCTGATCACGGGGCGGGGGCCGCAAGTCATCCCCGCTGCCGACGTGCATTTTTAGGGGAAAAGCTATGCTCCTTTGTATCGACTGCGGGAACACCAACACCGTGTTTTCCATCTGGGACGGGTCCGATTTCATCGCTACATGGCGCGCATCGACCGAACACCAGCGCACTGCCGATCAGTATTTTGTCTGGCTGACGACGTTGATGCAGCATCAAAAGCTCGACCTCGAAATTGACGAAGTCATCATTTCTTCGACCGTTCCCCGTGTGGTTTTTAACCTGCGCGTTTTGGCGGATCGCTATTTCAACTGCCGTCCGCTGGTTGTCGGAAAACCGGATTGTCTGTTGCCCGTCGAACCACGGGTCGATGCCGGCACCACGGTTGGTCCGGACAGGCTGGTCAACGCTGCGAGCGCTTTTGACCGGCACGGCGGCAACCTTGTTGTTGTCGATTTCGGAACGGCAACCACCTTTGACGTTGTGGCCGAAGATGGCGCCTATGTCGGTGGCGTTATTGCTCCGGGCGTGAACCTCAGCCTTGAGGCGCTCCACCACGCAGCGGCAGCCCTGCCACACGTTGATATTTCCCGCCCTCAGGCTGTCATAGGCACCAATACGGTCGCCTGTATGCAATCGGGCGTGTTCTGGGGCTATGTGGGCCTCGTCCGTGAAATTTGCGCGCGCATCCGCGCTGAATATGATGCGCCGATGACCATCATCGGGACAGGCGGGCTTGCCCGTCTATTTGAACAGGTCGATCGCCTTTTCGACGAAATCGAAGACGATCTGACCATGCACGGCCTGACCGTGATCAATCAATTCAATAAGGAAAACCAATGAGCAGTGAACGACTGATTTACCTCCCCCTCGGTGGCGCTGGCGAGATCGGGATGAACGCCTATGTCTATGGATATGGTGCCCCCGACAAAGAACGCCTGATCGTCGTCGATCTGGGCGTAACCTTCCCTGATATGGACACAACACCCGGTGTTGATCTGATCATGGCCGATGTGTCGTGGCTTGAAGAACGCAAGGACCAGATCGACGGGATTTTCATCACCCATGCCCACGAAGACCATGTAGGCGGCGTTGGCCTCCTTTGGGAACGTCTGGGCGCGCCGATCTATGCGCGGACGTTCACCGCCAATATCGCGACCCGCAAGCTCGATGAAAAACACCTTCCCGAAGGGATCGTCCGTACCGTCGGTGCCTATCCGGCTGTAACAAACTGCGGCCCGTTCAAAGTGTCCATCGTGCCGATTTCCCACTCCATCCCCGAAAGCGGTGGTCTGGTTATCGACACACCGGCCGGCCGGATCGTTCACTCTGGCGATTTCAAAATCGACAAAACCCCGATTGTTGGCGAAGCCTTTGACGAAGACCTCTGGGCCGAAATCGCAGCCCCCGGTGTCAAAGCGCTGGTCTGTGACTCAACCAACGTTTTCTCACCCGCCGAAGGTCGCAGCGAAGCAGAGCTCGCTGGCCCCATCGCCGATCTGATTGCAGAACAAACCGGTATGGTCGTGGCGACCACTTTCGCGTCCAACATCGCGCGCCTGAAAACACTCGCTGTGGCGGCGCAGAATGCGGGTCGTTCTGTCTGCCTGCTTGGCCGCGCCATGCGCCGGATGATCGAAGCAGGCGTCGAAAGCGGAATCCTCAGTGATTTTCCAAAGACCATCGCTCCCGAAGACGCCACCAGCCTGCCACGCGAAGAACTCATGCTGATCGTAACCGGTTCTCAAGGGGAACGCCGCGCGGCCTCCGCCCAGCTATCCCGTGGAAAATACCTCGGTCTGACGCTGAAAGAAGGGGATACCTTTCTCTTTTCGTCAAAGACCATTCCGGGCAATGAACGCGGCGTGATCAACATCATGAACGCCCTGTCGGAAAAAGGTGTCGAGGTTATCGACGACCGTGGCGGTCTTTATCATGTGTCGGGCCATGCCAACCGCCCCGACCTCAAACGCATGCACGAGATTATCAAACCGCAAATGCTCATCCCGATGCACGGTGAACACCGTCACCTGCGCGAACATGTCAAACTCGGTGCAGAGAATGACATTCCTGGAATTCTCGCGATCAACGGCACGATGGTGAACCTCTCTGGCAACCGGCCCGAGGTCTGCGGTTTTGTCGAAACGGGTCGTACCTATCTGGATGGCACTGTGCAGATCGGCGCGCTGGATGGTATCGTGCGTGACCGTATCCGCATGGCGCTCAACGGTCATGTCGTTGTGACGCTTATCATTGATGAACACGACGAGCCGCTCGGTGATCCGTGGTGTGAAACCATGGGGCTGAGCGAAACAGGCCGTAGCAATGCGCCACTCGTCGATATCCTCGAAGAAGACCTGAGCCAGTATCTCAACCGTGCAGATGACAAAGTCCTGCTGGATGACGAAGAACTGGACAAGCAACTCCGTCGTATCGTCCGCAATAGCTGTCAGACCGAAATCGGCAAAAAGCCGGAAGTTACGGTCATCGTCAGCCGTCTGACCTGATTTCAGCTTTCTGAAAATACTCGGGGGTGAATGGCCAACGGCCAGAGGGGGCAACGCCCCCTTTCCCTATTCCCGACAGAGAAACGCAGCGCCCTTGAGCGCCACAACAGTAACTGCCGCCGCGCCCAATACTTCCGGCGCGGCAAGCGCGCTCGTCAACCTTTGGCTTGCGACGGTGTTGAGAGAACTGCGAACAAACCGATCTGTACCTTTCAGTGCCAAAGCCCCCATCGTTTCAGAGCGGGCGATTTCATCCAAGGACGGCGGTGTGCCGAATACGTGGCGTATGCTATCAGTGATCGCGCTCAGATCTTCGGCGGCGGCGTCAATGCGTTCGCAAGTGGTTTTTACACAGCGACCACGGAAATTCCGTTCCCCCGGAAGCAGTAGATAGCCGACCTCACGGTCACCGTATTCAAGGCAATAGCCATGAGGTGTGTAAGTTTCCATCAAGCCGGCCATAAAGGTCAGCGTCACATCGGAACTACAGCGGGGCAGGCGGCCGGTTAGACCAGACCAAAGGCGAGAGGGGGCAGTTAACAGCTTTTCGCCAGAGGACACCGACAGGTCGTCATCCGTAAACTGGGCATCGTCGATCACAATGTCGATTGCATGAACCCGAACCGAACACTCTGCGGCTTGTGCTGCCATGGGCAGCGCCATTGCCAACACAATTGCCCAGAGGTGTCGCATCACTCGGTCGTCTGACGCTCCGCAAAGCTCAGGCGGATAAAGGCGGGTGCATCGTCACCCCAACCAACCACCTGATCGTCCCGATCACGGGATCGGCCACGGCCGCGGCTATTGTTATTGCGTCTGGATCTGTCGTTGTTCTCTTTGACGATCGGCTTTTCCTCTACCGGAGTTTCTGGCGCTGCACTGGTTTCGGGCGCCGGGGCCGGAGCGCTCGTCTCGGGCTTTCTGCCGCGGGAACGGGTCCGCTTCGGTTTGTCTTCGTCGCGGGGTGCATCCTCAGCCGGAGCACTCTTCAGCGGGCTTTCCAAACGCGGGATTTCTTTTTCGATCAGTTTTTCAACTGCGGCAAAGTTCTTTTCATCGCGCGGTTCGCAGATCATGATCGCTTTGCCATCGCGACCTGCACGGCCGGTTCGACCAATGCGGTGAACATAGTCCTCGGGATGTCCGGGAACATCAAAGTTGAACACATGAGTGACCGACGGCACATCGAGCCCGCGGGCCGCGACGTCGGAAGCGATCAGGAGCTTGATTTTGCCATCGCGGAAATTGTCGAGCGTGGCGTTCCGTTGGCTTTGATCCAGATCGCCGTGGATCGGCGCAGAGTCGAGCCCGTATTTCTTGAGCGACTTGTGGCAGATGTCTACGTCGGTCTTACGGTTACAGAACACGATCGCATTTGTCAGCGTGTCGCCCTCAGCCTGGATCAGGGCACGTAGAAGACGGCGTTTTTCGCTTGCTGCGCGGTCGCGGCGGGACGGTTTGAACATCACAACATGCTGTTCGATCCGCTCAGAGGCAGTTGCCTGACGGGCGACTTCGATACGCGCAGGGGTGTGCAGGAAGGTGTTGGTGATGCGTTCGATCTCCGGCGCCATGGTGGCCGAAAAGAACAGCGTCTGACGGGTAAACGG
>JBNKUW010000047.1:0-16738 GCA_050298835.1 Marivivens sp.
GGGCGTGTTCGTCACCATGATTCCACGATCCCGGGCAGTACTGACATCAATGTGGTCCACACCGGCACCGTAGTTCGCGATCAGTTTCAACCGTTCACCACCTGCTTCAATCACCTGAGCATCGATTTGGTCTGTGAGTGTGGGAACAAGAACGTCCGCGTCAGACACCAAGGACAAAAGCTCTTCGCGCCCCATGCGCGTGTCATCATCGCGCAGCCGAACGTCAAATAGCTCCTTCATGCGAGTTTCCACCGCTTCGGGTAACCGTCGCGTGACGACAACACTCAACCGCTTCCCGGGCATCCAGCTCCTCCGTCGCTTTCTTTTGACTGCACTTAATGTCAGATTGCCCTTATGATCTCCGCGTTACAAGAGCGGCAAACCGCTCCACGCATAAACAGGCACATAGAGACCCCGATGTTTTCGTTTTTCCGCATGTTATCCGTGCTCTTTTTGCTGGTCGCCACATCGGTTCCGGTGCTGGCCGAAGAGAATGCGCAGGAAACCGGACCGGTGACCGGACTGCCGATCCCCCGCTATGTTTCTCTCAAAGCGAACGAAGCCAACGTGCGCCGTGGTCCTTCGACCAGTCACCGTATCGATTGGGTTTTCTCCCGCCGTGATATGCCACTGCAGGTGGTCGCGGAATATGAAAACTGGCGTCGTGTGGTTGACCGTGACGGCATCGGCGGCTGGGTCCACTACATCATGCTGTCAGGCGTTCGGACGGCTATCGTCGAAACCGATATGCAACCGATCTATAGCCGCCCCGATCCGGACAGCCCTCAGGAGGCAATTCTGGAAGCGAGCGTTGTCGCCCGTATTGACGAATGCACCATCGATTGGTGTCGTCTGCGTACCGGTGGATATCGTGGCTGGGCTCCGAAAGAAGCGCTTTGGGGTGTTGGCCCCGACGAAGTGCTAGAGTAACCTCATCCAAGCCAAACGACGACAGGTCCGATGACCCAGAAAAACACCAACCGCCTCAACCTGTCTGCCGGTTTGTTTTCCGTTGCGGTCGCCATCACACTGGTTCTGACGAAGCTCTGGGCGTTGTATCAGACACAATCACTCTCTATTGCAGCGACGCTCGCCGATAGCGCGCTTGACCTTCTGATGTCGATGGGCGGGCTTGCGGCAATCGCCTACGCTGCGAAACCGGCTGATGACGATCATGCATTCGGCCATACCTCTGCCGAGGACCTCGCCGCGCTTGGTCAGGCGCTGTTCATCCTCGTGTCAGCCATCGCTATTGCGGGTACCGCCGTGCTCCGCCTAATGGGTCAGTCCACCAACCCTATCGAAGCCGAAGGCGCCGGGTTCGCCGTTATGCTGCTCTCAATCGTGCTGACGCTCATGTTGGTTGGCTGGCAGCGATATGTGTCCCAGAAGACAGGTAACCGTGTGGTGGTGGCCGATAGCCTGCACTACGTCGGCGATCTTATCCCTGCGATCGGTGCGATCATCGCGCTTTGGGCGCACCAGATGTTCGGGATCGATTGGATCGACAACATGGTCGCCATACTCGCCGCTGCGATCATGGCGCGTGGAGCAGCCCATATCGGATTGGCCGCATGGCACGCCCTCATGGACCGCGCCGCTGACGACGTCACCATCGCCTCTATCGAAGGCATCGCTGGCAGCTTTGACGGCGTTTACGGCTTCCATGATCTGAAAACCCGCCGTGCAGGAAGTCGGGTATTCGTGAACCTGCACATCGAACTCGACGGCGATCAGACGCTCGATGCGGCTCACTCCATCGGTGCTGCACTACGCCGGGCAATTGTCGCGGCCCACCCCGAAGCTGACGTGCTGATCCATCTGGATCCCGTCGGAGTGCAACCGCACCCCGACGACACTCGGTATCATTAACCAACCAGACCGCGCCCCCTCAGTAGCGCGTCCACACCCGGCAACCGTCCACGGAAACGGGTATAAAGGTCTGCCGCATCCTCGGTCCCGCCTCTGGACAGGATGTTGTTTTGCAACGACGCCGCAACCTCGAGATCAAACGCACCATCTGCCTCTTCAAACGCGGCAAAGGCATCGGCATCCATCACTTCGGACCACATGTAGCTGTAGTATCCGCTAGAGTATCCGTCTCCGCCAAATACGTGGGCGAAATGCGGTGTTGCGTGGCGCATCCGGATCGCATGAGGCATCCCCATCTCTTCCAATACCTCCGCCTGTTTCTGCATCGGGTCGGCAGGTGGCTCACCCAAATGGAACGCCAGATCAACAGCGGCCGACGCCACATATTCGACCGTCTGGAAACCCATGTCATAAGTCGCCGCCGCCAACACTTTATCAAGGAGCGCCTGTGGCATCGGCTCACCTTCGGAGTTGGTCGCGAACTCTGCCAACACTTCCGGTACTTCCAACCAATGTTCGAACAACTGGCTCGGCAGCTCAACAAAGTCCCGCGCGACCGAAGTTCCCGACATCGAGGGATAGGTCACATCAGACAACATATGATGCAAAGCATGGCCGAATTCGTGGAATAACGTCCGTGCATCGTCATAAGACAACAGCGCGGGTTCCCCTTCTGCCGGTTTGGCAAAGTTGCAAACGTTGGTGATGATCGGCCGGACATCCCCAGTCAGTTTTTGCTGATCCCGCATCGTTCCGCACCATGCACCGGACCTTTTTGAACCGCGTGCGAAGTAGTCACCAACAAACACCGCCATCTGGCGACCATTCCGTGTGACTTCGAACAGTCGGACATCAGGGTGATATTTCGGGCCATCAACCTCTGTGAAATCCAGCCCGAACAACCGGTTTGCAGTCGAAAACGCTGCCTCGATCATCCGTTCGAGCTGGAAGTACGGCTTCACCTCTGTCGCATCCAGGTCATGCTCTTTCTTCTGGCGGATCGCAGAATAGTAATGCCAATCCCAAGCCTCCAGTGGCCCAGAATGTCCGTCCGCGTGGAGCAGCGCCTCCAACACACCGGCATCCTCTACTGCACGCGCCTTGGCTGGCGCCCAGACATCAGACAAAAGCTTTTGTACCGCAGCGGGTTCTCCGGCCATTTCGGTTTCGAGCTTGTAGTGCGCGAAATCCTCGTAACCCAAAAGCGTTGCCCGCTCTTTGCGCAGCGCCAGAATTTCTGCCGCAATCGCACGATTGTCGGTATTTCCACCGTTGGCCCCACGTGCAGTCCATGCTTCATGCGCTTTGCGCCGCAGGTCACGGTTGGGACAATTCTGCAGGAACGGCACAATTACGGACCGTGACAAGGTCACCACCGGACCGTCTTGTTCCTTTTCTTTCCCTGCCGCCCGCAACGCAGACACCACGTAATCCGGCAGCCCTTTCAGGTCAGCCTCGGACAGCGGCATGAACCATTCCCGCTCGTCCGCCAGAAGGTTCTGAACGAACTGGGTCCCCAAGACAGACAAGCGTGATTTCACATCTGTCAGCCGTTCGGCCTCTTCACCTTTCAACTGCGCGCCAGCCCGAACGAACCCGCGCCGCGTCAGATATAACAACCGCTCCTGCTCGGCAGACAACCCGAGCGTCTCTCGCCCCTGCCAGAGCTCTTCGATCCGTCCGAACAGCGCTGTGTTCGACGTCATCTCTGAATAATAGGCCGATAGCTTGGGCGAAAACTCCCTCATCAGTGCCTCACGCTCGGGATTGGCGTCGGCACCTGAAACGGCATAGAACGCGCCAGTCACCCGATCCAGCGTTTCGCCCACCCTTTCCATCGCTTCACAAGTATTGGCAAACGTCACCTCCGGTTCTGCGACAATCGCTGCAATATCTGCACGCGCTTGCGCTAGTCCGGCATCAAGCGCTGGCGCAAAATCCGCGTCCGAAATCACGTTGAACGGTGGCAATCCATAGGGCGTATCCCAGTCTTGCAAAAACGGATTGGTCATAGAAAATCTCCTGTCTGAACCACAGACCCTAGGGCTGCCCGACCAGAACCGCCAGCCCCCTTCTTTGCTTTGAAAAATACTCCTGCCGGAGGCTCAGATCGAAGCTGCAGAGCCACAAACGGGGCAATCGTCGCGCCGTTTCACCTTCATGATCCGGCTGTCCACATATAGCGCGTCATAGATCATCAACCGGCCCCGCAGGCTTTCCCCCGCACCAGCTATCAGCTTCACGGCTTCCGCCGCCATCATTGATCCGATAATCCCCGGTAACGGCCCAAGAACGCCCGCCTCGGCGCAACTAGGAACCAGCCCGGCCGCTGGGGCTTCGGGGAACACACATTGATAGCACGGCCCGCCCTGCGCCGGATCATAGAGCGATATTTGCCCCTCCCACTGGGTCATCGCCGCCGAAATGAGAGGTTTTTTCAAACGGACTGCGACCGCATTCACCAGATAGCGCGTTGAAAAATTGTCGGTGCCGTCCAGCACCAGATCGTATTCTCCGATCAGCGCATCAGCATCCGCCTCATTCAGCCGCTGATCGTAGGGGACCACAGTGATCCACGGGTTCAATGCCCGCATCGCTTCGGCTGCAGAGTGCGCCTTGGACGTGCCAATCTTTGCATCCTTATGGATCACCTGCCGCTGAAGGTTCGAATTATCCACCACGTCATCATCAATGACTCCGATGGTCCCGACACCTGCAGCTGCAAGATACATCAACGCCGGAGAACCCAGCCCGCCTGCCCCGATCACCAACACTTTGGCCTGTTTGAGCTTTTTCTGCCCCGGTCCACCGATCTCGCGCAGCATCATATGCCGCGCGTAACGATCCAGTTCACTGTCCGAAAACGTCCGCGCTGGCGCTGCAATTGGCGCTTCCTGTGTATCCACCTTCCGCTTGATCCATCCCAGACCTAACCGGTACCCCCAGATCACCACGCCAAATCCGATAACCAATGCCCACAAGCGCGGGTCCCCGCCCAACGCCTGACGGAGCCCGTGGCCTTGTGGCAAAACCAGTGTCGCCACCAGTACTGCAGCCATCAGCCCTGCGATCATGCCCCAGCGTGTGCGCGAAGGAACATCCATCCCCCAGCCGATCCCCCAGATCACGGCCACCATGGACAGAACAGTTATCATGAGCGACCGGTCGAGCCGAACCCGCCTTCACCCCGTGCAGTTTCGCTCAGGTCTTTGCCAACAGAAAACCGGCCCTGAACCACAGGCGCCACAACAAATTGTGCGATCCGATCACCGTGGGCAATGTGGAACGGCTCAGATCCTGCATTCATCACGATCACTCCGACCGGCCCGCGATAATCACTGTCAATTGTGCCCGGCGTGTTGGGTAAAGTAATGCCGTGCTTAAGCGCCAGGCCCGACCGCGGCCGCACCTGCACCTCGTATCCCGCAGGAATTTCCATTCGGAATCCGGCGGGCACCAATGCCCTACCGCCAGCCTCGATCGTCACACCTTCGCGGAGACCATCCGGGAAATTCGCCCGCACGTCGGCCCCTGCCGCGCCCGTCGTCTCATATGACGGCAGTGCAATCTCCTGATCCGCCCCCTCAAGCCATTCGATAACAATATCAGGCACGACCGCCCCTTTCATCTTTCTCAAAATACTCTCGCCAGAGGCCCTTGCATCGACAAAACCGATTATAGCGCGTCGGCAATGCGCATCGCCAAGCGTTCGGCGACTGCGTCCTTACCCATGCGTGGCCAGTCCTCTGCATCGTTCTCGGAAATCAGTGTCACTGCATTTTCAGAGCCACCCATAATTCCTGTCTCTGGAGAGACATCATTCGCCACGATCCAGTCACAGCCCTTGCGCTTGCGTTTGGCAGTCGCGTTGGCGATCACATCGTCGGTTTCAGCAGCAAAACCCACGACAAGTGACGGACGTCCGGCCTCCATCTGGCTGACGGTGGCGAGGATGTCGGGGTTCTCTGCGAACTCCAGTACCGGCAATTGACCGTTCTTTTTCTTGATTTTCGACCCGCTGGCAGAGGCCACGCGCCAATCCGCTACAGCCGCCGCAAACACTGCCGCATCGACAGGTAGAGCGGCCTGAACGGCCTCCATCATCTCGGCTGCGGATTCCACTTTTACAACCTCAACACCCGTTGGCGGCGGAACATCGGCTGGTCCTGTCACAAATACAACTTCTGCACCGAGCGTGGCCAATGCTCGTGCTACAGCAGTTCCTTGCGCACCAGAGGACCGGTTGGCGATGTAACGCACTGGATCAATTGGTTCATGCGTCGGGCCTGAGGTTACAAGAATGCGCTTTCCTTTGAGCGGGCCATCACTGAGCGCTGCATCAATGGCATCAATAATCTCGGGCACCTCTGACATGCGGCCATAGCCGAACTCTCCACAGGCCATGTTGCCCTCAACCGGGCCAACAAACAGCACGCCGTCACCTTTGAGTGTTTTTAAATTGCGCTGCGTTGCAGGATGTTCCCACATCCGCACATTCATCGCAGGCGCTACGAGCACCCGTTTGTCTGTTGCCATCAGCAGCGTGGAGGCCAGATCGTTCGCATGTCCACCCGCCATCTTCGCTAGCAAATCCGCCGTCGCAGGAACAACAACAACCAGATCGGCAGCGCGGGATAGTTCGATATGGCCCATCTCGGCCTCGTCCGTGAGGTCGAACAAATCCTGATAGACCTTTGCCGCAGACAATGCCGACACCGAAAGGGCTGTCACAAATTCCGAACCTGCCTTCGTCAGAACCGGCGTCACTTGCGAACCCTGCTCCCTCAACCGTCGGATCAGGTCCAGCGATTTGAATGCAGCGATCCCGCCACCGATAATCAGAAGGATATGTTTGCCAGCCAGCATTTTCGGCCCCTCGTCCACGTTTATGCGAACCCTAAACAGCCTGTGGGGAAAGGACAATCACCGGAACGCGAGACAGGGGTCTTCACGCTCTGCAGGATCGGTAATAACGACCTCATCATAGAGGTTCGCCTGATCATCGCTTTCCAGGATACCCAGTGACGTCACCGCAACATCAGGTCGGGCAAGAGCTATCACTGCTGGAATAGCGCGGTCATTGCGGGCGTGGCCGTTACCGGTAATAACCACAACCGGACCACCGGTATCTTCAAGCGCCTGGAGTGCCACCTTCGCGAAATGGGCATCGCGAAGTCGCTGTGCTTCGACCATGCCGGACCACATTTCCTGAGGAAGAGCCTCGCAATGGTCGAGGTTGATCTCTTGTTCGAAATCCGCCTGCACCTCTGCTGGCAACGGGCCGAGCCCGTAGTCCAACGCGTGTGACCCGAACACAGCCGCCGCCCCTTTGCCAATGGCCCCCATGATCTGCGCCCGAGGAAGTGCCGCGCCATAGACCGGAGCGTCACTTGCGGCAAAGACAGGAGCATAGATCGTGAAATCGGGCCAACCCGCCTCTTCCCAACCGATTTTGTCACCCAAGGCTGGATCAAGATTGTCGGACTGGTTCACGATGTCCGCCATCGCAGGCGTGAGCATTTCATAGACCACGGCACTCGGTCCGATTTCGCTAATCCGGAGAGCCTGTTCAAGGTGATGGGCAGGGTTGTCGTGAACCTCCCCCAAAACAAAAATGTCCTGCCCAACCAACGGAGTGGCAAGACAGGACATCAGGAGGATAAGTGTTTTCATAGAAGGAAGTTCAACACTTCCTTTGTTTCCCCTTCAAGCGATTTGCGTAACTTGCCGAAAGCTGCGGCTTCGATCTGACGGATACGTTCTTTGGAAAGGTGAAGTTCATCGCCCAGACTTTCAAGCGTCCTCGGGTCTTCTCGCAGTTTACGTTCCCGCACGATATAGCGTTCGCGTTCGCTAAGTTTCATCAACGCCGACGCCAGCCAGATACGTAGCTGTTCCTGATCATGCGAGGCTTCGACAACTTCCGCGGCCTGCGCGCTATCGTCCTCGAGCGTGTCCACCCAAGAGCGGCCTTCGTCCTCGGTCGATTGCGTCGCATCGAGTGAAAAGTCCGCCCCGGCGAGCCGCCCATCCATCATTTCCACGTCGCGCAGCGGAACGCCAAGCTCTTCTGCGACCGCTTCGAGTAGGGAGGCACGGTCCAGCGTCACGCCTTCGGCAGCCGCTTCACGTTCAAGTCGTGCTTGCACACGACGCATGTTGAAAAACAGTGATTTCTGATTCGAGGTCGAACCGGTTCGCACAAGCGACCAGTTGCGCATGACAAATTCCTGAATGCTCGCCTTGATCCACCAGACGGCATAGGTCGAAAAACGCACGCCACGATCTGGATCGAATTTCTCGGCAGCTTTCATCAAACCAAGAGAGGCCTCTTGAATGAGGTCGCTCATCGGGGCGCCATAGCGGCGGAATTTGCTCGCCTGTGAAATGGCCAAACGCATGTAGGCCGTGATCAGACGGTGGAGCGCCTCTGTATCCCTGTGATCCCGCCAGGCGCGAGCAAGATCCGCTTCGGTTTCTGCGTCCAGAAGCTCTGCCTTCATCGCACGACGAGACAGGCCACGGTCGGCCGTATAATCGAGTGCCATTTTTCACCTCCCCTAGGCGTGTTGTGCACTTCAAAAAATGTCTGCTACCAATGTGTCGTTCTTTTCAGACAATTGGATCGTCCATGACTGCATAACCGGCGCTGCAAAATCTAACACTCGTCCTTGGCGGAGCCGCTTCTGGCAAGTCCTTGTTCGCAGAAAACCTTGTCTCGGCCTCTGGTCTCGACAGAATTTACCTTGCAACGTCAGAGGTTTACGATGACGAAATGCAAGCCAAAGTGGACCGGCACAAGGTTCAGCGCGGTGGTGCATGGACCACTATAGAGGAGCCACTGGATGTTGCGGGTGTTCTCGGGAATGTGAGCGGAAACTCTGTCGTGCTTGTCGATTGCGCGACACTCTGGTTGTCCAATGTGCTCATGAAAGAGGCAGATGCGGACAAAATGATCCCCGAATTCGTGGCAGCCTGTTTGACCTGTCCGGTGCCTGTTGTAGTGGTTTCCAACGAATTGGGCATGGGAATCGTACCAGAAAACGCGCTGGGACGACGGTTTAGAAACCTTCACGGGCGGATGAATCAGGACTTTGCCCAGATGGCGGATACTGTGGTGTTTGTTGCTGCGGGGTTACCGATGATGCTCAAAGGTGCCCTATGAGTCGATTATGGCTGGTCCGGCACGGCCCTACGCACGCAAAAGCGATGGTCGGTTGGACCGATCTTCCGGCGGATTTGTCCGACGTTGAAGCTATTGAGCGGTTGGCAGACTATCTACCAGAGGCGCCGGTGGTGTCGTCAGACCTGTCCCGCGCGGTCGAAACAGCGAATGCCATCCAGCGCGACAGGCCACGTCTTCGTCATGATCCCGCTCTCCGGGAAATCAACTTCGGAGATTGGGAAATGGCAAGTTTCGTTGATGACCCACTGATGCGCGCCTATTGGGAAACTCCCGGTGACATCGCCCCTCCCAACGGAGAAAGCTGGAACGCGGTGTCTGCCCGCGTATCCCGTGCGGTAGATGGCTATCTTGCCGAATGGCCCCGCGATCTGATCCTTGTCGGCCATTTCGGTATGATCCTGACACAGTTGCAACGCGCGTTGGGATGTTCAGCCTATGAAGTTTTCGCACATAAAATCAGCAACCTGTCTGTAACGGTATTGGAGACATCTCCTTGGGGTGCAGAGCAGGTAAATCACATTCCGTGATAGGGCCAACGGCAAATTAGAATTGGTAGGACACACGTTCTAAGCCTATCGTTTTCGCCATGACCTACGACCTGTATATTGGCGATCGCCTTTTTAGTAGCTGGTCCTTGCGAGGCTGGCTCATGTTTGAAAAGTTCAATGTTCCCTATCGGGAGCACATGATGGGGCTCTATGCGGGAACCTACCGCGACGAGCTAAAGCCGCTAGCTCCGGCACGAACCCTTCCAGTGATGAAAACTCCCGAAGGGTTCGTCCTGTCCGACAGCCTGTCGATGGCCGAAACTCTGGCCGAACAGAACCCTGAGGCAGGCCTTTGGCCGGAAGACGCGCGCGCGCGGGCTCTGGCGCGAAATCTGGTTGCTGAAATGCACTCCAGCTTTTCCGCACTACGGGACTGCGACATGCAGCTTAGCCACGTTTGGGTCGGATTTGAGCCCACAGAGGCGTGCTTGAAAGACCTTGAGCGGGTTCAATACCTTTGGGCTCTGGCAAGAGAGCGCTACGGAGCGGGCGGACCGTGGTTGTTCGGAAAATACTCTTTGGCGGATGTGTTCTATGCTCCCGTTGCGATGCGAATTACCGGCTACGCGCTGCCAATTTCGGAGGCCGCCACAGCATATGTGAACGCGCATCTGAACGATCCGGCTTTCCTCAAATGGCGCGAACTCGCGCTGCAAGAGGTCCACGACCCGTTTCCTTATGACAAAGGACTGCCGCGGACCGACTGGCCGAGTTAACCATTTAGAAACCACTTTCCCGTAACTCTTTCAGGGGGTTACGGGGGTATTCATGGTCGCAACGGCCTATACAGTCGCATTCGAAGGGGTTGAGGCCCGCACGGTCGAGGTTCAATGCACCACGGTCTCGGGCATGCCCGGTTTCGCCATTGTCGGCCTACCTGACAAGGCCGTCTCGGAAGCGAGAGAACGCGTTCGCGCGGTTTTGGATGTATTAGCAATCGCCCTGCCCTCCTGTCGCATAACTGTAAACTTGTCCCCAGCGGACATGCCCAAAGAAGGGTCCCACTTTGACCTCCCCATCGCCATTGCGTTGCTGGCAGAGCTCGAAGTAATCCCCAAGGACATCGCGCAAGAATGCGTTTCGTTGGGAGAACTGTCTTTGGATGGTGGATTGGTTCCCGTCGCAGGCGCGTTGCCGGCCGCCCTTTCGGCCGCAGAAAATGGTCATAGCCTGATTTGCCCGAACACCTCAGCCCAAGAAGCCGCTTGGGTCGGCGCAACGGCTGTCTACGGGGCAAGAACCCTTCTCGAGGTGGTCCGGCACATGACCGGTAAAGCACTGATACCACCCGCCGAACCGGGAGAAATATCAACCGCACCAAGCCATCAGGACATGCGCGACGTGAAGGGACAAGAGGTCGCCAAACGGGCGCTAGAAATCGCTGCTGCAGGACGGCATCACCTGTTTATGCAAGGTCCGCCCGGTGCGGGCAAATCCATGCTATCCGCCCGATTGCCCGGCATCCTTCCACCACTCAGTGCTTCAGAAGCCTTGGAAACATCGATGATCCACTCTCTTTCGGGCTTGCTGGATCAAGGCGGTATTAAC
Source organism: Marivivens sp. (assembly GCA_050298835.1). Classification (GTDB taxonomy): domain Bacteria; phylum Pseudomonadota; class Alphaproteobacteria; order Rhodobacterales; family Rhodobacteraceae; genus Marivivens. The sequence continues at coordinate 11,155 of JBNKUW010000047.1, forward strand.
CGGAGTCGACCGTTTCGGGAACCCCATCACACGGCATCCATGGCAGCTATTGTGGGTGGAGGGCGCACCGCCAAACCCGGTGAAATCAGCCTCGCCCACAATGGGGTGCTGTTCATGGACGAATTCCCCGAATTCAACCGAACCGTTCTGGAAACGCTCCGCCAACCGATAGAAACCGGAGAGGTCGTGATCGCCCGCGCCAATGCACACATCCGCTACCCATGCCGGTTCATGTTGATCGCGGCGGCAAACCCTTGCAAATGCGGGTTTATTTCCGAACCGGCGCGCGCTTGTTCGCGGGCTCCTACCTGCGGGGCAGAGTATCTCGGTAAGATTTCCGGTCCGTTAATGGACAGGTTCGACCTGCGGATCGAGGTTCCTCCGGTGAGCTTCACGGATTTGGCCATACCCGCGTCCGGTGACAGCTCCGTAGACATTGCAGCCCGAGTTCTCGCCGCAAGAGATGTGCAAACAGCGCGTTACGCAGGAATGGCAAAACTACATACAAACGCTGAGGCGGAGGGTTCGGTATTGGAACAAATCGCTGAACCCGACGCGGAAGGCCGCGCGTTGCTTACAAAGGTTGCGGAACGGTTTGGCCTGACAGCGCGGGGGTATCATCGGGTTTTGCGGGTAGCACGCACGATTGCCGACCTAGACGGGGAGCCAATGGTGCGGCACCCGCATGTGGCCGAGGCTGTTGGTTATCGCCTTGCTTTGACCAAAGCTGTCTGAATGAATTTCGCACAATCACGAAGAGCCGCTCGGGCCTCCGGCACCCAAAACTCCCCCAAGTGCCAGACATGTGGCGCGCCGTCCCAAGTCTGGACGTCAACCTCACCGCCCGCACGACGAAGGACATCGGCCATACGATAACTATCGTCTTCAAGCACTTCGGGGCAGCCAACCTGCAGGAGAACCGGTGGAGGAGTGTCAAAATCCGCGAACAGGGGTGAGGCCCGAGGATCGTTCGGCACTGCACCGTCAAGATAAGCGTCAGCCGCTTCCTGCATCCGTTCCGCAGGGAGCGTCGCGTCCTTTTCAGCTTGTGTAGTAAAGCTCTCACCAGAAAGGGTCAGATCCGTCCACGGAGAAGACGCGAATGCTCCTGCGGGTCTTTGTCCCAGCTCGCAAAGACGCGCGAGAAGAGCTAGAGCAAGCCCTCCGCCAGCGCTATCGCCGCCTATCACGATCTGTTCAGGCCGGTAGCCCTTTGCAACCAATCCATCCCAAGCCGCCAGAGCATCTTCGAAAGCCGCGGGAAACGGTGCTTCGGGAGTTAGCCGGTAATCGGGTAGATACGCCGGAATACCGGCATACCCCGACAGTCGCGCAACCATGGCACTGTGAGTTCTAGGAGAACCGGCGAAATATGCTCCGCCGTGGAAATACAGGAGCACCCCGTTTTCCGGCTTGGCTCTGCGCCCCAATATCCATCGCGCCGGACGAGACCCGAGAGTCCCGTCTAGAACACAACTGAACGGCGGTAATTGCATGCTCATCGCAGCTAGCGCATCAAGCCGCTGCCCGTCGCGTACAGCGTTTCCGGTGCGCCGAAACACCGGTTTGATCAACAATCGAGCGCCGAGCGTATAGAGCCGGAGCCAGATCGACATCATCCTCTCCGCGCTTCGATGGCCTGCCAGACTTTCTCGGCGATATTCGTGCCGTCAAACCGTTCAAGCTCTTGAATGCCCGTGGGCGAGGTCACGTTAATCTCTGTCAGCCAGTCTCCGATCACGTCGATACCCACGAAAATCTGGCCTTTTTCACGCAGAAGCGGCCCGATTGCCGCACAAATCTCTCGGTCCCGATCGGTCAGATCGACTTTTTCAGCGCGTCCACCAACGTGCATATTCGAACGCGTCTCGCCTTTTTGTGGAACGCGGTTGATCGCTCCGACCGGCTCTCCGTCCACAAGGATGACGCGCTTGTCGCCCTTTGAAACAGCCGGCAGGAATTTCTGCACGATCAACGGCTCATTATTGATGCCCGTGAACATTTCCCAAAGGGAGGTAATATTGCCGTCATCGGCGTGGAGTTTGAACACGCCAGCGCCGCCATTGCCGTAGAGTGGCTTGAGGATGATATCCCCGTGCTTGTCGCGGAAATTCCGCAGAGTTTGCAGATCACGGGCGATGGCAGTCGGCGGTGTCAGGTCCGGAAATTGCAGGACGAGCAGTTTTTCAGGATAGTTCCGCACCCAAAACGGATCGTTGACGACGAGCGTGTCGGGATGGATCATATCCAGAATATGCGTCGTCGTGATATATCCCATGTCGAACGGCGGGTCCTGACGGAGCCAGACCACGTCGAAATCTGAAAGATCGACCTCTTGTTCTTCTCCAAGAATGGCGTGATCACCCTGTATCCGCTGCACTTTGAGCGGCCATCCACGTGCGGTAACGCGACCTTCCTGAAAGGCGAGCTTGTCAGGTGTGTAGTAGAAAAGGCTGTGCCCTCGCGACTGCGCCTCTTCGGCGATACGGAATGAGCTGTCAGCGTTGATGTTAACAGACCCGATAGGGTCCATCTGGATGGCGACCTTGAGTGACATGAAGCGCCCCTTGCTTTTTCTTTGCCCAATACATGGACCAGCAAAGGGCAGCCTTCAATGCCTCAGCACCATTGAGAGACGTTTTCGATCACCTTTACAGCGCCTGATCCGTCTACCAGAGCCACGTCGATGCGCATTTGCGTCCGCTGCCCCTTGGGTTCGTTGCCAATAAATTCTAACGCACTGCTACAGATGCGAGCCATCTGGCGGGGGGAAACACGATACGCTGCGGTATCATGTGATCTGCTTTTCTTCACTTCGATAAAAACCAACTGATCACCGTCACGGAAGATCAAATCGATTTCCCCTCCGTATCTGCCGCGCCAGCGACGGGCCTCAATTCGTCCACCCCGCCGTTCATAGTCGCGTTCGACAATGCCCTCTGCCGCAAGTCCGGCGTGGTAGTTTTGCCGGCCGCGAGTCTGTCGTTGAGCTAAAGCAGTCATGTGTCGCCCTTCTGCAAATCCAATGCAATCTGATAGACTTGCCGTTTGGGTAGGCCCAGCGCACCAGCAACTGCGGTTGCGGCATCTTTGACCCGCATGGTTTCCATTGCCTGTTTCAATGCTGTTTCCACATCAAGGTCTACCACATCTGTTGCGCCAGCACGGCCGACAAGGACCACCAATTCCCCTTTCACCGTCCGATCAGCAAATGCATCAACAAGGTCATCCAGCGTCCCGCGCGAGATTTCTTCGAATTTCTTTGTCAGTTCGCGGCACACGACAGCATCCCGTGATCCTCCAAGAATATCCCGCAAATCTCCTAACATTTCTCTAACGCGCTTGGGAGATTCATAAAAAATCATGGTAAACGGCGCGTCACGCAGGGCTGCGATTTCGGTTTGGCGTTGTGACCGCGTTGCCGGAAGGAAGCCCACGAACAGGAACCGGTCTGTCGGAAGTCCAGAAACCGTCAGCGCGGCAAGCACCGCTGAGGCCCCGGGAGCAGCGGTTACTGCGATCCCTTGCGCAATTGCTTCACGTCCGAGTTCGAAACCCGGGTCTGCCACCATCGGAGTTCCGGCTTCGGACACGCAGGCCACCGATTTTCCTTCGGCCATCAGTTTAACGATACCTGCGACGTTCGCTGCACTTGAATGGTCATGGTAGGCGATCATCTTGCGCCCGTTCAGAGGCACCCCGTGGATATCCATCAGTTTTCGGGCGGTGCGGGTGTCTTCGGCCACGATCAGATCGCAGCTCGCCAAAATATCCAGCGCTCTGAGGGTGATATCCCGTGCAGAGCCGATCGGGGTGGATACTAGGTAGAGACCCGCCTGCAATGGTGTATTGCGGTAATTCATCGCTGGACCCTCAGGTTTGGGGGCTTATTATCCGCCCCAGATTGGTCCCGTCGGGTCTGCCGCATTGCGGGTGCCCGGCGCAAGAGGAGGAAGCGATATGTTCGCCATTTCCCGTCGCGCCCGCATGTTTGCGTTGCGGCTTTTTGCTTTGTTTTCCGTTGCTTGGCTTGCCGCCTGTGACACGATGCCGATTTCGAACGGTGTGCGCCCGATTGCACCTGGTCGGCCTGTAAAGGTCGCTTTGCTGGTTCCGGGAGGCTCTGGCGTCGAATCGGACAACTTCCTCGCTGCGAACCTCGAGAACGCCGCACGACTGGCAATTTCGGACCTGAACGGTGTGACAATTGACCTCGCGGTTTACAACACTGCCGCAAATCCTGCACAGGCTGCAGCGGTCGCAACACAGGCCGCGAACGACGGAGCACAGATCATTCTTGGCCCGCTCTATGCCGAAGCAGCGAATGCTGCTGGTGTGGCTGTGGCAGAGCGTGGATTGAACGTTCTGGCGTTTTCGAACAATACGTCGATTGCCGGAAACAACGTCTTTGTTCTAGGACCGACTTTCCTGAATACAGCCAACCGCTTGGTTGCTTATGCGCGTACCCAAGGGATCAACAGCTTTATGGTGGTCCACGGTGAAGACCTGCAAGGGCGCGTCGGAAGCGAAGCCATCGTGTCCGCCGTTCAGGCCAACGGCGGCACCGTTTCAGGTGTTCAGAGCTATCCTATGTCCCAACAGGGCATTATTTCTGCGGCAGGGGGAACTGCCCGCGCAATCCGGTCTTCCGGTGCACAATCGGTATTCCTGACAGGTGGCGTCAACGCCGACCTGCCGATCATCGCTACGGCCCTGCCGGAACAGGGGATCGACCCTTCGGTCACTCAGTTCATCGGTTTGACCCGCTGGAACGCTGCTTCACAGGCGGCTTCGATGTCGGGTCTGCAGAACGGGCTGTTTGCCGTACCGGATACGCAGATGATGGATCTGTTCTCATCCCGTTACACTGCTGCCTACGGGCAGCCGCCTCATCCGCTGGCCGGTTTGGCGTTTGACGGCATTGCGGCCATCGGTGCGCTTGTCTCCGAAGGCAATCCCGAAGCCCTTACCCGTGCAGGTCTGACCCAAGCACAAGGGTTCCAAGGCACCCAAGGCGTCTTCCGTCTGCTGCCGAACGGCACCAACCAACGGGCGCTTGCCGTCGCTCAAATCCAGAACAATCAGGTGGTAATCCTTGACCCTGCCCCAAGAAGCTTTGCGGGACTCGGCTTCTGAGCCGACCCTCCTCACGCAAGCCCCCGACGAAACGGCGGCCGACGGACTGATCTGTCCGGCCGCCGAAATTTTTGACACCGATGCCGTGATGGCCGAGCTGGACAAAGAGCTGGGCGATTTGTCGGACGCTATGGCGATCCGCAAAGCGACGGTGGCGATTTTGGACAAAGCCCGCAAACGCGGGACTGCGGCCATCGCTGCGGCCTTTACCGACGCGCCTTTCAATGCGCGTCCGGTAACGCGTGCCTATACGTGGCTGACTGATAATCTGGTGAAAACCGTTCTGCATGTGGCCAGCACCCGTTTGCATCCGCTTCACAATCCCACCGATGGCGAACGCCTGTCGATCATCGCGGTTGGGGGCTACGGTCGTGGAGAGATGGCCCCGCATTCGGATGTCGATCTGCTGTTTCTGACCCCATACAAGATCACACCTTGGGCAGAGAGC
>JBNKUW010000048.1:0-16619 GCA_050298835.1 Marivivens sp.
GGTCCTGTCACCATCTGGACGGAACCTGTTTTCACCTTCGCCAACCCACTGTTGTTCCTGTTGATCCTCGCGGTCCTTCCCGGATCGTTTTTCCGGCATATATCGTGGCAGATCGCAGGGGTTTTCGCGTCCACATTCCTGTTGTTGTTCGTCTCGACCCGTCTTTGGGCCACAGATTACGGCGGTATCTGGGCACAAGCCACATACGAAGGCTGCATCGCCCCGCCCTACTTGTCCACGGGACTGGCGGCTGCGATAACGCTCTTTGCACTCACCCGCGCCATCCGGCGCCTCCGCACACGAGGGAACGCGTAATGTTCAAAGGTCTAGGCGGGCTTGGCGATATGGCCAAGCTGATGAAGAACGCTCAGGAAATGCAGACCAAGATGGCCCAGATGCAAGACAATCTGGACAACATCATGGTCATCGGAGAGGCCGGTGCCGGTCTGGTCAAAGCCACCGCAACCGCCAAGGGTGAGCTCAAGGCGCTCGACATCGACCCGTCGATTTTCTCGGGCGATGACAAGGAAATCGTCGAAGACCTGATCCTCGCCGCGATTAAGGACGCGCAATCCCGCGCGGCTGATTGTTCGCGTCAGGAAATGGAAAAAATCGCCTCTGACCTCGGTCTCCCGCCGGGATTCGAGATGCCGTTCTGATCCCATGGGCGACGGTTCGCAGGATATCGAAGATCTGATTGGTTTGCTGGCCAAGCTGCCGGGACTCGGCCCGCGGTCGGCCCGTCGCGCTGTGCTGCACCTCATCAAGAAGCGCAAACAGCAGCTTATCCCGCTGGCCGATGCCATGACCCGCGTAGGGCAAACCGCGCGGGAATGTCTGAACTGCGGAAACATCGGCACCAGCGACATCTGTGACATCTGCACCGATGACCGCCGCGCAAACGGAGAGATTTGCATCGTCGAAGACGTCGCTGACCTCTGGGCGATGGAGCGGGCGGCGGTGTTCAAGGGACGGTATCACGTCCTTGGCGGCACGCTCTCTGCGCTGGACGCAGTCGGGCCAGAGGAGTTGCGCATTCCCAAACTGCTCGACCGTGTGACAGGTGAAAACGTGAGCGAGGTCATCCTCGCCCTGTCAGCCACCATCGACGGCCAAACCACCGCGCATTACATCGCCGACCAGCTTCCGCATGTCACTGTGACCTCGCTCGCCCAGGGTGTGCCTGTGGGCGGCGAACTGGACTATCTGGACGACGGGACAATCACCGCCGCCCTGCGCGCACGGCGGAGCCTCTAGCCTGCCCAACCGTCACACGAGTCAGGATAGCGGAACCCGATCGCATCAAGGTTCGCCCATCCGGCAACCTCTTGGTCCCCGAAGGTCGACAGGAATTCCCATCCGTCGATTTCCCAATAGCCCATCCCGATTTGCGCGCCTGTTGGAATGATCCCGATGACGGCACTGTCCATTGAACGACCAGACCGCACAGCGATCGGCGCACCGCGCCAACCGATGCAACCGCTTTCGCCATCCGATTTGAGAGGAATATCGTCGAGGCTCAGAAGAAACTCGAGATCGGGCACATCAAGCGTTTCCCGAGTAGTATCGACGTTGCATTCCCACATCTCTTCTATCTGGATGGTGTTATTCAGAGCTTTTGCAACGCTGGCAGACATCTGAAGCTCTACCCCTTCGATGCAGTCTGAGTTGTCAAAAACCGATCGACCGAGGCGCGAAGAGAAACAGTATCCGGCGCGGTCGTAGACGCTATTGCGGCTGAACCAAAGCTGGTCACAGAATTCATCTGCCGACGCCACTGCGGGCATCAGGGCAATAAGGGCAGAAAACAGAATACGCATAAAAACTTCCTAACATCAGATCCCGCTGCGTCTATTTTACTCCGCCCTTGATTTCCGGCAAACGTGAAAGCGCACCCATATACGAAAAACGCCCCGCACAACCGGCGGGGCGTTTCAGAATTCCGTTTGGACCGACTTATTTGTCGTCTTCGTCGTCGTCCTTGTCATCGGGCAGGTTAAAGAAGCTGTCCGCATCAGAGAAATCGGCTTCTTCTTCGCGCGGATCTTCGTCCAGGCCGTTGCCATCACCCAGCGTAAAGGTCTCCAGACCGGAAATCGCGGTCGGAATCTTCGGCTCTGCGGGCATATCGAGCGACTGTTCGGTCGACACCAGTTTGCGACGTTCATCGTCGGTCATCGCAGTGCCTTCAGCGGCGCGCTTTGCGTTGGCTTTCTGAACGGCGGCATCCAGTTCGGACTGTTTACACAGGCCCAGCGCAACCGGATCGATCGGCTGCATGTTCTGGATATTCCAGTGGGTCCGTTCGCGGATCGCCTGAATGGTCGGCTTTGTGGTGCCAACAAGTTTGGCAACCTGACCATCGGACAGTTCGGGGTGGAATTTCACCAGCCACAGGATCGAATTCGGACGGTCCTGACGTTTGGACAGCGGGGTATAACGCGGGCCACGGCGTTTTTCTTCGCCAGCCGCAGCAGGGTTGAACTTGAGCTTGAGCTTGTGCAGCGGGTTACCCTCTGCAACTTTGATCTCTTCTTCAGTCAACTGGTTGTTGGACACCGGATCAAACCCTTTGACACCGGGGGCAACGTCACCGTCGGCAATCCCCTGAATTTCGAGTTCGTGCATACCAACAAAATCGGCAATCTGCTTAAAGCTGATCGTCGTGTTGTCAATCAGCCAGACAGCGGTGGCTTTGGCCATAATCGGCTTATCGGACATGGGTCATCTCCTAACGCAAATCTTCCCCGTTACCCCGCTTTAGGGGGCGGACCGGATATTTTGGCCCAGTTCACATTGTCGGGGAACTCGGGGCGTATATAGTCGCGCCAAACACAATAGAAAAGACAAAATATGCGAAAGACTGTTTTAGCATTGGCCTTGGGCCTTGCTCCGCTGACTGCGGCGGCTGACGGAACTGCCGGAGATTTCGATTACTACGTGATGTCATTGTCGTGGTCGCCCAACTGGTGCGCCCTCGAAGGGGATGGTCGCAACTCTCCTCAATGTGATGAAAGAGAGGACTTTGGCTGGGTTCTTCACGGCCTTTGGCCTCAGTACGAAGATGGCTGGCCGGATTACTGCAACACCACCATTCCCGCCCCGACGCGTCGCCAAACTGGGGAGATGGCAGACATCATGGGTACGTCCGGCCTTGCTTGGTATCAGTGGAACAAACACGGCGTTTGTTCGGGTCTGACTTCAACGGACTACTACGCACTTGCCCGTCAGGCATACGAATCTGTCACCATTCCACAGGCGTTTCGCAAACTGGAACGTCAGGTGTCGCTCCCTGCGAGTTTGATCGAAGAAGCGTTTATGGACCAGAATGACGGGCTGGATGCGAACGAAATTACGGTCACTTGCCAATCAGGCTACATACAAGAAGTCCGCATTTGCCTGACCACAGATCTGGAGTTCCGGCGATGCGGAACCGACGTCCGCCGGGATTGTTCTTTGGATGACGCGCTGTTTGATCCGGTGAGGTAGATGCCCTTCGGGCATTGCCTCCGGCAGGAGTATTTTGGGAAAGATGAAGAGGGGCGACGCCCCCCTTCTTAAATAATCGGTACAGCGGTTACGTGTTGGTACAGATGTATTTCATTTCGAGGTAATCCTCGATCCCGTGGTGGCTGCCTTCACGACCAAGGCCAGACTGTTTCACACCACCAAAGGGAGCAACCTCGGTCGAGATGATGCCCGTATTCACACCGACGATTCCGTATTCGAGCGCTTCTTGAACCTTGATCACGCGGCTCAGGTCGTTGGCGTAGAAATAGGAGGCCAGACCAAAGATCGTATCGTTGGCCATTTCGATCACATGGTCTTCGTCTTTGAACCGGAACAGGGGCGCGAAGGGACCAAAGGTTTCCTCGGTCGCGACTTTCATGTCCGGTGTGGCGTCGCAGACGATGGTCGGCAAGAAGAACTGCTCACCGGCGGGGCCGGCCTCTCCTCCGGTCAGTACGCGACCGCCTTTGGACAATGCGTCGGCGAGGTGATCTTTGACCTTATCGACGGCCTTGTCCTCGATCAGCGGGCCGAGGTCGGTACCAGCATTCAGCCCGTCACCGACCGTCAGAGCCTCAACAGCTACTTTCAACTTTTCACTGAACGCGTCGTAGACGCCGTCTTGGACGTAGATGCGATTTGCGCAGACACAGGTCTGACCGTTGTTACGGAATTTACAGGCGATGGCCCCCTGCACGGCGGCGTCCAGATCAGCGTCGTCAAACACGATGAACGGTGCATTGCCACCCAACTCCATGGAGCATTTCATTACCTGATCGGCTGCCTGCCGGAGCAGAATCCGGCCCACTTGCGTCGAGCCGGTGAAGGTCAGTTTACGAACCTTCGGGTTTTCGCAGAATTCTTTGCCGATCCCCGACGCGTCTTCGGAGGTGATGACGCTCAGCACACCTTTGGGAACGCCTGCCTGTTCTGCAAGAACCGCCATTGCGATTGCAGACAACGGTGTCTGAGAGGCGGGACGGATCACAAACGAACATCCAGCCGCCAGAGCGGGCGCAACCTTGCGGGCGATCATCGCGTTGGGGAAGTTCCATGGCGTGATACCAGCGGCAACTCCGATCGGTTGTTTGATAACCGTAATCCGTTTGTCGGCCATATGACCCGGAATGGTTTCGCCGTAGATGCGTTTCGCCTCTTCGCCGAACCACTCTACAAACGATGCGCCATAAGCCACTTCACCACGGGACTCGGTCAGTGGTTTGCCTTGTTCGGCGGTCATGATGATGGCGAGGTCTTCTTGGTTCTCCATCATCAGGTCGAACCATTTGCGCAGCACCTTGGCGCGGTCCTTGCCGGTTTTTGCGGCCCAGTCTTTTTGCGCGACGTAGGCCGCGTCAATTGCCTTAGCGCATTCGGCGCGGGACAGGTCCGGCACCTTGGCAATGACATCGCCACGTGCGGGGTTGATCACGTCAAAGGTTGCGCCGTTTCCGGCATTGACCCATTCACCGGCCAGCAAAGTCTGTTCACACACCAACGCCGGATTCTTGAGTAAGGATTTTAGATTGGTGTCGGTCATGGCAGCCCCCGTCATCGAGTTTGAAATTTGATCATATCAGAAACACAGGACGTGCGACGGGTCCAGTCTTGCGTTGTCGATTTCACGCAAAATCCACAACTAAGCCCTTGGTTGGCAGGTGTTCGCGCTAACGGGTGGTCGTTATCCACTCGCCAAGGTATTCCAACTGCGGCGTATCACCCAGAATGTAGGGAAGATCACCGAACGCGTATTCGGAAATGATCACAACAGAATTGTCCTTACCGACCTTGGGAAGAATGTGGTCGACCTCGCGCTGCGGGAAAATCTCGGCCAATGCGCGGCTGATCCCACTGGCAAATCCTGTTGCGACATAGGCGGTATCTACAAATGCGCCGTCCAGATCGCGGTTGAGCGGCTCGGGTGCATCCTCATCAGGGGCATCAAAGCAGTAGGACAACAGGGCCTCTTCGTCATCGAAATTCCCTGAAAACACATGCACCCTGATTTGACCATCAGGGAGCGGTGGTCGTTCTACACCGGTATCGGGTTCAGGGGCGGCAACATCGAAAAGTTCTCGAAACAGGCTCATTGCCTGACTCCTGTTAAAAACCGGGGCTGGGTTCGAACCTATTCGGCCTTTGCCCCCTTACCGGATTTTTTACCCTTTTTCTTTCCTTTTCCAGACTTTTTCGACTTTTTGTCTTTTTGTTTCGTGGGAGAGGATTGCTTGGGCTTCTCATCCGATGCGGGAGCTTCTCCCTTGACTGTTTGCCACGCGGCATCGGCAAAGACATCGATGAGCGCGTCGTTCTGCGCGGCACCGCTGTCTAGGTAGGCCTGCGCAGGGCCAAGGATTAATGCAGAGGCGACAGGCCAGCTCATCTCTTTGACAAGGCCGGCTTTTTGCCACGCGGCATACAACGCCTCGCCTGCTTCGGCCTGTGCGGTTAAATCCGCAGCAAGCGCTTCGAATTCCGGATCGGTCGCAGCACGGGCGCGCAGTTCTTCGTGGAATCGATAAAGGTCCGGATTTTTCCATCCCCATGTCAGCTGCGCCGAGATCATCGCCTTGATCGCTTTTTCCGGTTTGGCTTTGGTGCTGACATCCATGGTATCGAGCGTCCATCCATCCCGCGCTTCGGCCCAGAGGTCATAGGCGACAGACGCTTTATTCTTGAATGCGTGGTAAATGGAGCCGACGGTTGATGTGCTCCGTCGTCCGATTTCGGCGATGGTGGTAGCTGCGTAGCCGCGTTCAAGAAAAATTTCCAAGGCGGCGTTACGAATGGCTGTTTTCCGGTCGGTCATGGTGAGGCCCTCGTTCCTGCTTGATCGAACGATAAGCAACAAACCCCGACAATGCACATCTTTTTCAAAATGTATCCGGCTATCTATCCGAAAGGCTTATTATTTGCGCTTTCACTCCACCATGGTATTGGTCGGAAAAAACCAATTTGGGAAACACTGATGTCCCGTACTCTGATTTCGGGCCTAAAGGTCCTGTTGTTATTTGTTTCAATGTCGGTCTTGTCGGCCTGCGCCTCTGACGAGGACGAAGAACTGATTGAGGTCGATCCGGTTGAAATGGTCGTCCCTGGATACGACGTTCTGCTCGACAACGGGTATGCATTGGCCGCAATCCCGCCGGAATACCTGACCCCGCCAAACCGGAGAACACTGGTTTACTATAGCGGTGAAGAAGAACCCGGCACGATCGAAGTCGATATCTACGCAAAGTTTCTCTACTGGATTCTCGATGATGGCACCGCGTGGCGCTATCCCATTGCCGTTGGCCGTCTAGGTCGCGCTATCCGTGGCGATACTGTCATTCGCCGCAAGGTCGAATGGCCGGGCTGGATTCCAACGGAAAACATGCTGCGTACGGAGCCGGACGTCTATGGCCCCTTTGCCGCAGGTATTCCCGGAGGTCTGCGCAGCCCGCTTGGTGCGCGTGCGCTCTACCTCTACCAAGGAAGCCGCGATACTCACTACAGGATTCACGGGACGAATGACCTGCCCTCTATCGGCAACTCCGGTTCTGCCGGATGTATCCGGATGTTCAACCACGACATCATCCACCTGTTTGAAATGGTTCCAAATGGAACGAATGTTGTGATGCGCAGCGAAGAAGATTCGAAACGGATCGAAGATGAATTCTACGATCGTGGCACCGAACTCCCCGCGACCCACGTTGATCCCGATGACATTTATGGCGAAGAGGCTGTTCTTGCCGACCGGCCAATTTCGGAAATCCTCGCTGATCAGCTCGCTCCGCCGGACGAAGAAGAGGTTGCCGACGCAGAAGAAAAAGACACCGTGGACGGATAATCACCCAAAGGGCAGGAGTTTTCCTGCCCTTTTTTTGTTTCCGAACATGTTGAAAGGTCAGAGTTTTCTGCCTTGCCTCTTTTAGGAAAATTCGGACTTACTACATCCAAAGGTATATTGCTCAACAAGGGACAACTCCAAATGGCAGATTTCGACGCCCAAATCCGCAACAGCCAGACAGAGGTCGAAGCTTCTCAGGCGAAAATTGCTGAATTGACCAGCCGGATTGAAGCTGCGCGCAGCAAAATGGCGGCGGGCACTGACATTTCGATCGATATTGAAAACGCATCCCTTGAAGACGTGCATGCCCATACCGAAGCGATGAACGCCAACATTGCCGAACTTATCATGGGGCTCGACGATGTGACCGCCGGTTTCCAAAAAGACTTTGATGACATGCGGTCAAAGACCGGCATGGAAAAATTCATCGGCATCTTTTCGAGGGGCAAATCGGAATCCATGCGTCAGGAACGGATGCGCACAGCGAGCGTTGATGACAAGCTTCAGGACCTGATTGCCAAGTCGAACGTGATCCAGTCGCTTCTTGAGACGCAATTGAACGTGTTGAACGAACAGAAGGTTAAAGTCGAAGATAACCTCACCTCCACCCTCGATGACCGTGAATTTACGGTGAAAGAGCTCGAAGATGTCCGCGCCGAAGTGCTCGCCATGGACCCCAAGATCATCGAGCTGGAAAACAAGATCAGCGTCGAACAGGACGCTGCGGCCCGAACCGCGCTGGAAACCGAATTGGCAGCGCTGAACGGCAAGTACAATGAACTGGTCCAACAGGAACAGGTAAAGCTTGCGAAGTCGCAAACGCTCGAACGCTACATCGAAAAAGGGAAAACCTGGCTCGATTCCCTGCAAAACCAGGCCGCGACCCAGATGGTCCTGATCAACAAGCTCAAAACCGACACTAACCAGCGGGTCGTGCTTTATGATGCATTGACCAAATCGTTGAAAACCGCACAGCAACAGGACGTTGCCCACCGGATCAACGAAATCGGTGTGAAAACAGACCAAGAGGCGCAAACCGCAATGGCCGCTATCGGGGCCGCGACAAACGCAAAAATGGCCGACATGATGGAAGCTCACGAGGATCATATGGTCTTTGCCCGCAAGGTTCTGGAAGACAAGGCCAAGGCTGACGAGCGTTTCCTGCGCCGGTTCCAGAAGATCGTCGAAAAGCACGACAAGAACGCCTACGGTCAGCAGTGACCCTTTTGAACGGGCGCGCCTATGTCTGATGCAAAAACAGATCTGACCGCAGATCACTTTGACCTCGAAGATACCCGCGTTACGCGGCGCTATTTCGAGAAATTCGAAACCATCACCGGCTTCCTTGGAAAGGTGGCCGGCATGATGGAGGCAGAGGGGCGTTTCGAGCGGCACGAGATCACCGCGATTGTGCAGTCTTTGACAAAGCTGAATTTCACCTTTCGCGCACTGGCCCATAAATACCATTTCTCGGGTCGATTTGCCCATGCGGGCCGGCTGACCTTTGATCGGACCGAGAGCGGCTTTCCGATCTATGCAGAGCTGCTGGAGATGGCGAACGATGCACTGCAAGCGCAGAGGCATCTTGAAAACATGCCGACGGTTGCGGCGCTCAAGGACCAGATGGTTCGGGTGATGTTGGGCGAACAGGAAATCCCGACAAAACTACAGTACGCGTTGAGCCAGCGTCTCTATTATCAGGAACTGGTCAAAGGCCATCTGTTCTGGGCCCGCAATGACCCTGACATTATCTGGCGTGGCAACAAAGGTGATCGGCGGCAGTATTTCCTGCATTGGGCCGTTTACGACAGTCAGATCAACTTGCCGACGATTTACCTGATGGAGTTGGAGGATACCGGTCGCACAGGATTGCCCAAGGACGAACGCCGTTGGCCCGAGGTCATGGCGCATCTGATGGCACAATCCGTGGGTGGGCTGAAGCTTTTGACCATCGCCAAGGGCTTTGACGAGGATTTCGACGACCTGCACCCCAAACGGCTGCGGCGCATCCATGTCGGTCCAATGTATTCCCATGCCTTCACCCATCAGACCGGCCCCCTGAGCGACGTGCTGGAAAAAGCACGTTCGCCCGCTGGTGAGGATTGGGCGCTGGTTTGGACCGAGGAAGACCTGAAAAGCGAACGCGAAGAGGCGGTTAAATCCGGCTGGTTCGGCACGGTAGAACGGCAAGTCTATGCGCTCGATCCCTTTGCGGGGAAAGGGGCGGATACGGGGGCGACGGCGATGACGCGATCGATCATCATGCCTGAACGCCCGTTCCAGTCCCTTGCAGAACTGAATCCGCCGGGATTCTCCGACGTACGCAAATTCGTAGTGAGCCCCGCCGGACGGGTGTTGAGTTACAAATAGCCTGCGCCGCGTTGCGGCTTGGGGCCTCCGGCGGTGAGTATTTTGAGAAAGATGAATAGGGTAGAGGTATGAGCCAGAACACCGGTCAGATGGAACTGAGCGAAGAAGATATTCGCGGGCATTATGCTGCGGCTCTGACAATGCTCGACGGTTTCGATCACGCGCCGCGGATCGCGAAATCGGCCGTTGTAACCGAGGAGAAGTCCTCGGGCATCGGGACACGGCGGGCGTTCCGGTCAACCACTCCGGGGTTGGTGACGCGCAGCACGGCGCGGGCCGAAGGCGTGCATCTGCGGGCACGGATCGAAGAGATGGAGGCAGGCGAAGGTCTGCTCTCACCGCTGCAGGCAGCAGTCATGCAAGGGTTACGGCGGGCAATCGCGGTGGCCCGTGCCGTGGGCGATCAATATGGCGAACGCACTGGTCTGGCAGATTACAAACGGGCCAATCTACAAGGCGGGTTAGCTGCCGCAAAATCAGGCGAGTTTTCCGAATTGCTGACGGCGGAAGCCCTGATTTCAATCCACGTCTTTGCCTCTTTCCTGTCGTTTACACTGGCAGATCACGCGACCGATGACAGCGTCGAAATCGGCGAAGTCGAGGAGATATTGACAGAAAACGGGCAGTTGGCCCTGCACGGTCTGTTGTGGGAACTGGACCAATGTGTTGCGCGTTTTGCCAGCAGCGAAGGACGGTTGGTCGCTACGGTTCTAGCCTTTGCCGAAGCTGTCATGGAAAAGACAACCGCGCGGGCTGGAACGGTCGCGCGACTTGACCCGTTCACGCAGGCAAGCTGGAAGGTTGAAGCAGACGGTTTTGTGATCAACGGCTTTGCCCCCGCACGGGCTGGCAAGGGCACGACCCTCACCATGCAGTTCAAAAAACCGCATGAGGTCGTGGGGAACCACATTGCCAAATATCAGGCGATGAAATTAGCCAAGATGCTGATAGCCTACGATTTCGACCGGAGGCTGAACCCCTTTGCTGATCTGGGCGGATTCATCTTTACGTTCATGGGGGACGGCGCACCGGGGACGGGGAAAACCACGCTGATCCAGATGATGGCGGGGCTGCTCAATGATTACTGTCAGGTGGCTGGCTACCCGTTCCGCTACCAGAACTTTGGCATCGACAACATCGACAGTTATCAGGGGAAATCCGGCCAGAATGCCAAGGCGTTTATCAACACGGTTCTTGATCCGACTGTGATTGGCTTTGGCACCATCGACGACATAGACCAGATCGCTGGCAAACGCGGCGACCGCCAGTCGAGCGCGGGCCAGCAAGAGGTGACAGCCGTCTTTATGGAAGCCTTTGCCGGAGCCAATACGGTCGTGCGGGGGAACTGTACCTTTGGCATGTTCTCAAACTATCCTGAAAACGTCGATGATGCGCTGCGCCAAAGGGCGGGCGCGCGGTTCCTTGTGGACGGGCCGCAGACGCGGGACGACTACATCGACATTCTGTCGCTCTTGTTGGGTAAGGGGCACGACATCCCGTTGGGTCAACACGACCTGTTCGCCGCACAAGAGATCAAACGCGCTGTTGCCCGCAGTTTCGAAGGCCACAGCCGTCCGCACGAAGAAGAACTGGCCAACGTCTTTGACAAAGTGTTCGGTGTGCAGGGCGAGCTGAACACGATCGCAAAGCTTGGCACCTACCTCAAGGCGATCCAAGAGGCGGACGCCCGTTTCACAGGCCGTGCGATCAAGAACATCACCGACGCGGTGAAGGTCCGCGCGATGGATTTCGAACTCCCCGATGAATGGATGGAAGAGCCCGACCTGTTCCTGCGTAAGGACTTTGAAACCAAACGCGCCATGATCGACGATCTGCGCGTCCCGATCACGACCGAGATGGTGCTTCAGGAGATTAACCGGTACGCTGACAGCGAATTCCGCTATGCCGATAAATCGGACGAGGCTGCTATTTCGGCCATGGTCCGCGATCTTGAACGGAGCGAAGAGGCCAAGCGCCGCTATCTGGAGGGGAAAGCCTGACATGGACGGACTTTTGCTCCCTGCCCTGATCCTAGCCTTTATCGGCTGGCTCGTCCCAAAGCTCTGGGCGCGGGTGCTGTCCGAGGGAGTCAAACCGCTGCTGGTGAACGCACTCCTATCGACCCTGACCATGGGGATCGCGGGCATTCTCTACTTTGTCATTCTCTACCTTATTCACGGCACACCCCTGAACCAGATCACCGGAGTAGGGTTCGGCCCCTCCATCGTGTATTTCGGACGTCTGGCGCTGATTTCAGCCCTTCTTTGGGGGCCGATCATGATCCTGTCGCTCGCCGGTGTGCCGCGTAGATGGAAAAAGGCGGTGTGGTGAGATGCACAGACTGATCGAAAAAGGCCTGATGTTTGGCAACCTGATCCGCATCGACAGTCCGGTGCTGGTCGAACGGTATAACCGCGCGCTTTTTCACCTGACGGGGAAGCGGACAGAATTGACCGAGTTTCACATCGATATTTCCGGCTATTCCCCCGAAATCGGGGACGAGCTTGGGGACGAGATGTACCTCAATCAGGCGGGTGTGAACCGGCAGTTCATTCTGCTGACCAACGACCAGCGCAAGGCGCCGCTGCTGAACACCAAATTCTCGACCTCGCGGGCGATCCTGCGGCAGTTCATCGAAGAAAATCAGGCCCAATTGTTCGCTCTGACCGCACGTGATGCAGTGGCCGGAGAGTTGGTGAATTCGGTCTATCGTGCGGATACCCCTGCCCGCCTGTTCGATATCCGCAAAGTCGTGGTCGAGGCGGACACGACCACTGGCACGGTCAAAACCGCCACCGATCTTGGCCGCCTGATCGACCGTTTCAAGACTGAGGAAGACGCGTGGTGGGACGATGTGCTCATCGCGGAAATGATTGGCATGGCCAAGAAAACCGGCGATGTGACGCGGAACCCTGTGACCCTCAATCAGATGGAATTTGCGCAGAGCAATTTCTGGACCGCGCACTTTGGCGGGCTGTATCTGTTCCGGTCACTTAAGGAACCGGTTGTCATTTCCGCACACCAAGACCGTGATTTGGGGGATGTTCCGGCACGAAAACTGGATTTTTCGAACCGGAGCGCGATTGCAAAGCTTATGACCAAAAACGGGCTTGCGGAAAGCCTGGTTAAGGCGCGCGGGATCGATGCCGCTGCGATCCTGCATCAGAAAATGGACTTTATCGTAGCCGAAGTCGCCAGCCGACTGGGGGAAAATCTGACAGGGGCTTCCCGTCGTGACCTTCGTAGCCTTGGCCGGAAATACGCGGCCGAGCTTCCCGAAGAATGGCAAGCCTTGCAGGCGTTGGCCCGCTGGGCAGAGGACGGTGGTCCTTGGCCGAAAATCGATAGTGAACATCCCGCGTTTTTCTACACGCTTCGCGCATCGGCGGGAAAAGATACCGATCTGGTGAATATGCTACTCGCCGATCTGTCACCGCTTGATATCCGCCAGCTTTTCATCTGCCACAAGGAAGCCTTCTACGCAGCCTATGCCACTTGGAGCGACGAAAAGCGCGACTATGTGGCCGATTTCCTTGCCCGAGAATATGCAGTTGATAAGGCAGGAACGCGAGCCCGGCTCTTTGGTCATGAGGACGCGATGGAGGAGCCCGCTCCGCAGAAACCTGATATTATCGATCTTGTCGGCCCATGGGGTGCCGTCAGAAGGAGGACGTGATGCGGTTTGTTGGCTTAATAGTTTTCGGCTATTTCGGGTTGAGCCTGATTTATTTCGTGGTGTCCGCCTATTCCCGTTCCGTTCGTCGCGAGAAGCTGGAAAAACAATGGGATGAAGACCACCAAGGGGGTGATCCCGACGCCCGGAACACCTATATCGAAGAGGGCATGGCACAGTACGAACACGGCTTTCGCAAAAAGCTGATCGTGCTTGTCTATGTCATTCCTGTGGTCGTTATCGTGACCACGCTTATTTTGACGAACTGAGGCTGATATGTCTTTTCGCGGTTATTTCCGTATCGCTGTCGTAGTCCTGCTGCTGCCGTTTTTTCACTATGTGCTGCCGCAGCATGATATCGCCCGAGTAACCTCGACCGAGGTGATCCGGCAGGATTTTACATCGTTCAACCGGTTGTTCTACGCTCAAGCTGACAGCGGCAACGTTGAAACCCGACACGGGATCTGCGATTGATCAATACAGTTCGCAAGCAGACCTATTTGTTCGGCTTGATCCGTGGAAATGACCATGTGCTGGTCTATCGGAACGAGGATACAGGTTGGATCTGGCCGCCGTATTTCAAGTTCGACAGTTCGGATTTGCAGGCAGAGGCCGCTAACTACGCCAAGGAAACCGAACAATGGGTCATGATTACCCATTACGGCTGGCGAAACCGGTTCTTCTCGATCTATCCGAATGCCATTGCGATCCGCCCGATCGATGGTCCGGACATCCGGATTATCCCGTGGTTTAACATCTTTTTCTTTGTGGTTCTGATCGCTGCCGTTGTGTTCGTACGGGCAATGTGGATGCAATTCCGCGAACGGTCACTCGACCCTGCTTTGGAAAAAGCAGGTGGCGAATGGGACAAGGTTGGTGCAGGTGTCGCCGAACGTCGATCACGATTGCGGCGCTGGCTGGATAGCTGGAAATCCAAATAATCAACCAACTCGGGGGGCTTTGGCCCCCCGAAGTACTATGGAAGGAAGTCCGTCTTTCTGCCAGACACCACCGATGGTCGCAGACATTCCATCGTGACCGGCCCATCGGACATATCGAGTTCATCAATCGAAAGTCGCCTGAGTGGAAGACCGGCGAAACGGTCGTTCCACGGATTCGTCTTAGGGCCCGCCTGTAGGAAATGGGAATACTCGACCTTATCTAGTATCGAAGTATCGCATCATAAAGGGCAGGTCATGAAGGACGCAGCAACCTATTGGAACGGAATGGCAAAGCGCTATGCCGGTTCAAAGATCAAGGATGAAGCCGCATATCAGGAAAAATTGTCCCGCACGCGAGCGATTTTGACGCCGCAATCGCGGGTGGCAGAACTGGGCTGCGGCACAGGAAGCACTGCAATTGCCTTGGCCCATTCTGCTGGTGAAATCATTGCGGCTGACATCTCCTCTGAAATGCTCCGCATCGCGCGGGAAAAGGCAAACAGCGCAAACATCAATAATATTGGTTTCAGAGAAGGCAGCCTCGATGACCTCGACGGGCCGTTCGACGTTTTTCTCTGTCACAGCTTCTTCCACCTTGTTCCCGATCCCCAAGCCGTCATTCGCGCTGCTGCTTTGCAACTGAAACCCGGCGGGTATTTTGTCACCTCCTCCAGTTGCCTTGGCGACATGGGGATCGGTATCCGGCTTTTCGCCAAGCTCCTTGTCCTTTTCGGTGTTGCGCCGCGTTTGACGTGGTTCACTCGGAACGATCTGCGCGGATGGCTACAGGATGCGGGCCTTGAGATCGTCGAAGACTGGCAACCCAAGAAAAATGCCGCACTTTTCCTGATCGGAAAGAAAACCTCATAAGGTTTCCAAGGATTGACCTTCGGCGCGCGTCATAGACAAGTAATGGATATGACCGTGAGTGACGAAACCCTTGCCCGCGCGGCCGCAGATGGCGATGCAGAGGCCTTTGGCCTCCTGCTTGAACATGTCTACGACCGTCTGTTTGCGCTTTGTTTCCGGCTGACAGGTTCCAAGGCCGAAGCCGAAGATTTGACACAAGACATTTGTGCTGCTCTCCCTGCAAAACTCACTGGTTTTCGGGGACAGTCACGGGTCACAACGTGGCTCTATCGTGTTGCCGTAAACGCAGCCCACGACCGACGCCGCAGGCAAGCAACCCAAGCACGGATGAGTGCAGGTTGGGGCGATTGGGAAGTCGCACGGCAGGATGCCATTGCAGAGACCCGCGAACAGGTCGACTGGCTCATGCAATCGCTCGCTCGTTTGCCGGATGACCTGCGCGACACATTGGCACTGGTGCTGGACGACATGACCCACGCAGAGGCTGCCGAAATCCTCGGGGTCTCCGAAGGAACAATTAGCTGGCGTGTATCAGAGGCGAAAAAGCGCCTCCGCGCTATGAAGGAGGAAGAGGCATGACCGACGACCTCGATGACCTGAAGGACCTCATGGCGCAGGCCACGCCGCGCCCCGATGATGCGCGCCGTACAGAAAACATCGCACTGGCGCAAAAAAATTTCGAAACGCTCCAAGGATCGCGCGAAGAGGTGCGTCCTAACCATACACAACGGCCGAATGGCCTCTGGTATGGAGTGAAGTCGATGTTCAACATATTTTCTGTAAAAGGCGGATTGGTTGCGACCACCGCGATTGTCGCCTGTGGTTTCCTTGTGCTGACCCCTGCGGGCAAATCCGTCTGGCACGGCCCGCTGACGGTGAGCGAAGCCGATGGAGGTACAATCTCCGAAGGTACCGTCGTTTCCGAAGCAGCCGTCGCTCCCGAAGCAGATGACATGATCGCCGATACAGCCGTCATGGAAGAACCAATGGTCATGTTCGAAGCCGTTCCGTCCGAGAAAATTTCCGGTCGCGACATGATTCAAGTCGCCCCGAGCGCCGCACCTTTGGCGAATATCGCGCCGCTCCCTGCCTCGACGAATACCGAAAGCTACCCCGACGTCGATCCGCACCCCCTCAAGGTTACGCTGGACGAACCCGTTTCGACTTTCTCGATTGACGTGGATACGGCCTCCTACTCGGTTGTGCGCGATAGCATCATGAACGGTTTTCTGCCCGATCCGGACGCTGTGCGGGTCGAAGAAATGGTAAACTATTTCCCCTATGATTACGCCGCCCCTTCTGGTGAGGTTCCGTTCCAGCCGAACGTATCGGTCTTCCCGACACCGTGGAATGACGGCACGGAACTGGTACGGATCGGCATTCAGGGTGAACTCCCCCCGATGGACGACCGTCCTCCGCTGAACCT
>JBNKUW010000049.1:0-16386 GCA_050298835.1 Marivivens sp.
GGCCGTTTTGATCGGGAAATCACGCCGGTTGAGGTTCAAATAAAACGCAATACCGTTGCCTTTGACCGTGACGAACATCCAAAACTGTCTACCGAAGAAACATTGGCCGGATTACGCCCAGTGTTCAAAAAAGACGGCACAGTCACCGCTGGAAACGCCAGCGGCATCAATGACGGTGCGGCAGCAGTGGTTCTAGCCCGCGCAGACGCAGCAGAGCGTGCGGGGCTCACCCCGAAATTCCGCATCGTTGGATACGGTCACGCTGGCGTCGCACCTGATGTCATGGGGATCGGTCCTATCCCTGCCGTGCGCGCATTGCTTGACCGGACTGGAATGTCTGTCGATGCCTTTGACGTGATCGAGTCGAACGAAGCCTTTGCCTCGCAAGCGCTCGCTGTATCCAAAGAGCTCGGCTTTGACGCAGCCAAAGTGAACCCCAACGGTGGGGCTATCGCTTTGGGCCATCCGGTTGGCGCATCTGGTACAATCCTGATCGTGAAAACCATGTACGAACTCGAACGGACTGGGGGCCGGCTTGGGCTTGTTACCATGTGCATCGGGGGCGGTCAGGGCATCGCCTTTGCAATCGAACGCCTCTAGCGCAATTCAAAATCCGCCTGTGCAGACAACCCTGACCCATCGATAACGGTCAGGGTTGAAAAACCCGTTCCCAGCGGAATTTCAACCTGCCTGCTCCGGCTCGTAGTAACGGGTGCTCCATTGGCGAGCCATGTGAACGGTGGCTGGCCGTCGCTCACCCTTGCAAACAATGTGCTTCCTTCCACAATTGATCCGTTGGGTGGAAACGCGATCCGTGGCAGGTTGTTCTGAACAACTTCTCCGCGTGGACGAAAGTGCTGCAACGGTAATGGTAGGTTTGCCGTCGATGCGACAAGAACGGACGAAGGAGCGGCCGGCAGCGGCACTACCCGAGGCGATATTCGCGCAAACGTGTTAAACAGCACCGGTGCCGCCAATTCACCGCCAAATGCGCCAGGAACCGGCGTCCCGTCCGCACGCCCCATCCAAACACCGACCACATACTGACCGTCAAACCCGACGGCCCATGCATCTCTGTGTCCGTAGCTCGTCCCTGTTTTAAAGGCGATCCCATCACCTTGCGTCCCCGATGGCCTTGGCACCTCTCTCAGGATGTCTGCAACCTGCCACGCGGCGGCCCCGCCCAGTATCCGACGCGGAACAAAGTCTCTGTTCGGCTGTGTCGCATGTACATCAACCGCAATGCCGCCATTAGCCAAACCTGCATAACTGCGCACAAGGTCCTCAAGCGTTATGCCAAGCCCGCCCAATGCGATCGCAAGCCCCGGCTGACCTCCGGGCAGTTGGGGATCAACTCCGGATCGCCTGAGCGCCGCAATCAGTTGCTGTGGTCCGATCCGTTCAAGAAGCGCCACCGCCGGAATATTCAGTGAAATCTGTAACGCCGTTCTAACCCGCATCGCGCCATGGAATTCTCCGTCAAAATTCTGCGGTCGATATCCACTGAAATCCGTAGGGCGATCATCAATCATGGTTTCGGGATGTGCCACTCCCTGATGAAATGCCAAACCGTAGATGAGCGGCTTTAGCGTCGATCCGGGTGATCGAACCGCCTGAGTCAAATCAATAAAGCCCGAGGTTTCGTCCGCCTGATATCCGGCGGATCCGACAGATGCGAGGATCTCACCGCTCTGATGATCCGCGACCATGATCGCGATTTGCAGGCGGTCGCTCCGCCCCTGCACGGTCTCCGCTGCCAACCGTTCAAGTCGCGCCTGCAACACCCCGTCGATAGTGAGCCGATGCTGCGACAAAGCGGGGGCGCCAGAAACGACACGATCTGCTAGATGGGCCGCGAGCATCGGGAACTCTGCGCGTTCGGTCGGGCCTGATTCAGCCATGGCAGACAACGCTTCATCCTGTTGAAGGGCACCGGCATCGGCCATCCTTTGCAATACCCTGTCGCGCGCTTGCGTCGCGATCTGCGGATGACGATCAGGACGTCGGGTTTCAGGAGACTGAGGTAGCGCAACAAGCAACGCCGCTTCTGCCAGCGTCACCCTCTCGGGCGGTTTGCCGAAATAGGCATAGCTTGCCGCCCGAACCCCTTCGAGGTTCCCGCCGAACGGCGCATGCGTCAGATAGAGCGTCAGAATTTCCTCTTTCGTCAGCGTCCGTTCCAGCGCCAGCGCGACCCGAACTTGCCTGAGCTTCCCTGACCATCGGCCGGTCCCAGAGTCTTCGAGCAAGCGCGCCACCTGCATCGTCAGTGTCGACCCACCCGATACGATCCGCCCCGAAGTCACCGCCTGACCCATCGCACGGGTCATCGCCCATAGATCAACGCCGTGATGATCATAGAACCGTTTGTCTTCGAAACGGATCAACATATCGAGGTAGCGCGGATCGACCCCCTCGGGTGTTACGGACAACCGCCACCGACCGTCTGCAACGGTAAACGCACGTAGCAACCGTCCATCACGGTCCAGAACTTCAACGGAAGTATCTGAAATGATTGGCGGTAAATCCGTCGCATTAACCCATTGGTCAAACGCGTCCCGCCCTGCTGCCGCACCCAAAAGTGCGACAGCCACAAGCATTAAAAGGTGCGACAGACGTTTCATTCGACGATGGTAACCGACCCCGTATCTGTCCACGCCCGCCGCTCGGGACGATACATGTCTTCAACCAAAGCCGCAGGATGGCGGAACCCGCCAGGCGACACCGCGCGGACGATATAGGCAAGCTGGAAGGCTTCATCCGAATGCCGCTCAACCGCTGCAAGGAACCGGTCGGTGCGGAACTCTGTGCTTTGTGTATACGGAATGTCGAGCCAATCCAGCGCCCCGATCTGCCCCCCTTGCAGGAGGTTCGGGTTGTCGATCTCAAACCCTGCAGGAAGCGGATCGTTTACCATCAGGTTCGCTTGTTGGTACCCCATCGGTGTGATGCTAAGCACCACGACCATCCGCGCACCAACCTCAACGCGGGTTGCGTCGATCGGCGTTCCCTCAAGTGAATAGTAACGGCGACTGATCGTGAAATCCTTTCCACCCGCCGGTTCAGGAACTTTGGGAACACCGACGGTGGTGAATGTCAGATCGACGGGGTCTGCACTACCGTTTGAAACGACCACCGCTTTGTCACCGGACTGCATCCGCAACAGCGGGCTTTCGGGCGCACTGCCGTCAAAGGTCACACCGGAGTGGGCAAGGCTTTGCATTTCCGCACCAGCAGCCATCAGGCTCCAGACCGCTTCTTGTGTCGAAACCCAATCACGGCTGCGCGTTGCATAGCCGGTAATCATCTCACGCTCAGGCAGGGCGCTTCCGGTTTCTGCGGCCAAAGCGAGGATCGCAGCCGCATCCCTTCGGTAGCTACCGTAGTCAGCGCGCCAGTCATCACGTGCTTCGGCACGGATGTCTGCTGCTAGCCGTGTTCCGGCCGTGGCAAACATCCGGTCAGCACGCTCTTGTTCACCGTACTGCGACAGAGCCGCACCAAGCTGCGCCTGCGCGAGAGGTGTCGCAAAATCTCCGGCTTTTTGATCTGCGTAGTACCGTAGATCGCCGATCTGCGCGGCACCCTCACGGGCGAGCACCAACAGCGCGTATGCCAGATCACCACCCGATTGGTCGAAATCCGGATAGTAATTCACCTGATTGCGCAGGTTATCGATGGCGATGCTAAAGGCCAGATCCGGCACCTCATGTCCGGTAACCCGTGCCCTGCTCAGGAAGTCGGTGACATAAGCGTCGAGCCACATTGAGCCGCCGTATCCGGACCAAAGTTCAAAGTCCCCTTCGTCCGTTTGGCGGCCAAGAATATCGCGGACCGCATCATCGACATGGACTTGAACGTCCCCTTGGTCGGCAATGCCCAGCGCCTCCATCTCTTTTGCGAAGTAAAGCATCGGCATCGCACGAGATGTCATCTGCTCTGTGCAGCGGTACGGATACCGGTCCAGCAACCTCAGCATTCCAGGCACGTCGTAGTGCGCCTGTGGCCCAACCGAAAGCATGGCGTCACCGCTCCCCTCAACCAGACCCGCAAAGATTTGGCTATCAAAGACAAAGCTCGCACCTGCGTCTAAAGAAACGCGGGTTTGTCGGCTGATCTGCGGATCGTTGAGAACGACCGGCACAGTCAGCGCTTTTTCGAGCCGTTGTCCGTCGGGTGTTGTCAAAACCACCGTCAACTGATGCACGCCTGCGTCCACCGCCGTAATCGGCAGGCTGAGGGACGCGCGCCCACCTTCCTCTAGTGTAACGCTCGCGGGGATGGCCGCATCGGTGATCAGAACCCCGTCAGCCTCAACCTCAATCCCGACGTCCCCGGCGGGACCATCTGTATGGGTCAACTCCATCAACACACGGCTCTGGTCATTTGGCGCCAAGAACCGCGGCGCCGAAAGAGTCAGAACGATCGGGTCGCGAACTATCACATCTTGCGATGCCTGCCCGACGCCTTTTTCGCTCCACGCGACGGCCATGACTCTCAGGGTTCCGTTGAACGCGGGAACATCGAATGAAACCTGCGCCATTCCGTCGGGACCGACCTGCACTGGACCTTCAAAGAAAGTCACAAGCTCTTCTGGCGGGGGTGGCGCCTCACCACTGGCAGCAGAGAATCCGCCGCCGGATCTGACAGCCCCCAGCGAACCATTCAGCCCGTCGATCAGATCGCCGTAAAGATCACGCAGTTCGACACCCAGCTTACGCTGTCCAAAGTAATAATCCTGCGGATCGGGCGCTTTGAATCCGGTGAGGTTCAGAATGCCAAGGTCCACCGCCGCAACGGTGACCCACGCGGTATCACCTTCGCGGACGCCGTCGACATGAACGCCGATGGTCATCGGCTGACGCGGCTGGATTTGCTCTGCCACATCCAACGTCACATCAAGCGCCATGTCTCCTGGATCAATCGAGGCATAGGCCACTCCCATCGCCCGAGCGGGGTTGTGACCGGCAGCCACATCCATCGGACGAATGACCGTTGCCGTGACATAGGCACCGGCCCCCCACTCGCTCGTTACGTCGATCGGAATGAGGTTTTCACCTGCCGTCACTTCGACCGCATCCATATAGATGACATGGTTCGACAGAACAGAAACCAGCGCGGTTCCGGCATATCGCGGAACGATACGAAGTTGGGCAGTATCTTCTGCGACATAGGTTTCTGAATCCAGTGACAGCTCAAGGAAATCCGGTGTTTTCGACGGATCGTCCGGCACATACCAACCAGCATAAAAGCTCATCGATGTAGCAATCTCAGCGTCGAGACTATTTTCAACGACAACCTCGTACCGGCCCCACGTCAGGTTTGCGGCTACCTCGGTCGGGTCACCGGACAGATCGGAATATCCACTGGCGATAGGTTCGCGGAGTGTCACGCGATTCCATTCCCAACGGTTGTTCAACTGGTACCACTGATAGTGCGTGGTGAGCCTGTTAACCGTCCAATTCACGGCCATATCCGTACCGTCCAGATCAGGCGACAGCGCGATCAGATCGAAACGGGCGGTCGTCCCTTCAGGCAGGGCGCCATCAAACTGCGGCTTGATCCCGATGATTTCCGTCTCGGGCAGAACCGGAGCGGTAATATGTCTTTCGACCGGACGACCGGACCCTTCGGTCAGTCTCACGTTCGCCTGTAGCGTCAGCGGTCGCGTCGCCGGTCCGTAGGTGGTCAGGTCCAGCTCCGCTGTCGTATGGCCTTCGTCATCCGTCGGCTCTCCTCCGATGTAAGAGGACACAGGCTCGAACCGTTCGTCGTAGCGACCGAAGCGATATCCTTCGAAACCGTCAACGCTCGTCGCAGCGCGTAGGATGCTTTCCCCTTCAACAGTCAGGTCGGGTGCGGGCGGACCAAAGAGATAGCGCGCCTCGATATCGATGCTCGGCGATTCCTGCGCGCGTAGACCATCCGGCACAGTCAGCGTGAAATCGATACGCTCTGGCAGGAAATCCTCCACCAGAACGGTCGTTCGGGCAAGCGGGGCTGCATTCAAATCAGCCAAGACCTCAACCCGCCACGTTCCTCGTGGCGCGGTCGTCGCAACCGAAAGGTCAAAAACATGTCCACCCGCCCGATCTGCGAGCGACGTGGTACGCAAGTACTCCACTCCATCCGGTCTGCGCAGGATTGCCGTCAAAGGCACATCCGTTAGCGCCAATGCTTCGGCATCGCGCATCAATGCGGTGGCAAAGATCGTATCACCTGCATGGTAGGCACCGCGATCTGTGGTCAGAAACACATCCATCGGGCCGGCCGGTTCGCGTCCCTCTACACCCCGATCCGATAGATCAAACGCCGCCCCTCGAAGCGACACAAACGACAGATCATCCGCATGGGTCGCGATTACCATCGCCGGACGGGCAGAGCCTTTCCCGCGGGTCAGTCCAGCATCAAAACGGGCAACACCATCTGCGTCAGTAGTCGTTTCGCCCAGTATTGCGTTCGCTTCTGACAGGAGCGTCACGGCAACCCCGCCCACAGGGGAGGTATCGCCAAATGACCGCGCCTGAACAGTAAGCCCGTCATCGCCCAACATCGTCGAAAGACCAAGGTCGGATACGATGAACCACTGTGTTTGCGGATCTCCACCCTCGTCAGGGAGCGACGCCGTCAGCGCGTAAACTCCTGTTGGTTGCCCTTCCAGCGCGGTTGCCAGCGGGATACGGGTCAGAACATCCGCGTTCAGGTCGTTGCCAACGTCAGCAACTCCGGTCCAGATAACCTCGCCAAAAGTGTCATCGAACCACGACCCCGGATAAGAAGACAAAGACGCACGGAACAGATCACGGCGGATCGCTTCGATCAGGCTCCGGTCCGTCATGTAGCGCAGGGTCAGATCGACCTCGTCTACGTTTACTGTCTGGATCGGGATCGCCATATCGCCCAGTCGCGGCAGGACATATGCGTTCGACGGAAACTGGATCAGCGGATCACGGTCACGCACATAGAGCGTCAGTTCGGTAGACCGTTGCAGTTCTTGGCCTGACGCAGCGGGCAAACCAGAGCGGAGCGTAAAGCTGTACCGCTCTCCGTACTGCACGCCAACTAGGCAAAGATTGCTGCCTTCTGTATCAACCGTCAGACCATCCACATGCGTCTGAACAAAAGGCGCATAGTCCACGCCAGTCCGGACCAGAGGTTCGTTGAACGTAGCACAAATACGCGGAATCTCTCCGGTGTTTTGAACAGCGGTGTCGGTCACGCGGAACCCGTATTTTCCGATGGCTTCGTCAAGCAGGGCTTCGGTTTCGCGGCTCGGCAGAATGTCGTTGGCAAGTCGCAGAACAGGGATCATGTCCCGCCCGCGGCGCATGCTTTCAAGGCTCCTCGAAAGCGCAATCAGCGCTTCAACCCGTGTCGCATCATCCGGCGCGCGCAGATATCCGTTGATCGTTGCGCCAAACGCGCGGAAGGACACATCGCTCCGTCGGGAGACTTCAGCGAACTGAAGCCAGAGCCGGGCGTCGTCGGTCACGGCAAGAGCAGCACCAAGATACCGCAAGGCAATATTCGGGTCCCCGATGGTTTGGGCCAAGGCCACAAGTTGCGCCGGATCGTTTCCGTCTGTACTGTAGTACCGTCCCAAATGCGCGGCCAGCGTGCGGGCGGTTTCGAAATCACCTTCGCTCAAAACCGACATGAGGTCCGTCGCGCGATTTGCAGCAACAATTTTCACGGTTTGGGAGGCAGGATATCGCTGCGCTGATATTGCGCCTTCGTAAAAGCTGCTTTCTTCAACGGTATTCTTGAGAAAACAACTGTTTGAATTCTGGTTGAACGTGTAGGCCACGCAAGCCTGTTCGTTGCTACATGCGCTTTCGCAAGCCTCCAGCGTCGTATCGAATATCGACGCAATGTCCCCACCTGGGAAATCCGCATGCCTTGATACAACATAGTGATTGTCCGGCACGAAATCCTGAGCAACAGCAACAGCGCCTGTCAAAGCAAGCGCGGCGGCGGCGAGTAATACACGCATAGTGACCTCCCTCATCCAGTAGGGTCAGGGTCGCATGAATCCCAATCAAATCAAGGATTCTTCAGGGCAAAACAGGTCCGGTATTCCGCTATTCGTCAGGATAATCGCGCGTAAAAGCAGTATTGTCGCCCTCGGACAACACTGGATCATATGCATAGCCGCCGGTATGGAACCCTTTGATATCGTCCGGATCGGTCAGCCGGTTTTCGATGATATACCGCGCCATCGCCCCACGAGCGCGTTTTGCGAAAAAGCTCACGATCTTGGGTTTACCACCTTTGACCTCGTAGAATTGCGGAGTCACGACACGCAGTTTGAGCGCATCCCGATCTGCGGCGCGGAAATACTCCTGCGATGCACAGTTGATGAGAACGCCTGTGTCGATCGCCTCTGCCTCAGCGTTCAGCTTCTTGGCAATCTGATCACCCCAATAATCATAGAGCGACGTTCCACGGCGAGTCTTTAGACGGCTCCCCATTTCCAACCGATAGGCCTGCATTCCGTCCAGCGGCCGCAGCAACCCGTACATGCCCGACAGTATCCGCAGGTGATCTTGCGCCCAGCGCATCGCGTCGTCATCCAGTGTTTTGGCCTCAAGACCTTTGTAGGTATCCCCGTCAAACGCCAACACTGCCGCCTTTACCGCCTCAGCCTCCGGCTCTGCCCGATAGGCTTTGAACCGTTCGTGGTTCAGCTTGGTCAGGTTATCCGACAGCTTCATCAGCGCCTTGAGATCACGCAAGGGTAGGTTCCGCGCCGCTTTCGCCAGCCGCAGCGCATCATCGGGAAACATCAGATCCGTTGTCGCCACCGGAACAGGCGACATGTCCAGCGCTTTGGCGGGGGAAACAACGATGAGCATATGGGCCTCCGGTCTGATGCGACGGACACCCTAGTCAGAGCATCACAAAAACAAAAGGGCAGAGACCGCAGTCCCTGCCCTTCTGATATGCACATTTTGTGCGGATCAATTCACACGTTGGCCCGTTGCCGGATCAAAGTAGGAAACCTTGCTCAGATCGAATGCGAGCGGCAGCATTTCACCCGGTTTGGCCGATGTTTCTGCGTGCAGACGCGCCGTGATCTGTTTCCCGCCAAGATGCGACATCACATAGGTGTCGGCGCCCGCCGGTTCGACCATATCGACCATACAATCGCCGGACTGAACGTCCTCGCCCGACCTAAAGCCAACCTCTGCAATATCCTCGGGGCGCAGCCCCAGAATAACGTCAGACGGCAAGTGACCAGCGTGGTGATCTTCGAGCAACAGCGGAGCAGCGCCAGCGCGCTCGATTTCGATCTCGACATCGTTGCCGTTCTTGCGGGTTTTCGCAGGGATCAGGTTCATCGCCGGTGAGCCCATAAAGTCCGCGACAAACAGGTTCGCCGGTTTGTTGTAGATCTCGGACGGAGTTCCGATCTGCTGGATCACGCCACCCTTCATGACAACGATCTTGGTCGCGAGCGTCATGGCTTCGATCTGGTCGTGAGTCACATAGACCATCGTTGCACCAAGGTTGTGGTGTAGCTTCTTGATCTCCGACCGCATCTCGACCCGTAGTTTCGCATCAAGGTTCGACAGCGGTTCGTCAAAGAGGAACAACGCAGGATCACGAACAAGCGCACGCCCCATCGCAACCCGTTGACGCTGGCCACCTGAAAGCTGCCCGGGACGGCGGTTCAAAAGCTGTTCAATTTGAAGTTGGCCTGCGACCTCTTTCAGCTTTTTGTCCTGCGTTGCCTGATCAATGCCGCGTACCTTCATGCCAAAGGTGATGTTCTTGGCCACCGACATGGTCGGATAAAGTGCGTAGGATTGGAACACCATCGCGATGTTGCGATCTTTAGGCGACACATTGGTCATGTTCTGACCTGCGATTTCAATCGAGCCGCCGGAAATCGGTTCAAGACCGGCGATGCAGTTCAGAAGCGTCGACTTACCGCAGCCCGAAGGCCCGACGAGCACGAGAAAGTCACCCGGCTCGATCGACACGTTGATATCCTTCAGAATTTCGACCGGGCCGTAATTCTTGTAGAGGTTTTTGATATCCAGAATAGGAGCCATCGGGATTATCCTTTCACGGAACCAGCGGTGAGCCCGCGGATGAAGTATTTACCGGCAACCACATAGACAAAGAGTGTCGGCAGAGCGGCGATGATGGCAGCAGCCATATCGACGTTGTATTCCTTCACACCCGTGGTCGAGTTGACGATGTTGTTGAGCGCGACCGTCACCGGCTGCGTACCAGCCTGCGAAAACGAAACGCCAAAGAGGAAGTCATTCCAGATCTGCGTGAACTGCCAGATGACCGTCACCACGATGATTGGCAGCGACAGCGGTAGGAAGATCGACCAGAAAATCCGGAAGAATCCCGCGCCGTCCACCTTGGCCGCTTTCACCAGTTCTTGGGGAATGGTGACATAGTAGTTGCGGAAAAACAGCGTGGTAAAGCCAAGGCCGTAGATCACGTGGACAAAGATCAGACCTGGAATAGTCCCCGCGATATGCAGTTTTCCCAGCGTCGTTGCCATCGGAAGAAGCACGACTTGGAACGGGATAAAGCATCCGAACAGCATCAGCGAAAAGATGATGTTCGCGCCTTTGAACTTCCATTGCGCCACGACATAACCGTTCATCGCACCCAAAAGGGTCGAAATCAGAACGGCAGGCACAGCGATCAGGACAGAGTTCCAGAAATACGGCTGGAGGCCTTCACACTGGATACCGGTGCAAGCACCCGACCACGCGGTTTTCCACGCATCGAACGTCACCTCTCGCGGCAAAGCCACCAGAGATCCGGTACGGATTTCATCAAGGCTCTTGAGCGACGTCGTGAGCATCACGAACAGCGGCATCAGGTAGTAGAGCGCGAAAAGGCCGAGGACGACATAGAGCAGCCAGCGCAGCGCAATGGTGCCAAAGTTGCTTTTGCTACGGGCGGGGGAGACAGTGAAATCAGTCATTTTTCGCCCTCAATTCGGAATAGAGATAGGGAACGACGATCGCAAAGACGACCATCATCATGACCATCGCGGATGAGGCCGCCTGACCGATATCCCCACGAGAGAACGCCATTGCGTACATGTAGGTCGCGGGTAGGTCGGTTGCGTAGCCGGGGCCACCGCCAGTAAGCGCGATGACAAGGTCAAAGCTTTTGATGGCGAGGTGGGCAAGCACGATGAATGCCGACAGGAAGATCGGTGCCATCGACGGAATGATGATCGACGAATAGATGCGCCATGTCGGGATACCATCGACCTGAGCTGCCTTGATGATCTCTCCGTCCACCGACCGCAGACCGGCAAGGAACAGGGCCATCACAAAGCCCGAAGACTGCCAGACACCGGCGATTACGACGGTATAGATCGCCAGATCGCTATTCACGAGCCAGTCGAAGGTGAAATTCTCGAAACCCCAGCCACGGACCATAGCCTCGATCCCCAAACCGGGGTTCAGGATCCATTTCCACGCTGTACCGGTCACGATCATTGAGAGCGCCATCGGGTAAAGGTAGATCGTGCGGATCACGCCTTCGGTGCGGATTTTCTGGTCAAGTAGGATTGCCAGCAGCAGGCCCAGAACCATCGCGATGACGATAAAGAGCGTACCAAAGATAAACAGGTTGTTCATTGCCGTGTCCCAACGGGGCGAAGCAAACAGCCGGTCGTACTGGATAAATCCTTCGATTTCGTAGCGCGGCATCAGCCGCGAACGGGTTAGTGATACCCAAGCCGTCCAGCCGATAAAGCCGTAGACAAAGATCAGAACCGCAATGAAGGACGGGGCCAGCACCACCTTAGGGACATGGCGTTCGAGCCATTCGGACATGGGGTGTCTCCGTGAATGATAATCCCGCCCGACACGAGGCCGGGCGGGATCGGGGAGGATGGATTTACATAGAGTTTGCGACAGCGTCAGCCAGCATCTGAACGGCTTCTTGCGAAGACATGTCAGAGTTGAAGTGTGCTGTCACAACATCAGTGATCGCACCGGACTGGGCACCACGCAGAGCCATACCGTGAGCGTAGGACGGCAGCAGCGACCCAGCTTCGGAAGTCGAAGCCATGTCAGCAGCCGAGATACCTGCGCACATGTCGAATTCGGACAGGTCTACGTCAGTACGTGCAGGGATCGACCCTTTGTTCAGGTTGAATACCTTCTGGAAGTTCGGGCCCATGATGAGCTCTGCCAGCAGGTTCTGACCGGCGATTTTGTCGTCGCCTTCAACGTTGAACATCGCAAAGCTGTCTACGTTGTAGAGGTAGCCGTCACCCGGAGTGGATGCGCAGAGGAAATCTTCGCCCGGTACTTTGCCAGCAGCGAGGAATTCGCCTTTTGCCCAGTCACCCATGATCTGGAAAGCAGCTTCGCCGTTCATGACCATCGCAGTAGCGAGGTTCCAGTCACGACCCGAGAAGTTGTCATCGACATAGCCACGCAGGGTACGCATTTCGTCGAATACTGCAATCATCGTGTCAGAGGTCAGCGCTTCGGGGTCCAGATCGACCAGTGCCTGACGGAAGAAGTCGGCGCCACCGATACCGAGGACAACAGTCTCGAATACGGTTGCGTCCTGCCATGCCTGACCACCGTGTGCCAGCGGCGTGATGCCAGCGGCTTGCAGTTTGTCAGCAGCAGCGTTGAACTCTTCCCAAGTGGTCGGCATTTCGATGCCGTTTGCTTCGAGGATGTCAGCGTTTGCCCAGATCCAGTCTACGCGGTGTACGTTAACTGGTGCTGCACACCATTGACCTTCACACTGCATGTGACTTGCAATGGATGCGGGCAGCAGGTTTGCCCAGTCGTTGGCTTCTGCAACAGCAGAGATGTCAGCCAGAACGCCTTCTTCGTACCATTCCTGAATGGCCGGGCCTTTCAGCTGAACAGCGGTCGGTGCGTTGCCCGACAGAACGCGAGCACGCAGAGCGGTCATCGCAGCGTCACCGCCACCACCAGCAACCGGCATGTCGGTCCATGTACCGCCATTTGCAGCAAATTCTTCCTGAAGAACGGCAACGGATTTGGCTTCGCCACCCGAAGTCCACCAGTGAAGGACTTCAGCCTGCGGTTCAGCAAATGCGGAACCCGCAACGATCATTGCCACGGCCGAAGCGGCCGCGAATACGGTTTTTTTCATAGTATTTCCTCCCAGAAATCGCCCCTCCTGAGGGCGTCCGTGGTCCAATCATGACGTTCCTGCCGATCTGCCGACAAGTCCTCAGATCGCCACACGACAACGAAAATCACTGATTTTGTTACACGGTGTTACCTTTGCATTGATTTTGTTGCACAGTGTTACCAACAGCTGCCCTTCAGGGAGTTGGGAGGACAATTCACCGTGACGATACCGCGACTTCTGGTTGTTGATGATGACGCTGACATGCGCCAGATGATGACGCAGTTTTTGCGCAAAAACGGGTTCATCGCCCTACCAGCGCAGAGCGAATTCGAAATCCGCAGCCAGCTTGAACAGGGCAGAATCGATCTGATCCTGCTCGATGTGATGCTGGGTGACGAAAACGGAGTCGAGATTTGCGCACAGCTGCGGACAGAACAGGACGTACCGATTATTCTTGTGTCTGCACTCTCCGCTGACCACCAGCGCATGGCGGGGTACGAAGTGGGCGCGGATGATTACATCGCCAAACCGTTCAATCCCGAACTCCTGCTCGCCCGCGTACGGGCAGTTCTGCATCGGGCGCGCCGAACATCTTCGCTCGCCTACCGACGACGCACGCAAACGTTCCGCTTTGGTGGTTGGGTCTATGACGGCAAAAAAGACGAGGTCGTTTCACCCGACGGATTTCAGGTCACCCTTTCGCGCAGAGAGACCGCGTTGCTAAAGGTCTTGCTCGCCAATCCGCACATCCCGTTAAAGCGTGAAGAGATCGCAGCAGCTCTCGACGTAACCGGCGAAGGCGATGCCTCCCCCGAAGCCACCGGTCGCGCCATTGACGTTCTTGTCGGGAGGCTTCGCGCCAAAATCGAAAAGTCACCCAAAGACCCGAGGATGCTTCGTACCGAACGGGGCGTCGGTTACGTTCTGTCTGTCGATGTCATGGTCGAGGAAACCTAGATGCTCCGGTCTCTGCGGCTTCGGACACTTGGCCTGTTCTGGGCTCTGGCCGCATTCACCTGCGGATTGGTCTCAGCATGGCTCTGGTTCGGATCGATCCTGAGCTGGCAGACCCACCTGACCCACGCCTACGAAGCCGGATTCGGCATCTACGAAACACTCCGCACCGGCGTCGAACCGCCAGCAGGGGTCACGATATCTCCGCTTGATCAAGACGACTCTGCCCTCGCCGACCTCGGTCAATTCGCGCGCCTGTCAGATGCGTCACAACCGGCATTGGTCACACTCGCGTCTATCTTTGACACTTCCGGCGACGCCCTGTCCGGGCGCGAGGTCACATTGGCCATCGTTTCGGACAAACTGCGCTATAACATTGCAGACATCGACGCACCGACCACTGCAACGGCACCGCAAAAGATGGCGAACATCACTCGCTTGCTCGCCACTTACTGCAGCGAACCCGTTGTCTATGCCCACAGCGACGTTGGCCCTTGGCTCCAAATTCGGGGGAATACTGTCTGGGGATGCAACGCGAGCCCGATCGACCTGCGATTGGTGTCGGTTGTTGTGGCCTTTCTCGGACTGGCGATCCTCTACACGCTCGTCGCCGATACCTCCGCCCGTTTCGGACGTTTCGCACAGGAATTACATGACAGGCGCCGACTGGGTGGCCCGCAAAGCTACCAGGTGGACGGTCCGCAAGAACTGCGTGAAATCGTTGATGCGGTGAACGCCTATCTTGCCCGCGAACGCGAACAGCTCGAACATCGCGCCGTGGTTCTGTCAGGAGTCAGCCATGACCTTGGCACCCCTGCCACGCGCCTGCGCCTGCGAACCGCCCTGATCGAAGACGACGATCTGCGCACCCGCATCGATGCCGATATCGACCGCATGACGGGCATGATCGAAAGCGTACTAACTTATACACGATCCGAAATGACGACAGAGGAACCGCGGAAACTCTCCCTCTCCTCGCTCGTTGAATCTATCGTGGATGACTACACAGATATGGGCCAACCCGTTGATCTTGTTGCCCGCCCCCCAACTGTGATGGAGGGTGGCCGGTCTGTTTTCATGTCACGCCAAAGCCTGACACACCTTCCTGAACATCAGAAAATCCTCGCCATTGCGCGACCGGTTTCCCTGCAACGCGCTGTATCGAACCTGATCGACAACGCGTTAAAATACGGCCGCCGCGCGCATGTTTCTATCTATGCCGATAGCCTCTTCGCCACCATTCTGGTCGAGGACGAAGGCTCTTTTGGTCCCGATGACATTGCCGCCCTGACAGAACCGTTCAAACGCGGCGATAACGTCGGATCGGTAAATGGCTACGGGCTTGGCCTGACCATCGTACAGGCAGTGGCCGAGCAGCATGGTGGTACGCTTGACTTCGAACGGGGCGATCACGGGCTCCGCGCACGATTGACGATCTGCAGAAACTAGGACGCTTCGTGTACCGCCTCTAGGAATGCTTCACCGAACCGCTCTGCATAACGTGCCCCCAACAGTCGCTCCATCGTCGTCAGGTCGCGCGGACGCGATTGGGCAATTTTCGCAAGCAAAGACGCCGAACAGGTCATTGGTTTACCCGTTCCGTCCTCACCCTTGCTCAGATCGGCCTGAACCGCCAACAAACGGTCGTAGAGCGACCCTTCCGCCCGCCCCGCCAGTTTGCGCCGCGCTGGATGGATCTGTTCGACCTCTCCGGCAACGACCTCAAGGAACGCATCGCCGTAACTCTGGAGCTTTTTCGCCCCGACCCCGCTGATCCCCGCCATATCATCGAGCGTCCTTGGCCGCGTCTGCGCCATCTCGATCAGTGTGGAATCGTTGAAAATGATATAGGCAGGCACGCTCGCCGCCTCGGCCAGCGCCCGCCGTTTCGCCTTGAGCGCAGAGAGCAGCGGCGCGTCGTCCTCGCTCACCAGCATCTTGATCTTGTTGCCCGTCTTTGCTGCTTTGATCGTATCTCGGCGGAGTTGGATGTTTTCCTCACCCCGCAGGATCGGCCGCGCCTTTTCGGTCATCCGTAGGCCGCCATGCCGTTCGGGGTCGGGCCGCAACAGATCATGCCCCATCATTTGCCGGAAAATCGCCTGCCATTCACGGCGGGAAAACTCCTTGCCTACCCCGTAGGTCGGCAATTGGTCATGTCCGCGCTGCTGAATACGCTCGATGTCCGACCCCAGCAAAATCTCGATCAGATGCCCTGCGCCATAGCTTTCACCCGTGCGCAACGCCGCCGACAGTGCCATCCGCACGGGTGTCGTCCCATCGAACACATCCGCAGGCTTGTCGCACAGATCGCAATGC